>CP058667.1:2005714-2340000 GCA_020544305.1 Staphylococcus taiwanensis
CGTACTTTTACCAGCACCAGAGAATCCGATGACTCCAAAAATCGAGCCTGATTCTATATTTAAGTCAACGTGATCAACTGCTAGTACGTCCTTATCTTTCGTGTGATAGCGTTTTACAACTTGATTTAACTCAATCACGTTAAGTGCCTCCTTAAAAAACATTATATAATTAAAAAATGCTTCCTCACTTTAGTTAAGTCGAGAAAGCATTCAATCATCTTTCTCTCATCTTCTAAAGTAAGTAACTTTATGTGAATTGGCACCATTTCTATAATTAGACGGTTGCCGGGCTTCATAGGGCACATCCCTCCACCTCTCTTGATAAGAGTTTTCGCACTATTTAATTAATTTATATCCTACCATTGCACTATAATTTCGTCAACAACTATTTTAATTTCTCTAACAAATATGGAACTGATTGAAATGCATAAATTCGATCAGTTTCCTTACTTTTATTCATAACGACAAGTACTGGTACTGACATAATTTGATTCTGTTCACTAAATTCAGGATGAAAATTTAAATCTATCTTTTTAATTGGTAATTGTAAAATCTCATTTGCGATATCTAACATTCGTTCTGAAACTTTACATGTGCCACACATCGGTGTGTATCCAAATATAAGATGCTTTTCTTGATTAAAATTTTCACTTATATCTTCAACTTGAACTGATTTACTCATGCATAATTACTAACCTTTCAGTAGTTAAATTGGGGATTAGGCTTTTTTCTTTTCGAACTGTGAAACCATGCTTACTTAATACGTGAGCAAGATAATTCTTCGGACAACGTGCAACTTCACAATACGTGCGGTCAACATAAATATGTTCACTTTCACTCAGGTGACGTTTAAACCACTTTCTGATTTTCTCACCCTCATCATCCGAATCTGCTAATACAAATACATGTTTATCATATAATGTTTCTATCATGTCATCTAATTTATCAACACTCATCGTACCATGAGTACAAATAATACTTACTGGTTCAGCGATTACTTGTTGTACTTTCTTCTTATCAGATTTACCTTCAACAATAATAACTTTGTTTAAAATTGCCATGTTAATCCACCCTCTAAGTCGATAATAAAACAATCATTTACTTTTTCACAGAACAGCTAAGCCTTAAACATACTTTACCATTACTTAACATTTAGAAAAATAATTATGCATTTATTAAGTTTTCATCTAATTTGATATACTAAAAATCCAAAACTATAAATGGGCAAACAAAAAAACTCCAAGATATGCTATCTAGGAGTTTTTAAAAATTATTCACCAATCATTTCTTTATATTGATCAGCTGATAATAATTCATCTAATTGACTTTCATCACTAAGTTCAACTTTAACCATCCAAGCTTTTTCGTATGGTGATTCGTTAACGAACTCTGGACTATCTTCTAATTCATCATTTGTTTCGACAATTTTACCAGATACTGGTGCGTATAATTCAGATACAGTTTTAACTGATTCCACACTACCAAATGTATCCCCTTCGTTGATTTCATCATCAACTTCTGGTAATTCAACGAATACGATATCGCCTAATTCGCCTTGTGCGTATTCAGTAATACCAATTGTTGCAGTGTTGCCTTCAACTTTTACCCATTCATGTTCTTTAGAATATTTAAATTCGCTCGGTACTGCCACGAGAATCCCCTCCTAAAAATAATTACAATTTAATGATGCCATACCACAAGATTTCATTCAACTATTAATATAAAAAGTTGAAATAATTTATAGAAATAAAATTTGTAAATTTAAACTATAACCAAGTTTCTTTATATTGTTCTTCTTTAAAGCCTAAAGTAATGTTATTACCTGAAATTGCTAATGGTCTTTTCACTAACATACCATCTGAAGCGAGTAAATTTAATTTTTCCTCATCAGTTAGGTCTTTGAGTTTATCTTTAAGACCTAATTCTCTGTACTTAGCTCCATGTGTATTAAATAATTTGTTAATTTCTACACCTGTTTTATCGATAATATCTTCAAACTCTTTTTGAGTTGGTGTGTGTTGAACAATATCAATGGGTTCGTAACTTACGCCATGTGTATCTAAAAATTTAGCGGCTTTTTTACAAGTCGTACAATTTGAGTATTGATAAAATTTTATCATGCAGATGTAACCTCCTATTCTATCTTAATTTAAATATATCAGATAATTCATGTAAACGCTCTATATTTTAAGCTTAATTTTTCAACTTAATTAAATATTTCGTTATAATACTGTTAGTATTTATGAAAAGGAGCGTTAACTATGCAAAGTATTAAATCAACTGAAGACTTTAAATCAACCATTCAAAGCGATAAACCTGTCATCGTGAAATTTGAGGCTGGTTGGTGTCCAGATTGTAAAGCAATGGACATGTGGATTGACCCAATTGTTGAAAAATATAATGATTATGATTGGTATACTGTTAACCGTGATGAGCTAGAAGATGTAGCTGCGGATAATGATGTTATGGGAATTCCAAGTTTATTAGTATTCGAAAATGGCAACAAACGTGCACATTTACATTCAGCAAATGCAAAATCACCAGAACAAGTTGAATCATTCTTAGAAGAAACATTTAATAAATAGGGAGTAGAATAGAAATCTAATTTGATAAAAAATTTTGTTCTTCTATCCCGGCAAGGGTGACTAAGAGTGGAAAAAGCTTAATACCAGCGTATTTCCAATTCAGTCAGCTATTGCCAGAGAAATTTAGACGGCTAAAACATTTATTTGTTTCAGCCGTCAATTTTTTCATATTAATACTCAGAAATTAAATTTTTATTTTTACGTGGTTTTTTAGTAGGTGCTTCTTCTAAATCTGTTAAATAAAGCAATCCAGCAATCACTTCATCATCTTTTACACCAAATACTTTACGTACTTTTGGCTCAAAGATATAAGGTGGTGTCTTCCAACACGTACCTATACCTTGTTCATGAAGTAATAACATTAGATTTTGTGCATAAGCACCCATCGCAAAATAATTTTCACGATTTTGACGTTGTCTTGGATCTGTTTTAAGAACTAAGACAAGCATACCACCTAAGTTCGTTACATTATTATAGTGGTCCTCTTGTTTTTCAGGACTATTAGGAAATGCAAAGTATGTTACGTCTCTACTCATTTCCCCTAATCGATCTTTAGACACATGAATGATTCTCCATGGCTCTCGCATACCATGATTTGGAGCATCAGCAGCTTTCTCAATTGCTTCAAATAAAGCATCCTCATCTATAGTCATATCATGGTTAAATTTTTTAATACTTCTTCTTGTAGAAATCGCTTCTTGTAATTCCACAATTATCGCTCCTTCATATTGATAACTATTATCAATTATAAGGCTTTAAAGCAGGTAATTCAAATGTATACTACATATTTTCATAGAATAACAGTTGTTCTTTTAATGTTTTAACATGAATCTGTCCTGGTGCTTGAGGTTCACCTAAACATCCGTATGAAACGGATCCACCAAAGACACCTTGTGCAGTACGACTTACCAGTCCCATTTGAGACATCGAAATACCAATCACTTTTGAATATACTGCATCTACACTATTCGCCATTGCTTCCAATAGAATTGCTACATCTTCGCGACTATGTGGCATTACTGCAATTTTGACATAATCTGGATTTAATTGATGCATTTTATAATATGTGAATCTTAGTATATCTATATCTGGTGTTTCTTGAAAATTATGATACGACACCACAACTTGCTTGTAGTTCTGTTGCGCCAACTGAACCAGTTCACGATGTGCAAAAACATCGTAATCACTGTCCCATTCAATATCAATCATATGACAATCGTCAACATATACGATTTCATGTAGAAGAGCCATATATGCTTCATATGACAACTCACCTTTACCACCTTGAGTAGAGGTACGATAAGTAACCAAGACTTTAAAATCTATATCATGGCGATGCAATAATTGCAGATTGTCTTTAAGTAATTGTAGATGATTATCTGGCCACTGGTCGATACGTAATTCCACTATATCAATGTCATGACTATACGTCTTTAAATCTTTTAGCGTTGTTGTATCAATTAATCCAATTGGTGCTATCGTTGCAGCAACTTCTACATTCGTCATAGCGTTCCCTACTTTCTTATTATGCTTTGTATATATTTTAAACTATTGAGAATTTAACGCCAAATTCAAGGGTGTCCATTTTAAATCTTAAAAATAAATATGATTTAAAATTTACAAGTTGGGTAAACAATGATTGTATACGAAATTTAGGAGGTAATAATAATGGCAGTTCAATATGAAACTAAAGCAACAAACGTTGGTGGACGTAAAGGACATGTACACACTGACGATAATGCAATTAATGCAGATGTATTACCACCACAACAAGCGGACGGAAACGCAACTAACCCTGAACAATTGTTCGCAGCTGGTTATGCTTCATGCTTTAACGGTGCATTTGATTTAATCTTAAAACAAAATAAAGTACGCGATGCTGAACCTGAAGTAACATTAACAGTACGTTTAGAAGATGATCCTGATGCAGAAAGTCCAAAACTTAGCGTAGCCATCGATGCTAAAGTTAAAAACGTATTATCACAAGAAGACGCTGAGAAATATTTACATGATGCGCATGAATTTTGCCCATACTCAAAAGCAACACGTGGCAACATTGATGTAGATTTAAACGTACAAGTTGTAGAATAATTAATATTAACTGATTAATTTATCAATGGACAAATATTACGATATATTATTAATTTGAAGACATAGAAATTCATTTTTGGATTTTTATGTCTTCTTTTTTTGTATAATGAGCTAATTTAAGTTAATCTATAAATACAGTAAATAAATAACTATATAAAACATTTATACATACTAAAAAAACAACCAATTTATGTAAATTCATTTTATATAACAAAAATGTTTTCTTTTTTTCATTTAAGGAGGATATGATGGCTGATATCAGAATATTAAAACAACAAGATTTAAATCACTATACTAAACTACTATCGAGCAACTCTCATACCTATGCTTGGGATAAATTGTATCTGGAGAATGTTTCAGATGATTATCTACAACAAGTACTTTCTTCAGAAGAAGATTATTGCAACATATTTGGTGCTTTTAAAGACAAGGAACTTGTAGCATGCGTTACACTTCGCCAACTTAGACAAGTTGGTAATGCTCATAAAGCATTGATAGAAAATTTATTTATAATCGACAAAGAAGATAAAGATACAATTCAAAAATTATTAAATACGGTCATTGAACATGCTAAATCTCGAAATATTGAAAAATTAATGACGTGTGTAACATCTAATAATATAAGTGGTAAAATCTTCTTTTCAACGTTAGGATTTGAAACATTAGGTTTAGAAACAAAATCTTCAAAAATTGGTAATGATTACTTCGATGTTCATTGGTTACTCTATGACATTGATTAATCATCCATCCTTTTAATCATGCTTAAATATCCTCTAGACATTATAAGCATATGCTTTATAATGTCTTTTATATTCTAAATTTTCAGAAACTATACAATAAAAGATGATTTAAAATATGGAGGCGTGTTAAGTGATTCAAGCAATTATTCATGGCTTTCTATTAGCTTTAGGTCTCATACTTCCACTTGGTGCTCAAAATGTATTTGTATTTAATCAAGGCGCAAATCAGCAAAAATTCAAACGCGCCTTACCCGCTATTATTACAGCGGGGCTATGTGATACATTACTTATCTCTTTAGCAGTAATAGGTGTTTCTTTAATTTTAATGTCACTACCAATGTTGCAACTAGTAGTCTATATTATAGGATTGTTCTTTTTACTCTATATGGCATGGTCATTATGGAAGGAAAATCCTAATAATGCTAACGACGTACAGGGAGGACTTTCTCCGAGTAAACAAATTAGTTTCGCACTTTCAGTATCCTTATTAAACCCACATGCGATCATGGATACAATTGGTGTGATTGGTACAAGCGCCTCAGCATATAATGGTGTAGCTAAAATCGCTTTTACTTTAGCAACTGTTTCAGTTTCTTGGTTATGGTTTATATTTTTAGCCATTGCAGGCCGTACAGTCGGACATTTTGATAAATCAGGACGTTTACTTTTAATTTTAAATAAAGTATCCAGTATCATCATTCTCATAGTAGCCTGCATGATTATCGAAAAAATTATCCATTTACTATTTTAGAGAATCAACAAATTTAAACTTTATGGGTATTTTATGTTTTATCTTTAATTCTTCATGTTTTTATTATAGAATTACACATAGGCGCATTACCTTTCTTTTTTATTGTGTTTGGTAGCTAATAATTATAGAGGTAATTGCGCCATTTTTGTATTCAAAACACAAAATTGGACTGATGACGAGAAGCATCAGTCCAATTTTTTTAACTTCATTTTATGATTTTTAATTTGTATTACTCATAAATTTGCAACGCTTTAATATTCAATTTTTTCATTTGTTATAGGGTCTACTTTATTAAGCAATTTAAATTGATGTTCATCATATTCAAATTTTAAAATATGGCAATTACCTATAAATACTTCAGTAGTTAAAGCGTTTCTCATCCATTTTCTTAAAAAGATTTGGATTGCT
Source organism: Staphylococcus taiwanensis (assembly GCA_020544305.1). Classification (NCBI taxonomy): domain Bacteria; kingdom Bacillati; phylum Bacillota; class Bacilli; order Caryophanales; family Staphylococcaceae; genus Staphylococcus; species Staphylococcus taiwanensis. The sequence continues at coordinate 2,012,290 of CP058667.1, forward strand.
GTGCCGTGGCTTACAGCTAATACAGTGCTACCTGCTGTACCTTCCATAATTTCAGTCAAGGTGTCATTTAAACGTTCCTCTACTGCTTCTTTAGCATCTCCACCAAATGGCACTAAACGATCTCCAAACACATCTTTATTATCCCATATAGCATCTAATAATTCCGTACTATCCCCTTCAAACAAGCCAAAATTCCACTCTTTAAGCCCTTTTAATCGTTGGTACGCTCTATTAGGGACTGCATGTTCCAAAGTATCACAAGCGCGTTCAGAACTTGAAGAGAACAATGCATCAAAGTGGATGTTATGAGTATTAAAATATTGACTTGCTTGTTGTGCTTGAGAAATACCAAGCTCACTTAAAGGTGAATCACTTGCACCTTGTACTTTTCCCCTTAAATTAAACATTGTTTGACCATGTCTCATTAAATAAAGTGTTTTAGACATTCTTTACACCTCAATTTTTGAATTTTGAAAAATAATAAAACATTATGCTTTATAAGGTAAATGTAAAAAATATTTGATATATGGCACGCATATAAGAATTAAATAATCATACAATAGTATACATTATTTTTTTAATTTTCAAAAACAAGAACATAGAAAAACTTTATAAAATAGTTTGATAGTGATTAGGTTGGGTATAATGAATTATAAGTTTCACAATCATAGAAGGAGTGTTAACTATGAATCATAATGAGTGTAATTATGTTAATCCTAATAAGCTCTCATTAGATTGGGAATGTTTAATAATAAGTAAAACAGATATGTTACTTGATGGGATTCCTAATGAATTAATTAATTCATGGATGGCTAGAGAAATTATTGAGCCTTTCTCGATTAAAAATAATGAAATTAATTTTAAAACGAAAGATATTTGGGATGCATTAAACACACAAAATTGGTATTATTCATACTCAAATTAATTTATATAGACTGATTGCTCTATTTGTGCTTTCAATAAGTTGATGATCTTCATAATTTGTCATCACATATGCTCTAATTTCTTTATTATTATATTCGTGTTTTGGAAACTTGCAATCGTTTACGATATATTGTGCTAAACTTCCAAGAGGTGTATCGTCGTTTATAAATCCAATAATAAAATCATAAAATGTCATAATTATCCTCCCCAGTTTAATCAATTTCTTTCTTTTTCTCTTTTAAAAATACGTATTTAGTTTAAACATATAGGATAACTCAAGTTTAAAATATTAATTTAAAGTACATTTTTGATTTGATGTACTTTTTGTGCCGATAGATGGCTAACGCGTTAAATATATTGTAAAAAACTTTCTTATTATAATTAAATCATGTACTAATTAAATAATCACTATATTATTAATCAATAAAGTTAATTATTTTATAAATATGACAATATCGTGACTAATTTAAGCATTACATTTATTATTTTTAACTTCTCGGTCTCTTTGAAGATATATATTGATAGTATATTTAAACGCTTAACTCAAAAAATATAATTCCTTTAATTGCCTACTTATAGTAAAAATAAAGTGGGCAGTTTTATTTTGAATTATTAAAATTAAAGATTGATACTTATTATTGCCTACTTTTCAATTAATAGCAACAAAAATTTTGTCAATTTTTAGTCTTTTTTCAAAAACCTTTTAAGTCTTTTATTGAATGTCTTTTTACTATTATAATATTAATGATATGATTGAATAGATTAATTTAACTTACAATGAGGTGACACCTATGAATATAAATAAAATTTTTTGGATAAATATTTTTATGACACTTGTATTTTTAGGCTTTAATATTATCGTCACCTATTATCCAAATTTAGATGATTTCTTTTGGCTCGTACCAGGTCTTATTATTAGCGGTATTACAATTATATTGAGCTTAGTTACTGCTATGATTTGTAAATCACTCATTAGTGAAGTCATTTTTCTAGTCAATATCGTATTACTTTTATATTATATATATCCATTGATATATACCTTTTTCTAAATTTAATTATAGGAGGCTTTAAATATGAGTATGCATTTAACCATTTTATTATGGCTTGGTATCCTCTTCGTAGTCGCAGCCTCAATTGTATTGGGCTTACTACTTAAAACTAAAAAAGAAGAACGCAAAGAGTCATATTTAGGTTTTACCGTCGTGTTTTACATTTTTGGTTTTGCTTTATTAATATATGTACTAATATTTGGCGTTTTATAATGTACCTACTACAAAGAACAAAATTAATTTTTAAGTTTTGTTCTTTTTTTATTATCATTTAATTACCACCAAAGTAAATAATTTATAGCGATAGATAGACTTACTAAGGAGTCCTTAAGTGAATACAATTAAACCTTATTATATAAAGTTACTTTCAATAACATTAATCTTATTTTTATTCTTTACCTCTCATGCTCAAGCAAGTACGACTTACTCAAAGGATTCTGATGATTTCGATTTAGAACCAGGCGATATTATTTTAACTAAAGGGCCTGTTTTATTTGGATTTTTTGGGCATTCAAGTATTGCTCTTGATCATGATACGGTGTTACAAATAGAAGGCCCAGGCGATAATCCTATAACAGAATCATTCCATTCTTTTAAAGAAAGGTTTGGAGAAGGACAAGACGATTGGATTAAAATTTATCGTTGTTCTAAACCAGGAGCTGGACAAAAAGCTGCCGAATGGGCAAATAAGCATTATAAAGATAGTGACAAAACGTACTTAGTCACTTTAAATCCAAAAAGCGAACGTTTTACATACTGTACAAAAATAATTTATCAAGCTTATAAGTATGGTGTGAGCAAGAACTCGGTCAACGATCAAGGCTTGTTAATCATTTCACCCTATGCTTTAGTTGATAATTTTACAGATGACTATAAGCTAAAATTAGTAAAGCAATATTAATAAATAGTAAAAAACAAGCTTTATAGAATATGCTCTTTTCAAAGTTTCTATTCATAAATAGTTACCTTGTAAAGAGCATATCTTTTTTATTAAACTGATTCTTTAAAGTAATTAACAAAGTGTTCATTTTGTTCTAATAAATCAATATAAGAAATAGAGCTAAACGGAATGATACGAGTACAATTTTTAAGTGGATAAATAATAATTTCATTCTCATAATCTAAATGAATATCATTTTCCATAATCATTTTCTTTGATCCTACTACAATAGCGATGGCTTTGAAATCATTGTTCTCAAAATATTTTTTTAATAAGTTTTTATCCATAACATCTCACATCCTATTCACTTCATATTTATCACATTTATGTAAATTATTGATGAATTATGCGTATTATTTATGTAAATAGAATTTTCTCAATTAATTTTAAATTTCCAAACATTTATAAAATAATTTTATGTAAAATAATAATATAGTTTATTTTAGGAGTGGTTATATTGAAAAAAGTTTTATTTATATTTTTATTAAGTATGTTGGTAGTAGCTGGATGTAGTCATACAGATAGCAATAATGACAACAAGGATAAAAAATCCAATACACATGCTTCGTCAAAACAAAAAGACAAAGATACATCTAAAGAAAAAGATTCAAAAGATGAAAAATCTGAGGATAATAATAGTAATGACAAAGATTCAAAAGACCAAAATAAATCTGATGAAAATAGTAACGAGTCAGACAATCATAAGAATACTGTCAATAATCAATCGGCTAAAGATAATAGTCAAATAGATGTTAATAACATTACGGATCGTGCGACTTTAGCATCAATCATTAATAGCAATCAGTATTCTGAAGGAGATAAAGTAGCTGCTTATAATAGTGCTGTAGCTAATGGTGTTATTCCTCAAGGTAATGTTATGGAAGGCTCAGCAAGTGAAGCATATGCAAGTTCGCTTCGTGTTGAGAGTGGCAAAGAAAAATCGGTTTATGACCAATCTCAAAATAACAATAATGCATCCTCTCAAAGTAATGAAGCTGATCCGAATGCTGAAATTAATGCTGCAACCAATGAGGACGATTATGTAGATGCTTTAAGAAAGAAATATAACGGTGGTTTATCATCCGGAGAAATCCAAACTAAAAATGCTATTGAGCAAGGTACTTATGATGGCGATGATGCTGATGAAGTCTATAATACAATTCAACAAAGAGAACAAGATATCGCTAATGGTAAGTATGATAAATATAAGCAAGATTAAAGGTATTATAGAAACTGAGGAGAGTGGGACAGAATTCATTTCGTATTCATTGTCCCACCTCAACTTGCTTTGCTTGTAAAAACCCTTTTTGAGATTTTCTATGTTGTAGCCCCACCTGAAAGGGTGACTAGAGTTGAGTAAATCTTAATATAAGCACCTTTTCCATTCAATTAGCTACTAGGAATTTGCAGTGTAACCTCATAATATTATTGACTCACACATCTCAACTTTTATTTTAAAATTTTCCTCATCTTATACAGATAATACGGTTTATGATTAATTTCCCCTACAATATTAAAGCCTTTCTTTTGATATAAATTTAAAGCTGGTAAATTATCTTGAACGACTGTTAAAGATATTTTATTAAATCCCGCTTCTTTTGCCTTTGCTTGTGCAACATCTAATAATTGTTGGCCAACACCTTTTCCCCTAGCTTCTGTCACGATGGCTAACATAGCAATGTGATATTCGTCTTCATTCCCCTCATCCATAGTAACCATTGAATAAAATTTCTTTGGGTGTTTCATAATAGATTTGAATGGCGCCAATTTATTCATTGAGAGGATTTGTAACACTGTGGGAACCATTGCTTTTTCTATTTTTTCTAAAGGTCCACACGTCATAGCGCCGAGAACCTTATCATTCTCTACTGCAACATAAGAGATGTCATAGCTAAATCTATTTGCCCGATTTTGCCATAATTGTTGTAAATCTGCGACAATTTCTGCATCTGTATAATGTCCAAGTATAATTTCAGCCATATCATCTATTGCTGCATAAATGAGTTCTCCTATACCTTGATGTTTAGCTTGACCAGGTTTAATTTGTATCGTATTCAACTCATTACCTCCTTACTTGTGTTATATACTATTTTTCCTAAAAACAAACAATAATTGCATTCTTAACCAACATAAATGATAATATATAGGTTAAATTATTCATATTTTGAAAAATAAATTAAGGAAGGTTCCATGAAAAAGAGAAACAATTGGTATTCTAAGTTATATCATTTATTTATAATATTATTAATTATAGTCGTTGTCTCAGTAGCTTTTATTCTCTATAAAACACGTGAAGAAAAACAAAATCGCTCTTTAGACTACTATTCCAATTTCAAAGATTTAAAAGCCCATACGACAGAGGGTAAAGACTGGCGTATACAAACGAAGAATCGTAAAGATAAACATATACTAGTTACTGCTATACATGGCGGTGGCATTGAACCAGGAACAACTGAACTAGCACGCCGCATATCAAACATTGGCCATTATGATTTTTATTCATTCGAAGGTTTAATGTCGAAACATAACGAACGTTTACATATTACTTCGACTGTTTTCGATGAACCTACTTTATTAAAAATGTTAGACCATTCAGATGAAACCATTTCCATTCATGGTTATTCTGGAGAAGACCCTATCGTTTATGTAGGCGGTAAAGACAAAGCATTAGCTAAATCAATTACGAAAGCTCTTAGAGATAAAGGTTTCACCGTTCAAAAGAGTCCTAAAGGTGTTGAAGCAACATCTTCATCTAACATTATTAATAGAAATGATAATGATTCAGGAATTCAGTTAGAATTAACTACTGGACAAAGAGCTTTATTCTTTAAAGACAAACAACTAGATTCAAAAACACGAAGTAATTCAAATAATTACACCCATACCTTCTATAAATTTGCTAGAGCCGTTAATGAAGGAATTAAAGATGCACAATAATTTTAAATTTCTCCTCCTAGATTTTAACGTACTTGCGTTTTCTTTATCTAAAAAAATGGGTATAAATAACTAATATTAGGGAGGAATTAGAATGTTAAATGAATTAACCCAAGAACAAAAATATACAATCGCTAAATTTTACAAATTGTATATGGAACGTTCTAATGAAGGACAAACTGAAGCTGAAGCCAATGATTTTAAAGACAGTATCACAGCACAAGATGCGTATTTTTGCGATAGAGACTATAATGATTTTATCGAAAATTGTAAAGTTTTAATTGATTATGGCTATTTAGAAGGTAGCATAACTGCAGATCGTATCGATGATATTAAAGTAACCAATAAAGCTTTTACTGAAATTGAAAGAAGTTTTAACTAATCCATTTACTACGTTAGAATAACGCTAACGTAGTTTTATTTTATAAAGAAAGGTGTATATATTGAATAACTGGAAAATTAATAATCACTCTCATAGACGTTTAATCATTCAAGAAACTAATAATGAAATTTCAATTGTTGAACCAATAGCATCTGGTGCTTTTAAAATATTAGCAGCAGTCAATTTGAATCAATCCTCTCATAACACTCAAATTTATGACGATCAATTGTATGTGTCTGCTAGTATCGATGACGAGGAACTCAATATTTTTGATAAAACTGAGTAGATGTGTCTGAAAATGAATGATTCATTTACATTACTGTATATAAAAATTAATTAGATGTTAATTCCACATTAATATTATTGTTTTATATGTATAGTACAATATAATTAATGGTCTAAACAAAACGGAGGTAATGTATGGATAAAATGTTGTTCTATACGGGTATGGCATTATTATTAATTGCTGTTTTAATCATTTTATTTGCTATAGTCGCAGTATTTAAAAATAGAAATTATTTAAAGTATTTTGCAATGGCAATAACAATTATCCTATTGAGTATGTTGGCATTAGGTCTTCATAAAATGATTGAAAGTAATAATCCATCAACAAATCAAGCAACAGAAACTCAAGATAAAAAGCCAAACGATGATAAATCATCAAAGGATAAACACAAAGATAAAGACAAGAAAAAAGATAAATCAGATGAAAATAGCAACAATAGTAATAGTAATGCAACACCGCAAGAAAATAGCTCCGAAGAAACTACGAATAACCAACAAACACAGGAACAACAAAATACACAACAAGAACAAGCTACAAATGAACAAGCAACAGATCAAAACAACACTAATCAAAATAATAACAACAATATGAATAGCCAAAATAATAACCAAGCTACAAAAGAGCAAAATACGAATCAAACTAATAATACAAACCAACAAAATACAAATCAAAACAATACAACTACAAATAATAATAATGGTGTTGGCACACGCTCATCTGAAAATAATTCAAATACTGGTAATCAGTCTAATAGTACACAAACTCAGAATTATTCCTCAGACAATAATAGTAATCAGACACAAAGTAGCGAAACACAAACTACTGAAGATCGCTCAGCTCAATCGAATGACAATGCCAATTAATATTAATAGCAGATAGGTTAGCCTATCTGCTATTTTTTATTAGAATTATATTTTTGTAACTTTTTAATTTTTTTAACTATTGAATTTTTAGAAAAGTGTGACATACTTAAATTAAATTTATTTATATCTTTACAATCTAAATTAACTTAAACAAAGGGTGAAACTATGAAAAAAGTAGCATTTTTATTACTCTCAAGTTTTCTTGTATTAGGCGCGTGTAGTCATCATGATGATTCAGTGAAAAACGTTAAAAAAAGTACGCATAAAAAGGACAACCCTAATGCACATAAAGATAAAGGCAACTCAGATCGTACTGACGGCAAAAAAATTGATAAAAAATAATTAAAAAGCTAGCAATTATTTTGCTAAATTGACAGGATACGAATTACAATTAACCTGTATCCTGTCGTTTGCTATATTAAATTTTTCACAAAGCCAAATGACTTTTTATCCAAACCACTATATTTATAAAAATGATGTGCAGTTCGTCTTTCTTCTTTTATCCCACTATTCAAAGTAAGAGCTTCACACTTCATTTTACGTGCTAAATTCTCACTTTCCTTAAGTAAAAGTGAACCATATCCATTTTTTCGATAATTGATATTAATAACAAATGCTAATATCCTCATATATTCACCATTTTTTCGAAAAACAACATTTTACACATACCACTTAAGCCAATAATTTTATTATCCTTCAACAATAATAATAAATAATAGTCATCGCGATTATTTAATTTTTTTAATCTATCTTTTAACTCTTTTTTATTGGTAGGATATCCTATGTCTTCATATAATTTCTGTAAAGATTCTATTTGTTCTAAATCTTCATCTTTGAATAGTCGAGTAGTCAAATTCATACAATCACCATTTCACTTATAAAATATCATATGCTTTTTATCTTGTTTATAATAATTTAGTCTGTCTTGCAAAGTACCAGTGTGTAATTCTAATTTATGACCATCAGGATCTGTAAAATAAAGTGACTTTTTGTCTTTCATATCTCTCTTACGTCCTTTTAAAATATTCACCTTATTATATTCAAGCCAACTATACCAATCTTCAAATTCTTGCTCTTCTATAGAGAACGCTATATGCGTATAGGAGTACTGAATTTCTTCACGAGGTATTCCTTCTTCTTGATTTAATGCTATCCATATTCCATTTAAATCAAGATAGGCTGTTGTGTTACCCTCAACTAAGAGTTTTGCTCGTAATATGTCTTTATAAAAAGATATTGACTTTTGAAGATTACTTACTGAAAAACAAATATGGTTAAGTGCTTTAATCATAAATTATCCTCCTATAAATAGTTAACACAAATCCTTAATTTATAAATTGAAATTATTTCAATCTTTCTTTTAACACTTTTTTATCTTTTACATTAGCAAACGCATATTGCACCGCTTCATGATTAATACGTTTAATTTCATCTATACTGATCAAACCATTATTTAACAATGTTTGATATTCTTTCACTAAGTTTGTTTGCGTTACAACTCTATTGTCAGTATTAATCAAATACGGAATATCCATCCTTTTCAATAAAGCTAAATCGATATCTTTAATATCATTAATCGCATTCGTTTGAATATTACTTAGCGGACAAATTTCTAATAAAGTATCTTTATTTTGAAAGTCATAGAATTGTTCTGTATCTTTAAAAATGGCTACACCATGACCAATCCGTTGTGCACCTAATTTTATTGAATCATGAATATTTTTTATACATCCGCATTCTCCAGCGTGTAATGTGATATTTAAATTATTCTCTTTAGCAAATGCTATAGCTGCTTCATGTTTCGGTATTGAATCATCTTCTTCCCCACCCGCTAAATCAACACCAACGATATATTGTTTTAATAGTTCTGTTGAGTGGATTTGTTTAAATATCTCGATATTTTCTTCATTTGAATGATGTTTCATACCACAAACTATGATTCGGACCATGACATCCGTTTGGTCTTCAGCTTGTTGCGTACCTTTACATACAGCATGCAAGATATTATCTATGTTCATTCCCTTTTGCATATGAAATTTAGGTGCAAATCTTAATTCAATATATTTAATACCGTCTTTTTGAGCTTGTTTTGCAACGTCTACTACACTCTCAATTAGACTCTCTTCCGTTTGCATGACTTTCAATATCTCATCGAAACAGCGTAAATATTCATCTAAACTTTCACATTGCTCATCTGCTGATATATTATCAAGATTAATGTTAATATTTTGTTTCTTTGCTTCCTTTTTTATAAATTCAACACTTACAGAGCCATCCAAATGACAATGTAGCTCAATTTTAGGTATAGCTATTAATGTATTCAAATCACACATTCCAATTCACCTGCTACTCAACAATTATATTGTTTGCATTATACAATATATATCTTAATTTTCAAATTTTTATTTTCCAAAAATAAATATAATACAGACTTCATTTGTTAATTCAAATCATTTTTCAGAAACAAAAAAGGGCTAATCAAAGCCCTTAAAATGTTCATCTATTGAACGTCTTATTTAGATTTCAAACTATTGCCACCGAATATGGTCAATATCAAAATAGCGATAGCAATTATGGACGCGACAAAGCCTAAAGCATGTATCGCATACGTCAAGTTACTATCTTTAAATAAAATACCAGTAAGTGTAGAAGATACAATCGCACCTATATACCCTGCTGTTCTTAATAATCCTGCTGACATACCAATAATAGATTTAGGTGCTTGATGGTAAACTGCATTCTGATTCGCTAAATTGAGTAGTCCTTGCGGTAATCCAAATATAGCTGATAATACTATGAGTATCACTAGCGGTGTTGAACTATTGATAAATTGAAAACCAATCATAGTGATTAAAGCACCTAATGCACCTATATACAATTTAGCTCGAATCGATAATCGTGACCCTGATAATTGTGCCACAGTAATTCCAACTATAAATTGAGGCAACATCATTAAACCAGCATGTGTCGGTGATAAGCCTCTATCTTCCTCTAACCATTGAACGTAACTATACAAAACACTATATGAAATCAGCATTGTAAGAAACATTCGAAGATAGGTATTATTTAGCACAATGTTATGACTTAATACTCTTAAATCGATAAATGGTTTTCTAGATTTTAATTCAAAATAGATAAAAATAATTAAACTTAACAAGCCTAGTAAAAATAACACCGCAGTTTTACGACTCGGTTCCATGAAGAATATCATCCAAGACGCTAACGTCATTGTAAATAATAGGATTCCGATAACGTCAACTTTGTCTTTCAATGCTTGTAATTTGTCTTTCACTACTATTTTCGGAAAATAAAGATAGCCAAAAACAAACGCAAGAACAGACAATGGTAAATTGACGATAAAAATAGATTTCCATCCACCGAAACCAATTAACAAACCACCTAGAGTTGGTCCAACAATCGCGATGATTTGGTTACTTATCGCTAATATCGTCAGTATTGAACTTGGACTTTCTTTACCCGTACGATCAGCTTCATACTTAATCAAATACATGGCAGATGGATAACCTGCACATGTTCCTATTCCGATTAAAAACCGGGCAAGTACTAGCCCATAAAATGATGGCGTAAATAGCGCAATTAAACTTGCTAAACCTACCAAACTTGTCGCAAATAAAAACAAACTTCGTGGTCCAAAAGTATCCACTAACTTTCCTATTACAGGCTGGCCAATACTTGTAGCCAAGTATAATGAGGAAATAAGCCATGCCGTTTGATAAAACGGTACACCAAAGGCATGTGCAATAGGTACAAGCGCCACTGCAAGCATAGATGAGTTAATTGGATTCAAAATAGAACCTAATATCATGGGTGGATATAACTTTGTATTAAACGTAGGTGCGGTTGAAGCGGTTGAATTAGAATTAGTCACTCATGTCATCCCACTCTGATGTTGAGAGAACATCACCATATTTAGGGAAAATATCACGCGTTAAAAAGTGATGAACTTGTTCATCTCTATCCATCATAGCGTCTTTTAAAAATGTTAACTTATAGTCTTTATCACTAGCTTCTACAGCAGTTGAAAGTACAACACCACTTGTCGCTACCCCTGTAAGCATTAAGTGATCAACTTGTAAGCCTCTTAATAACACCTCTAAATCACTTCCTGTAAAGGCGCTCACGCGTTTCTTAATAATAAAATGGTCGTTGGATTCAACATTTAAATCATCAATAATTTGTGTTTCCTTGTCGTCAACTGACATAGGTCTACCACTATTTTTAATTTGATTAAAACGTTTATTATTAGATGAGATTTCACCATAATTTTTTGAAAAGGCGACTCTCACAAAAATAACCGGAATGCGCTTTGATCGAGCAACTGTTATGGCATCATTCGTTGCTTGAATTAACCCGTGTGTTTCAGCTAATGAATTCACAATACCATTTTGCATATCCATTACTAATAGTGCTTTTTTATTCATGTAAATACTCCCTTTCAATTAACAAATACATTTAAAAATCGTATCACATTAATTGAAAGAATTAAATTTATTAGTTTGTTTAACCATTTTGGACTTAAAAAAATTTAATGAAAGTGCTAATTTTAGAAAATAAAAAACGTTGAAACGATTCGTTCCAACGTCTTGTCTACATTTATTGAAATTTGCATTTCAAATCCGATAATCAATGTATTTGTTTTAAAGTCCACGCACGACCGTTGACTAAAAAGAGAGCAAGTCCTACCTGCTCTCTTTCCTAAGTTATTTAAAACTTATTCTTAGCTATGCAATGTATTTCGGTTTATAACGTCCACGCATTGTCGTTGACATTTATATTATAACATTTTTATTAAATATGTCAAGATTAATAAATTTAATATAATTTAGTTGTGTTCATCCAATATATTTTGGATATGAACATGTTGCTTATCAAAAACGCTTAGTCCATGCTTTAAATAGCTTATTGTTTTGGAACTTCACAGTATACATCGTGTATCTATTAATAGAATTTACGATATCATTTACAATCTTTGTATTAACATGCGATTTTAATAATTCGTCTATCTCTATTTTACATTCATTATAAATTGTAGTGATATCAATAACATTTTGTACGTCTAATAGTTTTGTTATTTTCACTCTGCATTCAGCAATTAACATTTTATCAGCCTTTTCTTTGTCCATAATTTTTCTTTTTTGAATATTACGTGCTTCAGCCTCTTTTAAAAATTGCTGTCGTTTTAACTCTCGTTCTTTTCTTAATGCTTCTTGTTCTTTTTCTCTTTGAATACGTCTTTCTCGTTCTAGTTCTTCTAGATACGCAAGATATTTCTTTTTATGAAAATAATCAATCAAAGCAAAGACTTTCTGTTCGATGTTGGTGGGCAAAGCCATACTATACTTTTTAAAATCATTAATTAATTCAATATTCTTACTCGTAATAGGCTTTGATGAATTCGAATTAAATTCTTCCACATCTAACTCAGAGATCGTATTCCACTCTTTATACATGTTTATCACTTTACGATGATACTCTGAATCATTCATCAATTTATCATGATTTAAGAGTACATCATCCAACCAATCATCTAACAAGAACATATTCTTTCTAACCTGATAAGCAATACGATTCGGAATGCCACTATGTTCTTTAAAATGTTCAATCCCAAGTTTTATAATACTATCTTTTGACTTTGATCGTAGTATATATTGATACTTTAATTCTTTTCCGCATTCACAATATAACGGGTTATCATTACAACTCGTTCGGTAATTTTCATTTACTTTAAAGTCGATAAGTTCCCACTCTTCTGAATGGCGATACATATCATTGATTAATATATTCTTTTTTCTGTATTTATAATACATAAACAGTATTTCTCTTTGGTTCTCAGTTAATTGACTGATTAAAGCATGTCTCTGTTTCTCGTTATTCACATATCTCAAATAACCACCTCTTCTACTTATAAGGTTAACTTTAGTTCATTTCACATTAATCTGATGGTTGGATTTGTATGTTTGCATATGTAAAAAAGAGATATGACTAATCACTCATTAATCATATCTCATTATCAACACTATGATATTCAATTATAATGCCTAGTCTCATAGCAGACGGCTACTACTGTACATGATTTTGTTTTTTAAAGTCCACGCATGGTCGTTGACTTAATTATATTATAATAATTTTATATAATAAATACAACATTTATATATTTTAACCTAGAAACGTTTAAATACAAAACAAAAAGCCTACAACCACAAGGGTTGCAGGCTACATAGTGGAGACGGCGGGATTCGAACCCGCGTCCAGAGGTCCTGATACACACCTTTCTACGTGTGTAGTCTATTGATAAATTTCGCATAATAGTAAGCAACAGACAACCAGTATTATGCTAGTTTGATTGGATTTCATCTAAACAGACTTCAAACGGCAGTGTTTAGCATATCCTACTAGGGTTGAATCGCGTTAACAGCACGTAGGAGATGCTGTTAGGCGATGCAGAGTGCTATTACGCAGCTACTGCGAAATTATTGTTTGATTTGTCAGTTATATTTACTGAAATGTGTTGATGTCGGAGACAACCCTCCGACACGCTTAATGTGCTCGAGGGACCCCTGTCGAATCCAAAAACGCCCCCGAAATAATATTAGATACGTTTAGTATATAACAACCCCTTAAGGTATCATATACAAACGCAGTACTTGATTGAACTGAGAAGTTGCTAATATATAGCGCTTCTCAGTTCTAATCATTCTTGCGAGATTGAGATGATGCACTCGAGTAGAATGTCACCCCAATCGCTAACCAACGTATCAGTTAATTCACAACATCAGTTATCATACCAAATAGCGACCAATTAAGCAACAAACGCGCTTACGCTTAATAACGGTCTTTGATTGCACGATCAACGTCACGTTTCATTGCTTTATCTTTTAAAGCTTGGCGTTTATCGTGTATTTTCTTACCACGTGCTACACCTAATAAGACTTTACACTGACCATGTTTCAAATACAATTTTAATGGGATAAGTGAATATCCAATTTCTCTCGTACGTTCTCCAAGTTTAATAATTTCCTTTTTATGGAGTAATAACTTTCTAGAACGTAAAGGGTCATGATTAAAACGGTTTCCTTCTTCATAAGGTGCAATATGCATATTATTAATGAACATTTCGCCACGTTTTACTTGCGCGTAACTATCTTTTAAATTGGCACTACCACGGCGAATGGATTTAATCTCTGTTCCTTTTAATGCAATGCCCGCTTCAATAGTATCTTCAATATTATAATCATGTCTGGCTTTACGGTTTTCAGCTAGTGTACCGGGTGATTTTGTTTTTTTCTTAGCCATTAGTCTCTGTCACCTCTTTGCTGATTATTTTTTCTTACGACGTGATTTTTTCTTCACACTTTTATCTTTATAGAATGGTTTGTGATTGGTTTTACCTTGTTTATCACGACTACGTTGGTTTTTACCTTTTCGTTGCTTACGTTTTTTCTTCTTACCTTTATGATCATCATCTTTAGATTTATCTAGAGATTTACCACGTGTTTTAGCTTGGATGGTCTTCCCTCTTGCTGGACGTTGACTTCTATCATTCTTCGGTAAAGGCATGCCAACGATTTGGAAGTCTATCATACGTTCATCAACATCTACATGTGTGACTTTCACAGTAACTTGATCACCAATACGGAATACTTTAGCTTGTCGTTCACCAATTAATGCCATTTGACGTTCATCAAAATGATAATAATCATCTGTCATATTTGAAATGTGAACCATACCTTCAATAGTGTTAGGTAGTTCAATAAACATACCAAAGTTTGCAACAGAGCTTACGATGCCTTCAAATTCATCACCGATATGTTGAATCATATATTCAGCTTTTTTCAATTCATCCGTATCGCGTTCGGCTTCAATTGCACGACGTTCACGTTGTGACGTATGTTCAGCTAATTCAGGTAATTTATCTTCCCATTTGTGCAATTCTTTATTATTCATTGAATGATCGATGAGATATTTTCGAATTAGACGATGAACCGTTAAGTCAGGGTAACGTCTAATCGGTGATGTGAAATGGGTATAGTATTCTGCTGATAAACCAAAATGTCCTAAGTTCGTATCATCATAATGTGCTTGTTGCATTGAACGTAACATCATTGTTGAGATAACCATTTGTTCTGAACGGCCTTCAACTTCTTCCTGAATCGATTGTAATGTTGAAGGATGGATATCTTCACCTGTACCTTTAATCATAATACCGAAGTTTGTAATAAAGTCGAAGAATTGTCTTAAACGATCTGATTTCGGTTGTTCATGGACACGGTAAATGAATGGTACTTCTAGTTTATTGAAATGTTCAGCCACGGTTTCGTTAGCAGCTAACATAAATGATTCAATTAAACGTTCACCTTCACCACGTTCACGTAAAACCACATCAGTTGGTAGACCCTCATTATTAACTAACACTTTGGCTTCACTAATATCGAAGTCAATTTCACCACGACGTTTACGCATTTGAATGAGACGATTTGATAAATCTTGTGCTAAATCAAGCATTGGTGTAATTTCTTGATATTGTTTGCGAACGTTTGGGTCCTTTTCAGTGATAATTTGATTCACCGCATCATATGTCATTCTGTAATTAGAATGAATGACACTATCGAATATGTCATGTTTAACCACGTCGCCACGTTCATTAATCTCCATGCGACAACTGAGTGTTAAGCGATCAACTTCAGGGTTTAATGAACAAATACCATTACTCAAGCGATGTGGAATCATTGGAATCACACGGTCTACTAAGTAAACACTTGTCGCTCTATCGTAAGCTTCTTTATCTAATGCTGAGTCTTCTTTAACATAGTAGCTTACATCAGCGATACTTACAGTTAATTCAGTATGACCGTTTTGTAGTTTCTTCACACTTATGGCATCATCTAAATCTTTGGCATCTGCACCATCAATGGTAATCGTTAATTCATCACGTAAGTCAGTACGACCTTTAATTTCTTCAGGCTTAATATCTTCAGGTACTGCTTCAGCTTCTTTCAAAACATTATCAGGGAATTCGATTTCAATACCGTGTTGATAAATGATAGATAGGATATCTACGCCTGGATCATTTTTATGGCCGAGTATCGCTGATACATGTCCTTCTGGATTATCCGTACCGTCCGCATACTTCGTAATTTGAACGAGCACTTTATGGCCATCTACGGCACCAAGACTTTGGCCTTTCGGAATGAAGATGTCTTGCATAATTCGTTTATCATCCGGAATGACAAAGCCAAAGTGTTTTGCTTCGCTATACGTACCTACTACTTGGGTTACAGAATGTTTCTCAATTGATTTAACTTCACCTTCAATTTTACCTTTATGTTCACCTTTAGATTTTTGGATTTCAACAATGACTGTGTCACCATCTAATGCACGGTTAATCTTAGTTGGTGGAATAAAGATATCATCCATACCTTCTTCTTCAGGTCGTAAGAATGCGAAGCCCTTCTTATTTTGACTTAACGTCCCTTTAATTAATTTAGAATTTGAACTTTTATGTGATTGTTTACGTTGGTATCTATCTGTCTTAGTTCGTTCAACTAATCCTGCTTGTTCTAGTTCTACTAGCACCTTTATTAAATCTCTAAATGAGTCGGCACTATTAAGACCTAAAGCATCTTGAAAATCAGATACCGACATCGGTTCGTAATCAGGTTGCTTTATGATTTCTTCAATGGATTGCTTTAAATTCATCATGCCCCTCCTTTCTTCTTTCATTTCATATTTTAAATTTATTATTCAGACCAATCTAAAGATTCTAAGAAATTGTATACGTCTTCGAATACTTGTTCTTTTTCTTTATCGATTGTAATGACATGTCCTGAATTTGCATACCATTTGATGTCTTTTTCATCTGAGTCGACATTCTCGTATATATAATTTGCTGATTGAGGATTAATCATTTCATCATTTTCAGCTTGTACTACTAATATTGGATCTAATACTTCATCGATTTCGTTTCTAACGTTATTTAGTGTTTCGCTTAACTCTTTTAACGTTTCAGTAGGATGGAAGTCTTCCATTTCTTTATCGATTGTGGCTTGATCTTTACCTTCATATTTTTTAAAGTTTCGTGCATATTCTAAAAAGCCTTCATATATTGCACCTTGCGTTTTACCTTCAGCGGGTGCACACATAGTTACAATACCCTTTACAGGACGATTTAAGCTAAGTTTCAAGGCGAAGACACCACCGAGAGATAAACCTGCTACGGCAATTTCTTCATAGCCTTGGTCCACTAAATAATCATAACCATCAAGCACATCTTTAAACCATACATGCGGACTTGATTTCAAGATTTCTTCCGGTGGAGCTGCATGTCCCTCGTATTGAGGTGCATAAGATGTGTAGCCTTTTTTCTGTAAAAATCTTCCTAACTGTCTTACATCTGATGAGTTACCAGTAAACCCATGTAGAAGTAGGACTGCACGTTTACCTTCTTCAAAGAAGAACGGTTGTGGTAATTTAATTTGCATTTCTAAATCCCTCTCCATCACAATATCTACGTCTATTTACATCATGAGACATCAAACGACGCCTCTCATTTACATTTATTTGCCGTGTATGCTATTCCCTGATTCTCATGAAAATATACATACCCTTATCGTGCACTTTAGTGTTTAAAACTTGAATATCTATTTAAAGTTTCGTCATTCTTTATTATAAATAAAAAAGCCCGACATTAACATCGTCGGACCTTATAAACCTAAGTAACTTATACCAATCATAATTAAGAAGAAAATGATTGCTAAAATAATTGTTAATCTATGCAAGAATAAATCGACGCCACGTTGTTTTTGTTTACCAAATAACTGTTCTGCGCCACCACTAATAGCACCTGAAAGTCCATTACTTTTACCTTCTTGGAGTAATACAACAGTGATTAATGCAATACAATCAATAATTAATAGTACTATGAAAAGTGTATGCATGAAAATTGTCCTCCATTCATTATATACGTTCCGAATTATACCATATTTCTCATTAGCTTATCAATGACTAGCGATTAAACGTACTCTTACGCATAATTGACACGACTAACATGTACAGTGCCAAGACTGTTGAACCGATAATAACAATTAAGATAGGCACAATAAACATCACTGATTTTACAGCCATAATCGCATTGATAACCATTGCTAAATTGACTAGTGTAAACAATACGTTAGACACATATACAGCAAACATAAACCACCATAAATATTTATGACGATTCCATAATGCTATAACACCAGCTAGGTACGCTAGGATATACATGATGCCCGTATATCTGAAACTATTTAAGATATTGGCCACACCACTATCGCTTACTTTTTGACCGGCACGTGATAGTAATGATTTAGCTGTTTGTGTGTCTAAGGCAATAAAGTTATGAATAATTAATAATATGCAGAATATTAAAGAACTGTAAGCGACTAATTTTGCAGTATTTCGTTCTCTTTGACTAGGTTGAGTAGGCTGATTCTCCATGTTCCATTCTCCTTCTTTCAATTACACGCCTATTATATCAGTTTGTATAGGTAAATTAAATAAGTTCCATTGTGCCGGTAGTTTATTCAGAGTGATGTATCATTTACAACCCTATGTTGGTAGCTTCATCGTGATATAGTTTATTCCTACTGAAAATGGGCACAAATAGAGGTGTGGGGTCTCCATTTTCAAAAACAAAAAATACCTGCCACAGTCTCAACTCTGTGACAGGCAATATACATTTGCGTGAACTCTTATAAAATGTCGAATCTCTATTATTTATCTAAATTGTAGAAAGATTTGATGCCATCAAATTTAGCAGTTTCAAATAATTCGTCTTCGATACGTAATAATTGATTGTATTTAGCAATACGGTCAGTTCTTGATAATGAACCTGTTTTGATTTGGCCAGCGTTTGTAGCTACAGCGATGTCTGAGATTGTTGTATCTTCAGTTTCACCTGAACGGTGAGAAACTACTGCAGTGTAACCTGCTTTTTGAGCCATTTCGATTGCATCGAATGTTTCAGTTAATGTACCGATTTGGTTAACTTTGATTAAGATTGAGTTACCGATACCTTGTTCAATACCTTTAGAAAGGATTTCAGTGTTAGTTACGAATAAATCGTCACCTACTAATTGAACTTTGTCACCGATACGGTCAGTTAATTGTTTCCAACCGTCCCAGTCGTTTTCATCCATACCATCTTCGATAGTGATGATTGGGTATTTACCAATTAATTCTTCTAAGTAGTCAACTTGTTCTGCAGCGCTACGTTTAGCACCGTGTTCACCTTCGAATTTAGTGTAGTCATATACACCATTTTCGTAGAATTCAGAAGATGCACAGTCAAATCCTAAGAATACATCTTCACCTGGTTTGTATCCTGCTTTTTCAATCGCTTTGATGATTGTTTCTACAGCATCTTCAGTACCGT
This sequence comes from Staphylococcus taiwanensis, assembly GCA_020544305.1. NCBI lineage: Bacteria > Bacillati > Bacillota > Bacilli > Caryophanales > Staphylococcaceae > Staphylococcus > Staphylococcus taiwanensis. The sequence continues at coordinate 2,032,098 of CP058667.1, forward strand.
CAAATTTAGGAGCGAAACCACCTTCGTCACCTACTGCAGTTTCTAAACCACGTTCACTTAAGATTGATTTTAAGTTATGGAAGATTTCAGCACCCCAACGTAATGCTTCTTTGAATGATTCAGCACCTGTTGGTAAAATCATGAATTCTTGGAATGCGATAGGTGCGTCTGAGTGAGAACCACCATTAACGATGTTCATCATAGGTACTGGTAATTGTTTACCATTAAATCCACCTAAATATTTGTATAAAGGTTGACCTAATAAGTCTGCTGCTGCACGTGCAACTGCGATAGACACGCCTAAGATAGCGTTAGCGCCTAATTTACCTTTGTTAGATGTACCGTCTAATTGAATCATCATTTTATCGATAGATACTTGATCTAATACTGAAAATTCACCTTCAACGATTTCTGGTGCGATAATTTCGTTAACATTATCGACAGCTTTAGTAACACCTTTACCGCTGTAACGTGATTTGTCTCCGTCACGTAATTCAACTGCTTCATGTTCACCAGTAGAAGCACCTGATGGTACTAATGCACGACCGAAAGCACCGCTCTCAGTTAATACTTCAACTTCAACTGTTGGGTTACCACGTGAGTCTAAGACTTCGCGAGCATAAACATCTGTAATAATTGGCATGTGTATAATCTCCTTTTAATTTAGAATCTATAGCTATTATAGCTTGATTTCATCATTTAATAAAATATTTGTATCGCATTAGGAAGTTCTCAATATAGGCATTTTAAAACGCCTTATATTGAAAACGTCTTCATGCATTTACACCAACAACATTAGTGTTTAATTAATGATTCTCCAGTCATATCTGATGGTTGCTCAACATTTAATAAATCAAGTAATGTTGGTGCTAAATCACCTAGACGACCAGTTTCACGTAATGTTACGCCTTCTTTAGTTACGATAACTGGCACTGGATTAGTTGTATGTGTCGTCATTGGTTGATCATCATCTGTTAACACTTGATCAGAGTTACCGTGGTCAGCTGTGATAATTGCATACCCATTCATGTCTAAGATTTTATCAACGACTTCACCTAAACATTCATCCACTGCTTCGATTGCTTTAATCGTTGGCTCTAACATACCACTATGACCAACCATATCAGGGTTAGCAAAGTTTAAAAGAATTAAATCTAAATCGCCTTTGTCTAACTCTTCAAGTAACGCATCTTTAACTTCATACGCACTCATTTCTGGTTTTAAATCGTAAGTAGCAACTTTAGGTGAATCGATTAAACGACGACGTTCACCTTCAAATTCTTCGTTACGTCCACCACTCATGAAATACGTAACGTGAGGATATTTTTCAGTTTCTGCAATACGTAATTGTTTTAAGTTGTTGTTTTGAGCAACTTCACCAATTGTGTTCGTTAAGTCTACTTTTTCGAAGACAATTTCAGCATCTACATTATCATTGTATTTAGTAAATGTAGCGTAGAATAAATCGTTGACTTGTTCTACTTTGAAACCATCAAAGGCTTTGTTAGTAAATACTTCTGATAATTGTGCTGCTCTGTCAGGACGGAAATTAAAGAAGATAACTGCATCTCCATCATTCACGCCATTATTTTGACCATCAACGATAAATGGTTCTACGAATTCATCCGTTAAATCTTGTGCGTAGTTCGCTTCAACGCCTTCTTTAGCTGAAGCATATGAAGGTCCTTCAAAGTTACGAATCGCGTTATATGCTTTTTGTTCACGATCCCAACGTTTGTCTCGGTCCATTGCATAATAACGACCAGAAATTGATGCGAATTGACCTACACCTAATGCTTTAAATTTAGCTTCTGTCTCTTCAATATATTTTAGCGCTGATTTTTGATCTACATCACGACCATCTAAGAATGCATGTACGTAAACTTTATCTAAACCTTTTTGTTTAGCAAGTTCTAATAATGCAAATAGATGTTGGTAATGACTGTGTACACCACCATCAGATAATAAACCAAAGACATGTAATGCAGAATGATGATCTTTAACGTGTTGCGCAGCATTATTTAATACATCATTTTCAAAGAAATCACCATCAGCGATAGATTTATTGATGCGTGTCAAACTTTGATAGACGATACGTCCTGCACCAATGTTCATATGACCAACTTCTGAGTTACCCATTTGGCCTTCAGGAAGGCCTACGTCTAAACCACTCGCTTCAATTTGAGTAGTAGGGTATTTGCTGTAATAGCGATCAAAATTAGGTTTGTGCGCTTGTTTTACTGCATTACCATGTTCACTCTCACGATTAGCGAAACCATCTAAAATGATTAAAGCTGTTGGTTGTTTAGCCATAATTATTTTGCACCTTCTAACAATTGTACGAAATCTTCAACTTTTAATGATGCGCCACCAACTAATGCACCATCGATATCTGATTGAGCCATGTATTCTTTAACGTTGTTAGGTTTAACACTACCACCGTATTGAATACGAGTTGCTTCAGCAACGTCTTGACTTGCAACTTCTGCAACTGTTTTACGTACTTGTGCACACATTTCATTCGCATCTTCTGAAGTAGCTGATTTACCAGTACCGATTGCCCAGATTGGTTCGTAAGCAATGACAACTTCTTTAAGTTGAGCTTCAGAAAGACCTTCTAATGCTTTTTTAACTTGATTACTAACGATTTCATTAGCTTTACCATTTTCGCGTTCTTCATCAGTTTCACCAACACAAATGATTGGTGTCATACCATGATTGAATACTGCGTGTGCTTTTTTGTTCACATCTTCATCCGTTTCATGGAACAATTCACGACGTTCTGAGTGTCCAATAACAACATATTTAACACCTAAGTCAGCTAGTGCTACTGGAGAAGTTTCTCCTGTGAATGCACCGTTGTCTTCAAAATAAGTGTTTTGAGCACCAATTTTTAATCCTTTTGCTTTGCCATCATTCACTAGCGAAATTAATGCGTCTAATTGAATTGTTGGCGCACAAATTACTGATTCAACTTCTTTTTCGTCAGGTAATGTTGGTAAGTTATTTACGAAGTCTTTAGCTTCTTGAACTGTTTTGTTCATTTTCCAGTTACCGGCTATGATTGGTTTTCTCATTGATTACACTCCTATATATCATATTTGTAATTTTAGCGTTAAATATTTTCTTAAGACGACACGCCTTAATCTTTATGCTTTTTCCCTTGAAAATGTTTTAAAAAACGTAGTGATTTTCCAAAGATAATTATTTATCATTAATTGCTTTAATACCTGGTAATTCAATTCCTTCAAGATATTCTAATGAAGCACCGCCACCAGTAGAAATGTGTGTGAAGTCATCTTCAAATCCTAAAGAAATTGCTGCCGCAGCAGAGTCACCGCCACCAATAATAGTTGTAGCATCTTTTAAGTTAGCAATGGCTTTACATACTCCAATTGTACCTTGAGCAAAGTTACTGAATTCAAATACACCCATAGGTCCATTCCATACTACAGTGTGTGCACCTTCTAATTCTTTAGAGAATAACTCAACTGTTTTAGGGCCAACGTCCATAGCTTCTTGATCTGAAGGAATGTCATCAATTGCAACTTCAGTAATTTTAGCGTCATTAGAGAATTCTTTTGCAACTTTTGCATCAACTGGTAAAACGATTTGGTCGCCATTACTTTCTAATAATTCTTTAGCGAAATCAATTTTATCTTCTTCTAATAGAGATAAACCAATTTCTTTACCTTGCGCTTTTAAGAAAGTATACGCCATACCGCCACCAATAAGAATTTTATCAGCGATATTCACTAAGTTTTTAATGACACCAATTTTATCTGAAACTTTTGCGCCACCTAAAATAGCAACTACTGGTTTATGTGGGTCATTAACCACGCCACCAATAAATTTAATTTCTTTTTCCATTAAATAGCCAGCTGCTGTTTCTAAGTGAGTAGAAATACCTACGTTAGAAGCATGTTCACGGTGTGCTGTACCAAAAGCGTCATTAACGAACACGTCGCCTAATGATGCCCAATATTTACCTAATTCAGGATCATTTTTAGATTCTTTTTTACCATCTAAATCTTCAAAACGTGTATTTTCAACTAATAATACATCGCCTTCATTTAAGTTTTTGATTGCAGATTCTAATTTTTCTCCACGTGTTTCAGGTACGAAAGTAACTTCTTTACCTAATTTTTCAGATAAAGCATCAGCTACAGGTTTTAATGTTAAACCTTCTTTGTCACTTTCTTCTTTAACTTTTCCTAAGTGAGAAAATAGAACTAATTTACCACCTTGTTCGATGATATATTTAATAGTTGGTAAAGCCTGAACAATACGGTTATCATTAGTGATTTTACCGTCTTTTAAAGGTACATTGAAATCAGCACGTTCTAAAACAACTTTTCCTTTTAAGTCTAAATCAGAAACAATTTTTTTTGCCATTATAATTTCCTCCTCTAATAGGAATTATTCATATAAAAATAAGCGGAGAAGCGTTAGTGCTCCCCGCTTACTCATAAGCTAACTTATTTCAATAATTTGTACAAGTGTACTGAGCACAAGTTTATTTAACTATGCTTCTAAATTATTTAGATAATTCTGCTAAATATTCTAAAGTACGAACTAATTGAGCAGTGTAAGACATTTCATTGTCATACCAAGCTGCAACTTTAACTAATTGACGGTCGCCTACTGACATTACACGAGTTTGTGTAGCGTCGAATAATGAACCGTAAGTCATACCTACTACATCTGAAGATACGATTTCGTCTTCAGTGTAACCGAATGATTCGTTTGAAGCGTTTTTCATTGCTTTGTTAACGTCTTCAACTGTTACGTCTTTTTCTAATACAACTGTTACTTCAGTTAATGAACCTGTAGCAACTGGTACACGTTGTGCACCACCGTCTAATTTACCATCGATTTCAGGGATAACTTTACCGATAGCTTTGGCAGCACCTGTTGAGTTAGGTACGATGTTTTGAGCTGCTGCACGTGCACGACGTTTGTCGCCTTTTTTATGAGGACCATCTTGAGTCATTTGGTCACCAGTGTAAGCGTGGATAGTAGTCATTAAACCTTCAACTAAACCAAATTCGTCACTTAATACTTTAGCAACTGGTGCTAATGAGTTAGTAGTACATGAAGCACCTGAAACAACTGTTTCTGAACCATCTAAGTCTTTATGGTTAGTGTTGAATACGATTGTTTTAACGTCACCTTTAGCTGGTGCAGAGATTAATACTTTTTTAGCACCTGCATTGATGTGTGCTTCTGCTTTTTCTTTTTCAGTGTAGAAACCAGTACATTCTAATACAACATCGATGTCTAAGTCGCCCCATGGTAATTTGCTTGCGTCTGGTTCTTCATATGATTTAACTTCTTTACCATTTACGCGGAAACCACCATCGATAACTTCAACTTCTCCTGTGAAACGACCTTGCATAGTGTCATATTTTAATAAATGAGCTAACATTTCGTCGTCTGTTAAGTCGTTTACTGCAACTACTTCAATACCTTCTACGTCTTGAATTCTTCTGAATGCTAAACGACCAATTCTACCAAAACCATTAATTGCTACTTTTACTGCCATTATAATGGCCTCCTTTAAAATGATATTTAAAAAGCTATTAACTTTTTATTACTTATTTAATATTACTTTTGCTGCTGCTTCATCAGTGATTAATACTGTGTTTTTAGGTGCAATACTTAAGTAAGCTTTAATTGCTTCTCCTTTAGATTGCCCTCCTGCAACAGCGAATATAAAATCTTTGGTTTCTAAATCTTCAAGCTGTAGTCCAATCGTCTTCACTTTGTAGACTACATTTCCTTGAGAGTCAAAATAGTAACCGAAAGCTTCTGCAACGGCTTGGTGATGTTGAAGGCTTTCAATCACTTCATCTGACGATTGTCTACGACGCGCCATCTTCAGCGCATCACCAATACCGTGAATTGTTATATTTGCTTGCTTAATTTTATCTAATGTATGTACCACGGAAGGTTCCATTAATAATGTATTGTAAGTAGATTCGCTCACATTATCTGGTACATATAGTGTTGTGTAATAGCCACCAGTCTGTTGGGCCATGCTAGCTGAAATCGTATTCGCTTGGTAGACCATATTTTCACCAAGACCACCACGAGCTGGAACGAAAAATACATTAAATGGTAGCAAGTGCATTGCACGACTAACATTAGCCATTGTTGAACCACCCGTTACCGATACAATTGCATCCTCGTATAAAATACTTTCAAGTAATTGTCCAGCTTGTCTTCCCATTTCAGACTTAACATTTTCTTGACTATCTGAATCACCTGGTATCACATGAACTTCTTTAATATTAAAATTCGATTTAATTTGTTCGGCCAACTGATTATCATCTGTATAAACATTAAAGTAATCATTAAGTTGTTTTAAAACTTCAGTGCCTTCATCAGTAATTTCCATTCCGGTTGATTTAACTTGGATTAGATCTTGCTTTTTCAACATATCCGTTTCAGATCTTAATACGCGTTCTGTAATATCCATATGTTCACTAAGGCTTCTTCTTCCTACTGGTTGATTGTTTGAGATAGTAGTTAAGATAGAAAAGCGACGATACATTTTATCGATTAAATCAGGTATCAACTTTTGCTGTATTTTAATCAGGTCTTTCACTACTACCTTCCTCCTTTATATCTAAAAGGTAACCAATAGTATAGAAGTGGGTTGACCAATTACGTCCCGCCTGGGACAAAATCCAACCTCTTACACTTGCAATAGTACTATTGTGTTTATGAAATTGCAAGAGAAAAACTCTAATATTTAAAATTATCTGTAAAATTCGCTATTTTAAGTAAAATATCACTATCAATCGCGTATTTCCATAGATAATTTCTCTTATTTTTAAATATTACCCTTAAAAACGAAATTGTATTCTTTTTCGACTTGCGATTCATTATTTTTATCTTTTTAAAATTTTCATATACAATTAAATAAAAAATGTGGGGAGGCTATGACATGACACGAGAAAATTCGAATGATGTAGAGGTTATTGACCCTTCTGATCGTAGATATAAAGATGATGACTATTTCAATGATAGAAACAATCATGAAACCAACAATTATTCAGTTCATTATCGTTATGGATGTGGCTGTCCTTTTGGTTGTCTTTCTTCAATATTCATTTCAGTTTTACTTTCAATTATATTAACGTTTTTATTGAATTGGATATTTTAACGTTTTATGAAGATATATTGAATTACAAATTCTGTTTATATATCATTCAGTATTTATTATCAATGGCAACAATTGTAAAAAAGGAGTGAAACGGAATTTTTAAAATCATTTCGTCGTTTCACTCCAACTTATTTAACTTGATAAATTTTATTAACCTGGACAGTTATTTATATAACGTTAGTTATCATCACTTGATGATTGTTGTGATGAATTACTTCGTGATTGTGCACTACTGCTTTGCACTGATTGTTGTGTCGCAGTTTGTTTCGTAGATGATTGTGTTGTTGTCTTTTGTTGTGTCTGTGGTGACTGTTGTGTTTGTTGTGTGCTATTTTGAGCATTTGATTGATTACTTTGTGAAGTTTGATTATTATGATCACTATCATTATTTGTAGTGTTATTTGATTTATCTGATTCTGTGCTATCGCTTTGGTTACTTGCTTTATCATTATTGCTATTACTATTAGCATCAGTATCCTTTTCTTCAGATGCTTGCTCTTCTGTGCTAGGTTCTTTTTTAGATGTATCTTCTTTCGTAGCTTTTTCTTCAGTAGTTGCTTCTTCTGAAGATTGTTTTGTAGGTTGTTTTTCTTGTGTTGTCGCTTGTTTCGTAGTTTTTTCTTGAGTAGATGGTGTTGCTTGATGTGTTTGACGTTGTTCTGTCTGTGGTGATTGTTTCACTGCGTTTTGTTGAGTAGCTTTATCATCACCATTATTATCTTCGGTTGTTTTCTTATCTTCACTCGTCTTTTTATCTTCTTTCGTTTTTTCTTTTTTATCTTTATGTTCTTCTGTTGACTGATTATTTAAACGTTCATTTGCTCTATTGGAATGATCTACAAAAGAAAAAATCGCAAAAGCCAATCCACCTAGTAAAAGGAGAACAATGACAGTACTAATTACTTTCGAAATACCACTCATTTTTTTCTTTTCCGGCTCTTCAAAGTCTTCTCTATTTCTATTCTTCTTAGACATAAGCTACCTCACTTTTAGATATTCTTTACAGTCCCCTGAATGTAGCATATTATTTTACAACAAATCTCTTGAAAATGATATTAAAAGGATTAGGAGATGAAAACAAATTGATATATAATCACTTATATATGATAACATCATAAGTAAATACAAACACTATTAATCTAAATTTTATTTTAATTTGAAAGTGTGATATAGATGCGACAAAATTTTTCGAAAGATATATTTGAAGATGATAAAGTACCAAATCGTGGATTAAAATCAATGATGATTAATAATGACAATTATGATGATTCAAATTCTTCCAAATTTGATTTCTTATTCATTTCAATCATTGTCGTTTCTTTAATCATATTATTCTTAATCTTTTATATTTAGTATTATAATAGACATATAAAAGGCCCATACGTTTCTCGCATGGGCTACTACTAAAGGGAGTCAAAATTGACCTTCGTTTGTATATTTTATGGGGTATACTCATTTAACTAAAAGATGTTGAAATCATCTATAGCGAAGGTACAACTTTATTATAACTTAACTTATATAAAATTAAATCCGGTTTACAGCATAAGAAATGACATATTATTGACTAATCATTGTATATTTTTTGAACATCATTTATTAGTTGTAAATAATAAAAATGAATATCTTAATTAAAAAATTAACAGAGGTGTATATATGAGACAATTCTTAATTACTGGTGGAACTGGAATGGTCGGTAGTCATTTAGTAAATGAATTAAAAAAACAAGACGTACACGTTACTATCCTAACGCGTAGTGACAAGGAAAGTGATGAACCTAAAATTTCATATGTTAATTGGTCTAAAGAAGGATGGGAAGATCAAGTTCCTGATATAGATGTAGTTATTAACTTAGCAGGTGCAACTTTAAATAAACGTTGGACACCGTCTTATAAACAACTCATTATGACAAGTCGTATACAGTCCACACAAGCACTGGTTGATTTATTTACTCAAAGAGAACATAAACCTGAAGTACTCTTTAACGCTAGCGCTATGGGCTATTATCCACCAAATCTATATCATAGTTACACTGAAATGTACCAAACGCTTCCTTTTGACTTTTTATCTGATGTTGTTTATCAATGGGAACGATTCGCTAAACGTTTCGAAGCATTTGGAACACGTGTTGTACTAGGAAGATTTAGCATGATTTTATCTGCTGATGGTGGCGCACTACAAACTATGAAATTACCGTATAAATACTTCGTTGGCGGTAAATTAGGTTCTGGTTTCCAATGGTATTCTTGGATTCATATCGAGGACTTAGTTAGCGCTATACTGTTCATTATTGATCATCCACAAGCTAAAGGTCCTTTCAATCTCGCTTCACCAATTGCAGAACGTCAAAATTTATTTGGTTATACACTTGCGCGTACAATGCATAAACCTCATGAAACATGGGCGCCTTCACTAGCTATGAGAGCTGTTTTAGGTGAGATGTCAACAGTTGTACTAGATACTCAAAAAGTTTTACCTAACAAACTGGATGCATTAGGTTTTAACTTTAAATATCCTAATTTGAAGCTAGCACTTGAAGATTTAATTGACTAATAGTCATAGGAGTTTTTGAAATATGAATGACAATAAATTAACTTATATTTTACTAATGATTGCTAGTATCTTTCTTATATTAAATGGGATTTTTGCATTCGAACATGATTTTATAATTATCTTAATGTCTATTTTATTCATTATTGTAGGCTTAGTACTTCTTGCTATCTCAATACAATTATTCTTGAAAAGTTCATCTCAAAATCGCAAACGTCAATAAAAGCAATTGTAACCATAAAAAAGCTCCCTTCAAAGTGTTCATTCATTGTCTACTTCGAAGGGAGCTAATTATATATATTATAATTCAAAAATAATGATATTATGCGTTTTGATCTTCAGGTTGCATTACGTTATCGATTAAGCCATATTCTTTCGCTTCATCAGCTGTTAAGAAATTATCACGGTCAGTATCTTGTTGAATTTTTTCAATGCTTTGACCTGTACGTTCAGCTAAAATTCTGTTTAATTTTTCACGTGTTTTTAAGATGTGGTTAGCAGCAATTTCAATTTCAGTTGCTTGACCTTGTGCACCACCTAGTGGTTGGTGAATCATTACTTCAGCATTTGGTAATGCAAAACGTTTACCTTTAGCACCAGCAGCAAGTAAGAATGATCCCATTGAAGCTGCCATACCAATACAAATTGTTTGTACGTCTGGTTTTATATGTTGAATTGTATCATAAATTGCGAAACCAGCTGTGACACTACCACCTGGAGAGTTGATATATAAATAGATATCTTTCTCAGAGTCTTGCGCTTGTAAGAATAGCAATTGTGATACAATTGAATTTGCTACATTGTCATCAATAGCAGAGCCTAACATGATGATGCGGTCTTTTAATAAACGAGAGTAAATGTCATACGCACGTTCTCCACGATTTGTTGTTTCAATAACTGTAGGAATTAAATTCATTTATATTTCCTCCTTATGATTAACTGTTATTTTGTATTTTACATCAAAAGTCAAAAATGGTCAAAAATTAAACTCACTCTTCCATAAAATTTGACCATATTTTAAAATATTTTGTACACTATAAACTACATACAGATTGTACTTTTAAATTAACAAATAGTACAGAAATTCGGATTTTTTACTTTTTAACTCCTCGTAGTGTAATGGATAGCACGTAAGATTCCGGTTCTTAAGATAGAGGTTCGATTCCTCTCGAGGGGGCTAATCACTTTAAATTACAACTATTTTCAAACTGAGAACGCTGTTATGAGGGCGTTCTTTTTATTTTGCCTTATGGTAAAACACCATATGAAATTTATTTTTTGTAATGAAAGAGACTAGAACAGAATTCTTCTGAATTCGTCGTACTCCCAACTTGCTTTACTTGTAGAATTTCTTTGGGAAATTCTCTTTGCTAGGGCTCCCCCACCTCGCAAGAATGACTAGATCTGAGTAAAGCTTGATTTAAAGTGCATTCTCAGCTCAGTCCGCTACTGCGAAATGACAATGTAGTCTTTTACTATAAATTTGTCCCGACTCTTTAACTTTATAATTCTATTTTTTCGCCACTTCGTATTTTATCAGCAAGTTCATTTAATTTTCTCAATCGATGGTTAACACCGGATTTAGAAATGGCACCCGTAGAAACCATTTCACCCAATTCTTTCAACGAAATTTCTTGATGCTCTACACGAAGTTTAGCAATTTCTCTTAAACGATCTGGTAAATTATCCAAGCCAATTTCTTGATCGATTAATTGAATACTCTCTACCTGTTTCATGGCCGCACTTACTGTTTTATTTAAATTAGCTGTCTCGCAATTAACTAATCGGTTAACAGAATTTCTCATATCCCTAACAATTCGTACATCCTCAAATTTTAACAAAGCTTGATAACCACCTATCAAACTTAGAAAATCTGATATTTTTTCTGCTTCTTTCAAATAAGCGATACTACCCTTTTTACGTTCTAGATGTTTAGCATTCAAACCATAGCTATTCATTAACTTAGTTAAACCTTCAGAATGGTTCTCATATTGTGAAAAAATTTCTAAATGATACGAAGATGTCTCTGGATTATTAACTGAGCCACCAGCTAAAAACGCACCACGTAAATAACTTCTGCGCATTTCATCATCTTGAATCATACTTGCATCAATGTCATGTACAAAAATACCATTTTTCAAAATGCCAAGTTCATCTAGTATTTCCTTTGCACGTACTTTTGTACGGCATATATAAATATTATTTTTCTTTAGTTTCATTTTTTTACGTACTAAAATTTCAACTTCCACATTAAATATACGCTTAATAAGTGAATATATTCGTCTTGCTGTGGTAGCATTTTCTGTTTGAACATTAATTACAAATTGTTGATTAGATAGGCTAAGTGCACCGTTCATACGAATTAACGCGCTAAGCTCTGCCTTAGCATTGGCTTCATCTACTTCTATACGTGTTAATTCATTTTTCATCTCTGAAGCAAAACTCATCACAAATACCCTCCTCTAATCTCGTTATAAACATATGCAATTAACATTCTATCTCACTTATCATTCGTACAAATACTTCTATTAATAAACATATGCAATTTATCATAACATAATTATCTACAAGATTAGAAGGAATTATTTTTCGGTTGGAATTGAATTGTACTTGTCATTTCAAGTGCTAAATCATAAATCAATTTCGCTAATACTTTAGTATTATGTCGGACCAAATGTTGGTCAGAAATTTCAACTAAATTTGAAGATGTAATCATTTTAATATGATGCTCTGTGATTCTATCTTCATTCATAGCAACTGGTGTAGCATTACGTTCTTTATAACGCTCTAGCACCTCGTCATCATATTTATCTTCACTGCAAATAACATAATCTATAAAAGGTTTACCAGCATGTTTATGTATTGCTTCTATATGATCTACGACGTCATAGCCAGTTGTTTCCCCCGGTTGCGTCATTACATTAGATATATATAATTTAGGTGCTTTTGAACTTAAAATTGCATCTGACATACCTTTAACACATAAATTAGAAATGACACTTGTATAAAGCGAACCCGGACCCATAACAATTAAATCAGCTTCTTCTAGTGCGTCAATGGCTTCTTCCATAGGCTCAACATTTTCAGGCTCTAAATATACGCGATCAATGCGTTTATTCTTTTTTGGAATTTTCGATTCACCATGTACAATTTCTCCATCTTCTAAAACAGCATTTAACTTAACATTAGTATTTGTTGATGGAATGACTTTCCCTTTAATGTTTAATATTTTACTTAATTCTTTAACCGCATGCCCAAAGTCATTCTTTATATTTGTTAAGGCAGCTAATAATAAATTGCCTAATGAATGACCTTCAATTTGGTTCTCTTTAAAACGATATTGAAATATTTCTTCCAATATTGGCTCAGCATCACTTAATGCCGCAATTACATTTCTAATATCTCCGGGTGCTGGTATATCCATTTCACTACGGATTTTGCCAGTACTACCGCCATCATCGGCAACTGTAACTATAGCAGTTATATCAATGGGGTATTCTCTTAACCCCCTAGCTAATACCGACAGGCCAGTACCTCCACCAATCAGTACGATTTTTAATTGTTTCATTTTTTCACGCCACTTTCGATATGTGCATCTCGATGATGTACATAAACATTATAATCAAATATGTCTCTTAGCTCTTCACCGATTCGTTTCGCAAGAGCAACTGAGCGATGTTGTCCTCCCGTACAACCCATCGCAATCACTAATTGTGATTTACCCTCTTTTTTATACCCTGGAATCATGAATTTTAATAAATCCATTAATTTTTCATAAAAAATTTCTGTCTCTTTCCATTTCATAACATAATTATAGACAGGTTCATCTTCTCCAGTCATCGGTCTCAAGTCTTCAACATAATATGGATTAGGTAAGAAACGCACATCAAACACTAAATCTGCATCTTTTTGAATACCGTGTTTAAATCCAAAGCTTGTAACATTAATACTGAAGGATTTAAAGTTTTCATCTTCAAATTTCTTCTTAACTCTTTCTTTTAATTCCTTCGTTTTTAGATTTGTAGTATCTACAATATAATTTGCGATTGTACGAATTCTAGATAACATTTGTCTTTCTTCTAAAATGGAGTCAATGAGCGACATTTGTCCATTTTCATTAAGTGGGTGTGCACGACGAGATTCTTTATATCTAGAAATTAGCTTCTCTGTATCTGCTTCTAAAAACATGACATCTACAATAACATCATTACGACTTTTAATTGCATCGATTTCTTCTACTAATGATTTGAATAACTCTTTACCACGTAAATCGATTGCGATGGCTACCTTTTGTAAAGAAGGATTTCCTTGTTCCATTAATTCTACAAATTTTGGAAGTAAAATAGGTGGCAAGTTATCTACGCAAAAGAAACCGATATCTTCTAAGCATTGGATTACTACTGTCTTACCGGCTCCGGATAATCCGGTAACTACTAATAATTCGCTTTTACTCATTTCATTGTCTGTATAATTCATTATTATGGCACCGCCTAGTTCGTCTTATATATTTAAGTCGTTATTGTCTATTTATCTTTAATTTATAATCATAATATCACATGTTTAATCTATCGTAACTTTTCTCAAAATGATTTAATAATTTAAAAATATAATCATTAAAAAAGCTAGAGCTAATGTCCATTTCACTTCGTTATTTTGAAGAAAGACATTACTCTAGCTATATTTACGAATTACGCTTTATCTTTTAATTCCTCAATGTAGTCAATTGCACTTTGTGCTGCAATACTACCATCACCTGTTGCTGTTACAATTTGACGTAGTCCTTTATCTCGAACATCTCCTGCTGCGAAGATACCAGGTACTGATGTAGTCATATTATCTTCTGTTACAATATAACCCATATCATTCGTAATACCTAAGTTAGTGAAAGGTGCAGTTAATGGTTTCATACCAATATAGATGAATACACCATCTGCATCTAATGTTTGTTCGGAAGCATCTTTAGTTGAAACAAGTGTTATTGAACCAACTTTACCATCTTTTTCATTAATTGATTTTAAAGTGTGACTCCAAATAAAATCAATTTTTTCATTTTTGAAGGCACGATCTTGTAGGATTTTTTGTGCTCTTAGTTCATCTCTTCTATGAACAATTGTCACTTTGTCAGCGAATTTAGTAAGGAACGCTCCTTCTTCAACTGCTGAATCGCCACCACCGATAACAAATAAATTTTTATTTTTAAAGAAGGCACCATCACATACTGCACAATAACTTACGCCGCGTCCACCTAATTCTTGTTCACCAGGCACACCAATTTTTTTATATTCAGCACCAGTAGTAATAATAACGGCACGTGCTGTTATCTCTTTATTACCAAGGTTAATTACTTTATAGTCGCCTTTATCTTCAATAGATTTAATGTCACCATATTGATATTCAGCGCCAAATTTTTTAGCGTGTTCAAACATTTTAGTTGATAAGTCTGGACCCGTAATCATTTCAAATCCAGGGAAGTTCTCCACTTCTTCAGTATTAGCCATTTGTCCACCTGGCATACCTCTTTCAATCATTACAGTGCTTAAATTTGCACGTGATGCATAAACTGCTGCAGTCATACCAGCAGGTCCAGCGCCGATAATCGCAACATCATAATTTACTTCAGTCATTTTTATGCCTCCTACGTTTTTATTAACATGCGCATTATATATTATTCTGCGAAATCTTTAAATTTATATGCTCAACAATTGGTCAATTGCATTATCTAATTTGTAGCGGGATACATTAAATAATTCTAAAATCTTCTTCTTAGTTGTATGCGTAGCACAATAACGATGATACAAATAAGCATGTGCAGCTACATATCTATCCACGTCACTCAAATCAACCTCATTTGCTATTAAACCCTCGCCTTTATCAATCCAACTTACAAAAAGTTCTGTATCTTGTTGTAATTCCTCTGTTTCATATAACTTAACTAAGCCACGATGAATGAAATCAAGTTTATTCAAATGTAAGCCTTGAACTAAATATGTTAAGTACAACTTTTCATAGTCATTCATTGTTTCTAAGATTGCCCAAATTTCTTCAGTCATCAATATTTCACTACCATTAAGTTGATTTAATAAGAACACACCATACAATCTATAATGACTATCATCATCTTGTAGTAAAGGTAATATTTTATACTCAAATGTTTGCTTACTTTCCTCAAGTACCCACGGCGCATAACCTACATCTACTTTAGAGATATGAAGTAGCTTTTCCCAAAAAGCTTTACTCTGTTCTTTATTTCCGAGGTAATAATAGTTAAAGCTCAGTGCATTAAACATTTGAAGTGAAGCGAATTTCCCCTTCTTATACAATGGTAGTAAAATTTGTTGAGATGATTCATACTGTTTTAAATAACTTAAGACAATACCAAGTTTGAAACTTTCGTCATCATTCATCGGTACAACTTTACTCAAAATTTTTAAATATTTGTGGTATTTTTCAGTTTCATTCGTATTGTAGAGTAATAAAGTATAATGACATAATGCATGTACATCTGAGTTATCTTCTGCTAACAACGCTTCAAACATTTCTTTAGCGGTTTCATATTCACTTAAATAGAGATAACACATTGCAAGTAAGTTGCGAATAACACGATGTTCTTGTAAAGATTCATCCTTGTTTAAAATAAATGCCTTTGCATCCTTTAAACGTCCTTGTGAAAATAAATATTGGAATAATATTTGTGTAGCAAAGAGTTGCGCTTCCAATTCAATTTTTTCTTCACTCATATAAGACACTTCAAACGTTTTTTCGAGTTCTTCTCGAAATGCTTTGTCATGCGTTAAAATTACATAATTAATACCAAACAAGAAGGCCTTGTTTGGCTCATTTAAATCAATGTTTAGTTGGCTTAATTGATAATAGCTATCTTCAACATGATCTGCATTAATAATACTTTCGTAAAATAATGCTTCAGCACGTCTACCTAAATTAAGTTTATTTAAACAATAAGCATATTTTAGCTTTATATCAAAATCAGTCGGTGACAAATCAAGCACTTTACTGAAATATTCAGCTGCTTTATTAAAATCTTGTTGTTTATATTTTTGATCTGCCATTTTACGATAGAATGTTTCATCAAATTTCATGGAAATAATTTTATCGTTATCTTGCGCCATACTTTGTCACCTCTCTTTATTTATATTTTATTTGCATGGGATTGCCAAACGCTACAGCGTGATCTGGAATGTCTTTAGATACGACTGTACCGGCTTTAACAATGACATCATCACCTATGTTAATACCAGGAAGAATCGTCGAATTAGCTCCTATTAAGGTTTCATGACCTATGTTTACGGGTCCAAAGCGATATTCGTCTACCAATACCTCGTGCGTTAATATTGTAGTATTATAACCAATTACGCTATTATTGCCAATTGATATTAACTGAGGATGAAAGATGTCTGGCATGACTTTATATGCTAAAGACGTGTGCTGTCCGATTTTCATTTTCAGAGAATGAACATAAATCCAACGTTTAAGTCTCAAATTAGGGATAAAGCGACTTATTTCAATGACAAGTGTGTTTCTAAAGACGCTTGGAAAACGAACAAATTGATAGATACGCCATAACGGATTAATAGATTGGCTGTTAACTTTATTTAAGCGTCTCATTATTTAACATTCTCTTTCGAGTTAGTCCAAGCTAATGGACCTGCTTCTTTGTATAATGGTGGTTGATATTTCACACGACGATAAATCATAATTACTAATCCTAAGACAATAAGTATAACTGATACGAGTTGAGCTACTCTAATGTGACTCGTCAACATCAAGCTGTCTGTTCTTAAACCCTCTACGAAGAAACGACCTATTGAATACCATATTAAGTATAACGTAAACGTTTCTCCAACTTTTAAATGTTTTCTTAGCGTAATTAAAATGATGAAACCTAGTACATCCCAGACTGATTCATATAAAAATGTCGGATGATAATACACACCCTCTATATACATATTTCGAATAATAAAGTCAGGAATATGTAAGTTTTCTAAAAACGCTTTCGAAACTGGGCCACCGTGGGCCTCATGGTTCATAAAATTGCCCCAACGTCCGATACCTTGCGCTAATATTATACTCGGCGCTACGATATCACCAATTTGAAATGGATTTAAGTTTTTCACTTTACAAACGATAATACCTGTAATGAAACCACCAAGAAGACCACCGTGTATTGCAATACCACCGTGCCATATTTTCGGTATCTCAGTAGGATTCTCCATATAATAAGGCCATTGGAAAATGACGAAATAAATACGTGCCACAATAAAACCAAAAATGGCGCTATAGAAAATGACATCTACTAATGTATCTTTATCTAAGCCAACATGCTTTAAACTTTCTTGTGCGATAAAATACCCGATAAGGATACCTACAGCAATAATAATGCCATACCATTTGATTGCTAATGGTCCTAAATGAATCGCAGTAGGATCAACATAATTTAAATTAAACATCATTACTTAGTTCTCCTTGCTTTGATGACCTTTTCTTAAAATTTCTTCATTTAAACGTTGATTAAATTCTTCAGCAGTATTAATACCCATAATATTCAAGCGATAATTCATAGCTGCAACTTCTATAATAACTGCCACATTTCGTCCTGGTCGTACAGGAATCGTTTTTTTAGTGATTTCTGTATCAAGGATTTGTAACGTTTCTTCATTCAATCCAACACGGTCATAAAGTTTATCTTTGTCCCAATTTTCAAGGTTTATATTTAATCTGATTTGTTTCTGTGTAAGAATAGATCCCGCACCAAATAGGGTCATGACATTGATAATACCTAAACCTCTAATTTCTAATAAATGTTCAATTAATTTAGGCGGTGTGCCAATTAATTCATCTTTCGTTATTTCACGAATTTCGACATTATCATCGGCTACTAAACGGTGACCACGTTTCACTAATTCAAGTGCTGTTTCACTTTTACCAATACCAGAGTCTCCTGTAATTAATACACCCACACCATAAACATCTACTAATACACCGTGTAGAGAAGTCGTTTTGGCTAACTCATGTTCTAAAAATGTTGTTAAACGACTCATTAAACTTGTCGTCGCATCTTTAGATACAATTAAAGGTGTGTTCATTTCTTGTGCAGCTTGTATTAATTCTTGTGGTGGTTCTAGTCCTCTTGTCACAATAATTGCAGGTGTTTCAGGACGACATAGTTTTCTCATACGTCCGTGACGTTCTTCATCCGGTAATAAATTATAAAATGATAATTCTGTTGTACCTAAGAGTTGAATACGATCTGCAGCATAATGAGAAAAATATCCCGCCATTTCTAAACCAGGTCTTGAAATATCTGTATTTTTAATAGGTTTATGTAACCCTTTTTCTCCAGTAAATAATTCTAACTTCAATAAATTGACTAATTTCTCTGTCGTTAACATGAGTTCACCTCAAAAATTTTCACTTGAATTGATTCATTTATTATCATATCAAAAATAAAGTCACTATTTATATAAAAAAGGTGAATTCTTCTTCAAAATGTTTCATTGCTAGTGATATTTGGTGTTGATTATCATAAATAGAATAAGGAGTGGAACAGAATTCATGTCGAATCCTTGGTTCCACTCCTACATGTAGGCGTTAATTATACAAAAACTTGATAGTATTGCTTTCTCAGGCCAGCCAGTTAATGCAAATTTGTAACGTAACATACCAATATTCATTTTATCTTAAACGCTACAACTATCTTATAACCTTATTCAACTTTATCACGTTCAAGAACTGGTTTTAAATATTTACCAGTATACGAAGATTCAACCTCAGCAATTTCTTCTGGTGTTCCTGTAGCTACAATCGTGCCACCACCGTCGCCGCCTTCAGGACCTAAATCAATAATATGATCCGCAGTTTTAATTACATCTAAATTATGTTCAATAATTACTACAGTATCTCCATTTTCAACTAAACGGTTTAATACTTTTAACAGACGACTAATATCATCAACATGTAAACCTGTAGTAGGTTCATCTAGAATATAGATTGAACGTCCAGTTGAACGTTTGTGCAATTCTGATGCTAATTTCACACGTTGTGCTTCACCACCAGATAAGGTAGTTGCTTGTTGTCCTAATGTAATATAACCAAGACCGACATCTACCAGTGTTTGAAGTTTACGATGAATTTTAGGAATATTTTCAAAGAAATAAGCCGCTTCTTCAACTGTCATTTCTAGTACTTCTGCAATATTTTTACCTTTATACGTTACTTCTAAAGTTTCACGATTGTAACGTTTACCATCGCACACTTCACATGGAACATAAACATCTGGTAAAAAGTGCATTTCTATTTTAATGATACCGTCACCTTTACATGCTTCACATCGGCCACCTTTGACATTGAAACTAAAACGTCCTTTTTGATAACCACGAATTTTAGCTTCATTCGTTTGTGCAAAGACATCACGAATATCATCAAAAACGCCTGTATAGGTTGCTGGATTTGAACGTGGTGTTCTACCTATGGGTGATTGATCAATGTCTATAATTTTATCTAGTTGATCAATGCCTTCGATACTATCATAATCGCCTGGTTTAACTTTAGATTTATTAATTTTTTGTGCTAATGATTTATAAAGCACTTCATTTACTAAAGAACTTTTCCCAGAACCTGAAACACCTGTAACAACAGTCATTACTGATAAAGGAACATCAACGTCGACACCTTTTAAGTTATTACTTCGTGCTCCCTTAATGCTAATTTTACGATCAGTGATTTCACGACGGTGTTCTGGTACATCAATACGCTTTTTACCACTTAAATATTGCCCAGTAAGTGACTTTTTATCTTTCATCACTTTATTTGGCGTACCACTAGAAACAATTTCGCCACCATGGTTGCCGGCGCCAGGGCCTACATCGACGAGATAGTCTGCTGCACGCATTGTATCATCATCATGTTCAACTACAATCAGTGTATTGCCCAAATCTCTCATTTCTTTCAACGTACTAATCAATCTATCGTTATCACGCTGATGTAAACCGATGGAAGGCTCATCTAATACATATAATACTCCTGTTAAGCGTGAACCAATTTGAGTCGCTAAACGAATACGTTGCGCCTCACCGCCTGATAGGGTACCAGATGAACGGTTAAGCGTTAAATATTCTAACCCAACATTGTTTAAGAAAGATAATCGTGAAATAATTTCTTTTAAAATTTGGTTCGCTATTGCTCTATCTTGTTCGGATAGCTCTATATTTTCATAATATTTCAACGCATTCGTAATAGAATGTTCCACTACTTCACCAATATTGTAACCACCCACGTATACAGATAACGCTTCTTTACTCAAACGTTTACCGTGACAAGTTTCACATGGTAATTCAGTCATATATTTACTCATCACTTCACGTGTATATTCTGATGGTGATTCATGATAACGGCGATCAATATTTGGAAGTACACCTTCAAATTTCATTCTACGATGTCGTGTTCCACCGTTACGACTATGGAAAGAAAAATCAATTTCTTTGTCTCCAGAGCCATTCATAAGAATGTCTTTTTGTCTGTCTGTAAGCTTTTTATATGGTTTATCCATGTTAATCTTATACACTTCACAAACACGTTTTAATAACGTTGGATAAAAGTCAGAACTTGTAGGTTCCCAAGGTTCAATTGCACCTTCGTTTAACGTTTTATTTTGATCAGGGACGACTAAATCAAGATCAACAGTTAATCTTTGACCTAGACCATCACAGGTAGGGCAAGCGCCAAATGGACTGTTAAAACTAAACATTCTAGGTTCTAATTCTCCAATAGAAAAGCCACAAATTGGGCAAGCATGATTCTCAGAGAATTTAAGGTCTTCACCATCAATTACATCGACTGTAATATTACCTTCTGCTAATTCTAATCCAGTTTCTATTGAATCTGCGAGACGCGTTTCAATACCAGGTTTAACTACTAAACGGTCTACTACAACTTCGATAGTATGATTTTTATTTTTATCTAATGCTGGTACTTCATTTACGTCAACGATGTCTCCATCTACTCTTAATCGCACATAACCTTTTTTACCAATATCAGCGATTAATTTCTCATGACTTCCTTTTCTATGGGAAATGACTGGCGCTAAAATTTGAATTTTAGTTCGTTCTTCTAATTCAAGTATACGGTCAACCATTTGTTGAACAGTTTGTGATTCAATCTCAATACCATGATTAGGACAATAAGGCTTTCCAACACGTGCATATAATAATCGAATATAATCATATATTTCTGTTACAGTCGCTACAGTGGAACGTGGGTTTTTACTTGTCGTCTTTTGATCAATTGAAATCGCTGGCGATAGTCCTTCAATCGTATCTACATCTGGCTTATCCATTTGTCCTAAAAATTGTCGTGCGTAAGCACTTAATGATTCAACATAACGTCGTTGTCCTTCAGCATAAATCGTATCAAATGCTAATGATGATTTACCTGATCCTGACAATCCAGTCATGACAATCAATTTATTTTTTGGAAGTTCAATATCAATATCTTTTAAATTGTGTGCTCGAGCACCTTTAACTACGATACTTGGTCCTTTCATTTAACTGTCACCCTTCTGATTTTAATTCAAATAACATATCTCTCAATTCAGTCGCTCTTTCGAAGTCTAAATCTTTAGCAGCTTTTTTCATTTCTTTTTCTATATTTTCAATCGTTTTTTGTCGTTCTTTCTTAGTCATTTTCTTTGGTACTGCTGTTTGTTGTTGGTCATTGGTTTCATCGTTATCAACCGTTGCACTGATAACGTCATGAATTTTTTTGTTTATCGTTTTAGGTGTAATACCATGCTTTTCATTGTGTGCCATTTGTATATCTCGACGACGTTGTGTTTCATCAAGTGCATATTGCATTGAATCAGTAATTTTATCAGCATACATAATAACTTCGCCTTTTTCATTACGCGCTGCACGTCCAATCGTTTGAATTAATGAACGATTAGAACGTAAGAAACCTTCCTTATCCGCATCTAAAATAACTACTAAAGATACTTCAGGAATATCTATACCTTCTCTTAGTAAATTAATTCCCACCACTACGTCATAAGTACCCATACGTAAATCACGGATAATTTCGATACGTTCTAATGTTTTAATTTCAGAGTGTAAATAATTGACTTTAATGCCCGCTTCTTTCATATAAGTCGTTAAATCTTCGCTCATTTTTTTAGTTAATGTAGTTACTAAAACACGTTCATTTCTATCTATACGCTCTTGAATCTCACTCAATAAATCATCAATTTGATTTTTCGTTGGTCGCACATCAATTTTAGGATCAAGCAATCCAGTTGGACGAATAATTTGTTCTACCATTTCATCGGTATGTTCAATTTCATATGGTCCTGGTGTTGCTGAAACATATACAAGTTGATTCGTTTTTTGTTCAAATTCTTCAAATTTTAATGGTCGGTTGTCCATTGCACTTGGTAAACGGAAGCCATGGTCAACAAGTACTTGCTTACGCGCACGGTCACCATTAAACATCCCTCTAATTTGTGGTAATGTTACGTGAGACTCATCAATCATCACTAACCAATCGTCGCCAAAATAGTCTAATAATGTATAGGGTGTTGAGCCAAGAGGTCTTAACGTTAGATGTACAGAATAGTTCTCAATACCAGAACAGAATCCCATTTCTCGCATCATTTCTAAATCATAGTTTGTTCGTTGTTCCAATCGCTGTGCTTCTAATAATTTATTTTCATCTTTTAATTCTTTCAATCGTTCTTCTAATTCATTTTCAATTCGTTCAATAGCTACTTTCATTTTCTCTTCACGTGTAACGAAGTGAGATGCAGGGAATATCGCAAAATGTTCGCGTTCACGAATAACTTCTCCAGTTAAATAATTAACTTCACGAATGCGATCAATTTCATCACCAAAGAATTCTACACGAATACACATTTCTTCACGTGATGCCGGGAAAATTTCAACTACATCTCCACGTACTCTAAATGTACCACGTTGGAAATCAATATCATTTCTTGAATACTGTACATCGACTAATTTACGTAAGAGCTCACTACGGTCCATTTCCATTCCTACACGTACGCTTACAACTAAATCTTTATATTCTTCTGGATTACCTAAACCATAAATACAACTTACACTAGCGATGATTATCACATCATCACGTTCAAATAATGCACTTGTTGCTGAGTGGCGTAATTGGTCGATTTCATCATTAATTGACGCATCTTTTTCAATAAATGTATCAGTAGAAGGGACATAAGCTTCAGGTTGATAGTAGTCATAGTAACTAACAAAGTACTCTACTCTATTTTCTGGAAAGAATTCTTTAAACTCGCTATATAATTGTCCAGCTAAGGTTTTATTATGTGCAATAATTAATGTTGGCTTTCCAACTTGTTTAATTACGTTACTCATCGTAAATGTTTTACCTGTACCAGTTGCTCCTAATAATGTTTGATGTCGCTTTCCTTCTTTAACACCTTTTACTATTTTTTCAATTGCTTGAGGTTGGTCCCCTTGTGGATCAAACTCTGAATTTAGCTTAAATGGAACATGTTCCACCATACTGACAAGCGCCTCCTCAATTTATAATGTCTTAGATAGCTATATTACTTTATATGTGCATCATATATTTGCTTAACTAAGTTTATTTTATTCAATGTCACTTTATTAAAATCAGCTTCACTATTGTTTATAATCTCTATATTACTTGTTTGTCGTAATGTACTTTCTTATTTATTTCCTAATATGATAAAAATATGCTTACTTAGCACTATTTTAACAAAAGTCAAAACAAAAATACAAACGTTTGTTCGCTTACGTTTGTATTTTTATTACTTATGCTTTATTCATTTATATAAAAAAGATGAGACTTAGGTTAACATTATACTAACCTTAAAATCTCACCATGTACATTTACGCTTACTGTTCCTATCAATCTCATATGTGCATCTACACTATAAAACAGTCTATATATAAATTCAATTTTTCTGTTTGAATACATTCAATCTTGATGTTTATGAAATTCTAAATTATCAATAATGACGTATCCTGCTAATAACGATACTACATCGATAAAAATAATCCATTCATTGTGAAAAAAACCTTTATAAATGGATGTGGCTATTAAAATTAATGTTACAATGACTCCGACCCACTTACTTCTTGTAATAACACTAAATAAAATAACTAATACACATGGAAAGAATGCGGCTAAAGCGTACCAAATCATTGATTTCACCCATTTCTTCTTCTTCGGTCTAAAATTGCCATCGTTGTTTCACGCAATTCTGCACGAGGAATGAAGTTTTCAGTCAACATTTCAGGAATTACATTATCAATGAAATCTTGAACAGAATGTAAATGATCAAATTGCATGATTGTTTCTAAACTATGCTCATAAATTTCAAAAAATAATGCTTCAGGATTACGTTTTTGTATTTCTCCAAAAGTTTCATATAGTAAATCAATTTTATCCGCTACCGATAAAATTTGTCCTTCTAATGAATCATCTTTGCCTTCTTGTAGCCTTTTACGATAAATATCTTGATAAGGTTCGGGTATTTCTTCATTGATAAAAGTATCCACCATTTCTTCTTCTACTTGTGAAAATAGCATTTTCAACTCAGTTCTAGCGTACTTAACTGGTGTCTTTATATCTCCTGTAAAGACTTCAGCGAAATCATGATTAAGTGCTTTTTCATATAAACTCTTCCAGTCAATTGTATTGCCATGATGTTCTTCTACAGTTGCTAAATATTGTGCAATCTTAGTCACTTTAAAAGAATGCGCAGCAACGTTATGTTCAAAATATTTAAATTTACCTGGTAAACGAATTAATTTTTCTAAATCTGATAGTCTTTTGAAATATTGATGCACACCCATGATACCTTACCTCCATACTTTATTAAATAAAGATTATACTTATTTTTATTATACCAATCAACATTTCAATGAAAAGTGTCAATAAAAAAACACAGTAAAAAAATGATGAGTAAATTGAATATGATATCTTTCTTATTATAAACTCAATTGCATTACTCCATACACCGTTATCATCCTTTTAAATATAAAGAAAAAGATGGAACCGAATTCATTCTGAATTCATTGTTCCATCTCTCAAAGCCGATTAAAACTAAAGATAGTTTAATTTGATTGTTCCCATGTTCAATTAACTGTTATGCGTTTGGTTTAAATATAAAAACAAATTTAAATCATATTTTTAATATTATAAATCAACTAGTATATTGAATCGCACTAATGAATGAAGTTATAACTTGAAACATTTTTAATTGTTCTGTTAGTCACATGATTGAAGTTACCATTCCAGTTCATTTCTGAAACATATACTGAACCATCTTGGTTAACACGTTCAACTACACCTACATGTCCATAGTATCCGGCGTTAGTTTGGAATATAGCACCAACCTCTGGGCGATTGTCTACAGCTAACCCAGCATTTTTAGCAGAATAAGCCCAGTTATTGGCATTGCCCCAATAACTACCAATAGAGCGTCCTAATTGTTGACGACGATCAAACGCATAATAAGTACAATTACCAAAGTAATAATGATTTCCTTGGTTTCCAACTACTTTATTATTGTAATGTGTTGGCTCATTATATGACGTATTAGTGTATGAAGTCTTAATTGTAGATGGATGTATAACGGGTGCACTCGTTGTTGTTACTTTATAATTATTGTCCCCTTGATAGTGTGTTACTGGCGTTTCACTTATATGATTCTCACTATAAGATTCTGTGTAAGTTTGTGCATAATCCACATTACTATTTTCCAGTTCAGCAGCACCTTTATCGCTAACGGCAATTAAATCACCTGGATGAATGAGAGCAGTTATGCCAGGGTTATACGCATATACTTGTTCTAAAGATAACTTGTGAGATAAAGCAATATGATATAAAGTATCACCTGCTTTAACTTTAACAATATCTTTTTCTGTTAAACCTGCTACTGTTTCTTGTTGTTTTTGATCAGTAGATACATTTATATGTTGAGCTGGAACTGTATTGTTTGTATTTTGACTATGTTCGGCATTAGCGATTCCACTAATTCCTGCAAAAGCTGCGATTGAAGTTAAAGTTACTGTAAGCGTCTTATTTCTCATGTTGTCATTCCTTTGTTGTTTTGTATTATTGTTCTTTTATACTGTAGCACACCCTATTTCGTAATAGTTGATTGTTAACGCCTTGTAATATAAAGGTTAAATAAGACGTTTTAACTATTTAAATACAGTCCTGTTAGTAATAATACACTTAACGATTTACATCTATTTTTTCATTTATATAAGATATCAAAACGCTCTTTTACAGTTCCTTCAAAAAGGATAACTTTGGTTATTCAGCTATTTCTTATCGAAACTCCGTCTCATTATCCTTCACTATGTGTCATGGATTGTCTTAGATAAGCTTCGATAAATGGTCCTATTTCGCCATCCATGACAGCATCAACTTTACCAGTTTCCTCATTGGTACGATGATCTTTTACCATTGAATAGGGATGGAATACATATGATCTGATTTGACTTCCCCAACCAATCTCTTTTTGTTCACCACGTATTTCAGCCATTTCACGTTCTTGCTCTTCTAATTTCAATTGATATAGCTTAGCTTTCAACATTTTCATGGCTGCTTCACGGTTTTTAATTTGAGAACGTTCGTTTTGGTTATTTACTACGATACCTGTTGGATGGTGTGTTATTCGAATAGCAGATTCTGTTTTATTGATATGTTGTCCACCTGCACCAGATGCTCTAAATGTATCAACTGTAATATCATCAGGATTAATCTCAATTTCAATTTCGTCATTATTAAATTCTGGAATAACATCACAAGATGCGAATGACGTATGACGTCGTCCTGATGAATCAAATGGTGAAATTCTAACTAATCTATGAACACCTTTTTCAGCTTTCAAATAACCATAGGCGTTATGTCCTTTAATTAAGAGTGTTACACTTTTAACGCCAGCTTCATCACCTGGTAAATAATCTACCGTTTCAACTTTGAAACCTTGTTGTTCGCCATAGCGTTGATACATACGCAATAACATGCTCGCCCAATCCTGTGATTCAGTACCGCCAGCGCCAGGATGTAACTCAAGAATTGCATTATTCGCATCATGGGGTCCATCTAATAATAATTGCAATTCGAATTGATCAACTTTTTCTTTAAAAGCAGTCACTTCTTGTTCCAAGTCACCTTTCATATCTTCATCAAATTCTTCTTGCAATAATTCCCATGTCGCAGTCATATCTTCGACTTCATTATTTAAATCATGATAACCATTAACTACAGATTTCAACGCATTATTCTTATCAATAACTTCTTGTGCTTTGTTTTGATCATCCCAGAAATCTGGCTCTGTCATCATCTCTTCATATTCCTGGATATTTGTCTCTTTATTTTCTAAGTCAAAGAGACCCCCTAATTTGTGTTAAATTTTCGTTATACTCATCAAGTTTACGTTTGATTTCCGATAATTCCATCGTTTATCTCTCCTAATCATTTCACTCTATATTTCATTATAATACATGACATTTTTGAGTCTTGTCATTCCTTTTGAAAATGCAGTACCAAACTCGTTCACAAATCAAGTTCTAAACCATCAACAATCTATATCAAAAGTTCAGTACACAAGATCATCAATTAAATTCAAAAAACAGGAGAGTGAAAACAACTTCACTACTCCTGCTTATAATGGTTTAGATTATTCTTCTCTGCCATGACAATTTTTATATTTCTTGCCGCTACCACATGGACAAGGATCATTACGTCCTATTTTATCGCCTTTAACAACAGGTTGCTTTTTGGCTTTTTCTTTACCATCCTCAGCTGATACGTGTTGTGCTGTACCGAAGTCAGTTGTTTTTTCACGTTCGATGTCTTCATCTACTTGTATAACTGATTTAAGAATAAATTTAGATGTATCTTCTTCAATATTTTGCATCATCATATCAAATAGCTCATGACCTTCGTTTTGATAATCTCGAAGTGGATTTTGTTGTGCATATGAACGTAAATGGATACCTTGTCGTAATTGGTCCATTGTATCGATGTGGTCTGTCCAATGTGTATCAATTGAGCGTAATAAAATCATTCGTTCAAATTCAGGCATTTGATCGCCAATTTTTTCTTTTTGACTTTCATAACCTTTTTCAATTTTAGACCATACAATTTCGAAGATATCCTCTGAATCTTTACCCTTAATTTCTTCTTCTGTAAGATCTCCTTCTTGTAAGAAGACATCATTAACGTAGTTAATAAATGGTACATAATCAGGGTCATCGTCTTCTTCATTGATATGATAGTTTACACCACGTTGTAACGTTGCACGCAACATTGCATTTACTAATTGTGAGCTATCTTCTGAGTCAATCACATTATTACGTTCAGTATAAATAATCTCACGTTGTTTACGTAACACTTCGTCATATTCTAGAATACGTTTACGTGCATCAAAGTTATTGCCTTCTACACGTTTTTGAGCTGATTCTACAGCACGTGATACCATTTTAGATTCAATTGGTGTTGAATCATCCATACCTAAACGATTCATCATTTTTTGTAATCTTTCTGAACCAAATCGTACCATCAATTCATCTTGTAATGATAAGTAGAAACGACTATCACCTTTATCACCTTGACGACCAGAACGACCACGTAATTGGTCATCGATACGACGTGATTCATGGCGTTCAGTACCAATTACAGCAAGACCACCAATTTCTTCAACGCCTTCGCCAAGTTTAATATCTGTACCACGTCCAGCCATGTTTGTCGCAATAGTAACTGCGCCTTTTTGTCCAGCGTTTGCTACAATTTCAGCTTCACGTTCATGGTTTTTCGCATTTAATACATCATGACGAATACCACGTTTTTTAAGTAAGTTAGAAATATATTCACTAGTTTCAACTGCAACTGTACCTAATAGTACGGGTTGTCCTTGTTTATGTTTTTCAACAACATCTTCAACTACAGCATCAAATTTACCTTTTTGACTGATGTAGATTAAGTCAGATTTGTCATCACGTTGAACAGGTTTATTAGTTGGAATTTGTGTAACCGTCATATTATAAATATTGCGGAATTCCTCTTCTTCCGTTTTTGCAGTACCTGTCATACCAGCTAATTTGTTATACATACGGAAATAGTTTTGGAATGTGATTGACGCCATTGTTTTAGATTCATTTTGAATCTTCACGCCTTCTTTAGCTTCTATTGCTTGGTGAAGCCCTTCAGAGAAACGACGACCAGGCATTGTACGTCCAGTAAATTGGTCCACGATTAGTACTTCGCCATCAACTACCATGTAGTCGACGTCTCTTTGTAACGTTACATGTGCTTTCAATGCAGTATTAATGTGGCTAATGACTTCGACATTTTGTACGTCATATAAATTTTCAATTTTGAACATGCGTTCCGCTTTATCTGCACCTTGCTCAGTTAAATGTACTGCTTTTGTTTTTTCATCATATTTATAGTCATCTTCAGCTTTTAGCATTTTAGCGAATACATTAGCTTGTGTATATAAAGAAGTAGATTTTTCCGCTTCTCCAGAGATAATTAATGGTGTTCTTGCTTCATCAATTAAAATTGAGTCGACCTCATCAATAATCGCAAAATGTAATGGTCTCATTACGCGTTCTTCCGCATAGTTGACCATGTTATCTCTTAAATAATCGAAGCCTAATTCGTTGTTAGTACTATAGGTAATGTCTTGAGCGTAAGCTTCACGTTTTTCTGTAGTTGATTTACTGTTTAAATTCAAGCCTACTGTTAAACCTAAAAATTCATATAACTCAGCCATTTCTTCACTTTGCACACTTGATAAGTATTCATTGACTGTGATGACGTGTACACCACGACCAGCAAGTGCATTAAGATAAGTAGGCATCGTTGCTGTCAAAGTTTTACCTTCACCAGTTCTCATTTCGGCGATATCACCTTTATGAATCGCAATACCACCCATAACTTGTACTTTATATGGTGTCATATTAAAGACACGTTTTGACCCTTCGCGTACAAGGGCATACGCTTGAGGCAAAATCTTATCTAAATAATCATTTTGTTTTTTCACATCTTCTATGTCTTGAACTTCTTGTTGAAACTGTTTGGTTTTATTTTTAATTTCTTCATCAGTTAAGATAGCCATATCTTCCTCTAATGCGAGTACTTCATCGGCTATTTTACCTAGACGTTTAGTTTCTTTTTTATTGCCATCAGCAATTTTTGATAAAAATCCCATTACGTCCGCTCCTTTAGCTTAAAACTGTTTCCTTACAACAATTTATCATATCATTTATACTTTCAAATTTATACTTAAATACTCATATAAACGTTGTACTTAATTGCACACAACTATTATCTATTACTGTACTTCCCTATTTATTATTTATAACTTTATGTTCTAAACATAAATATCCAATTACCTCATTACATTAGCACAGCATTTTATTAGCGTCCACGAATTACTATATAAGTTTTCACATAAAACAAGAGCGTCCATTTGAAATGAACGCTCTCTATTCTTACTTGTTTTGTTTATTGATGGTTATTCTGTTGTTTCAATTAATCCATATTTTCCATCTTTACGTTTATAAACAATACTTGTTCCATCTGTTTCACGATCTGTAAAGATATAGAAATCATGTCCTAATAAATCCATTTGTAAAACTGCTTCCTCTGAGTCCATTGGTTTTAAGCTGAATTGTTTTGAACGAATAATTTCAATATCACTCTCATTCGTTGGTTCAACTTCAGTTTCTTCTGCTACCTCAGGAGGTGCTTCTTGAACTTCAGCTACAAACGCCTCTGGCTCACCGTGATTTTTATGCTTACGATTAACACGTGTTTTATATTTACGTACTTGACGTTCTAATTTACTAGTAACTAAGTCAATTGCTGCATATAAATCATCATGTCGTTCTTCAGCTCTTAATGTTACATTTTTTAAAGGAATCGTTACTTCAATTTTAGTTGTAGAGTTTTGGTACGTTTTAACTTTAACGTGTGCAACTGCGTTTGGCACATCGTTAAAATAACGTTCAAGTTTACCAATTTTTTCCTCAATATAGTTGCGGATGGCATCTGTAATAGTGAGGTTATCTCCATGAATTTCAAATCTAATCATAGCTATCTCTCCTTTAACCTCTTATATTGGTAATTCTTACTATTATAATACCACGTTTAACCTATCTTGAAAACGTAAACACTTTGAATTTTCTGACATTTTTATCATACAATTTACACCCTGCATGATGTATTGTTAATCCAGTTGTATAAATATCATCTACGAGTAATATTTCTTTATCAGTTAAATCCATATCCTCTTTGACGTAAAATGGATTGGGTGCTTTCGCTCTCTCAATTTTACCTAATAATGATTGTTTGGGTCTAAGGTCAGTTCCAAGAATATTATGATATTTGACCCCCATTTTCTTTAAAACAGTCGTCACAGGATTAAATGTTCGATCTAAATCACGCTCATAAGGCGATGGTATGGGTACAATCATGTCATATGAAGTTTGAGGTAAGCGAAGTTGTGATGCCAGTACATCAGCTAAATAATAATCTCTCATAAATTTATAATTATGGATGGTTTCTTTCATCACGCCGCTATATTGGTAATCACAGTATAGTTGTGACATGAGTGCAAATTCTTTTTCTAAAAATTGGCAATCCAAACAAACAGCATCCACATCTTCATGATAGTTTAAGCATCTTGGACAACGATGATGGTCTTGAATCAATTTCACGTTATCCCATTCTTGTTGACATGTTTTACACATTCTTTCGACAGGTCGATAAAAGTTTAAAATAGTGAGTGGCTCATG
The DNA here is from genome assembly GCA_020544305.1 of Staphylococcus taiwanensis. Classification (NCBI taxonomy): domain Bacteria; kingdom Bacillati; phylum Bacillota; class Bacilli; order Caryophanales; family Staphylococcaceae; genus Staphylococcus; species Staphylococcus taiwanensis. The sequence continues at coordinate 2,064,651 of CP058667.1, forward strand.
AATCGTCTTTAAACACTGCACACATTTAGGCATCTAACCACCCTTTCGTTAAGCCTAATTGATTCATATGCTTAATATCCTTCTTAGCTTGAATCATGGATAAGCTCACACCTTCATGTAAAAAAATAACTGTTCCGGTTGGCGCTTCTTGTTTGCGTCCTACCCGTCCCGAAATTTGTACTAGTGCTGCTTTGTCAAAACTTTCAGCATTCATCACAATCACGTCTAAACGAGGCATAGTAAAACCTCGTTCTAAAATTGTTGTCGTAAAGACAATTCGATGTTCGCCCTTACGTAAAGCTTCGACTTTCTCAAAACGTAACGCATCTTTGCTTGAAACATATATTAAATCTGGAAAGAGATAATGATAAAGTTTAAATACTTGTTTCATTATTTCAATATTATTAAAAAAGACTAGCGTGTAACGCTGCGCTTCAATTTGTCGAAGCAATAATTGTTTTAACTTGTATTGAATGTGTTTTGTGTTTAATTTGAAATACTTAAATTGAGGAACTGGCAAAGGACGTCTATGAAACCGAGCGGGCAATTGAATAATTTGTTCATGAGGCAATTGTTTCAATAAATTTTTGGGAGGCGTAGCTGTCATAAATATATGACTGTGTTGTGGTTTAGAGGCAAGTTGAATCGCTTCTACAAGTCTTGGATCCATAGATAGTGGAAAAGCATCGACTTCATCGATAAATATAATGTCGAAATGTGTTTTAAAACGATACATTTGATGTACCGTTGCTATAACGAAATGACCATTGTATTGTTGCTGACTTGATTGATGTAAGACGTCAATTTCTTCATAGATAAACGCTTCTTTGATACGTAAACTAATTTCAATTACCACATCTACTCTCGGTGAAATAACCGCTACATTATAGCCTAATTGACGTGCAATTCGGATACCTTCAAACATCATTTCTGTTTTCCCTGCTCCAGTTACAGCATATAAGAGTAAATCCTTGAAATGATGAATCGCATCAACTATCTTTTCTGAAGCATAACACTGCTGTTCAGATAATTTAAATGGTAATGCATAATAGCCATCTGTTTTACTACAAACACTTTCTGTTATTCGATATTCCGTGACATTATCCATACGACCTAATTGAATACAACTACGACAATAAATGATGTTCTCCTTTGAAAATGCCGCTTCATATTCACACAATTGTTTATCATCTTCATTGCCACATTGTATACATCGATAACCTTTTGACGTTTTAACAATACCGGGTGTCTTAATAATGACTGTCTCGTCACTTAATTCAACATTAGGAAATACTAATTTTCCATAATATTTTATAAGTATCACTTCCTTTTTCAAAAATAAAAAGCCTAAAAGCACTAGGATAAGGGTAATACACAATGCATTCTCATTGTGCATACACTTAATCCCCTCACTTTTAGACTTACAAAAATTAATTTATCTCGATTTTTCTAGGGAAATATCCCAATCCTAATCCACCTGAGCCTAAATGAGACGCGATGACTGGACCAAACTCAGAATATTGTACATTTACATTTGGATAAGTTTCTTTTAAATGATGATAAAAAGCTTTACCTTCATCAATTTTATCGCCATTAATTACAAAGACTGTAACTTCTTCTAAGTCTTTATCTTTAATAATGCCGAAGATATTCTCTTCCAATGCATTAAAAGCACGTTTTTTAGTACGAACTTTCTCGAATGGATGAATCTTACCATCTTCTTCAAAGCGAAGCACTGGTTTCATCTTTAATAAAGTACCTACCCAAGCTTGGGCACCTGTTATACGGCCACTTTTTTGTAAATTTTTCAAATCATCTACAAATAAATATGCACCTGTATTCTCACGAATTTCTTTTAATTCTTCGATTATCACTTCTGGTGTGAAGCCCTTTTTCACAAGTTCAGTTGCATAAATGGTGTAACTTCCTTCAATCATAGCGGCTAACTTACTATCAAAAGTATGAACTTTGACGCCTTCAACCATTTCTCCAGCTTGTGTTGCTGATTGATAGCTACCACTTATTCCACTTGATAAGGCAATCACAATTATGTCTGTGTAACCTTTATCTCTTAGCATTTCGTAGTTTTTAATCCATTCTCCAATAGCTGGTTGGCTTGTTGTTGGGAATGTTTTAGATGAGGCCATTTTATTATAAAAACGTTCGATTGGAACATTATCATTTTCAGTAAACGTTTCTCCATCATCAAATGCGACACTTAATGGTGCAATAGGTATCTGATACTTATCCATAAAGTCTTGTGGTAGATACCCAGTTGAATCTGCCATTACTGCGATTTTCATTGTAGTCCTCCTCAATTATACTCAAGGTTATTATAAATTATTTCTATTGAAAAAGAAATTCATAATCAGATATTTATTCATTTAAATATAAGTGTGTATAATAAAAGTTAATAACGCTAATTACTAATGGAGGTGAGAACGCATTGAGTGAACATGTGATTACTATCAAACAAGCACATACAATTGAAAATGTGATTAATAAATCTCGTTTTATTGCACATATAAAACCAATCTCTTCTGAAGATGAAGCGAAAGCTTTTATAAATGAAATGAAACAAACGCATAAAGAAGCGAACCATAATTGTTCTGCCTACACTGTTGGTGATCAAATGAATATTCAAAAAGCCAATGATGATGGTGAACCGAGTGGTACAGCTGGCGTACCCATGCTTGAAATATTAAAGAAATTAGATGTTCATGACGTCTGTGTTGTCGTTACACGTTACTTTGGCGGCATTAAATTAGGTGGCGGTGGCTTGATTCGTGCTTATAGTGGTGCTGTAAGAGACGTCATCTACGATATTGGTCGCGTTGAATTAAGAGATGCGATACCGACTACAGTAACGATCAATTATGACTTAACAGGTAAATTCGAATATGAATTAGCCTCCACATCCTATATTTTAAGAGATACAACATATACCGATAAGGTAAGTTATCAAATTGATGTCGTTCAATCAGAATATGATAACTTTATTGATTTTTTAAATCGAAATACAGCTGGAAACTTTGAATTACATGAAGGAAATGTGAAAAAGTTACCTTTCGATATTCCAACGACTTAATTGAAAATGAAGTGTTCAACATAATTAAATAATCTTATGTTTCCATAATATTTTTTGCGGTCACTTCATTTAAAAATGATATATTTATCTTTAATTTTAATGGTTTTAATATAGACTTACACATAGGCGCATTACCTTTCTTTTTTATTTGTGTGGTAACTAATAATTATTGTGGTAATTGCGCCGTTTTTGTTTTCAAAACACAATAATTGCACTGATGAATTTTAATCATTAGTCCAATTTATTATAGAGCCTAAATAAAGAAGCCAGTAAATGAATTAAAAAATCATTTACTGGCTATTTCTCTGGAAATCATGTTCTTGACTCTTATTATAAAACCAAACTAAAAAGCCTTGTTCATATTTAATCACTCGAAGTAGCTTTCTATATATGAACAAGGCTTATATATTATTTATGTTTCACTTTATCCTGTGCATGATGTTCATCATTTTTCTTAGTAATCAAATTAAGTATTGGACGATAATTATCGTCAATTAATCCTGTAAATTCAACAATCAACTCAATTGTGACTACAATAAGAATAAACATGAGTAGTACACCTAAAGGTTGTGATAGATATAAGATAATACTTGATAAACTAAATAAAATGGCTATTGAGTATATCAGTAATACGGTTTGGCGATGCGTATAACCGAGTGCTAATAATTTATGATGTAAGTGGGACTTGTCTGCTTGCATAATATGTTGTCCATTTCTCATTCTTCGAATCATCGCGAACAATGTATCAATAAATGGAACGGCAAGAATTACGATTGGGAAGAATAATGATATAAATGTAATATTCTTAAAGCCTAGCAAGGATAGAAATCCTATGATGAATCCAATCATCAAAGCACCACTATCACCTAAAAATATCTTTGCTGGATGGAAATTGAAACATAAGAAACCTAGTAAAGCACCAATAAGCACACTACAAATCATGATAATAAAGACATTGGCTTGTAAAATTGCGATAAATGCAATGGTGATTAAACCAATTGCTGATACCCCGGAAGCTAAACCATCTAAACCATCAATTAAATTAATCGCGTTAGTAATAGCCACTATCCAAATAATAGTGATTGGGATACTTAATATTCCAAAATGAATTGTGGGACCCATCGGAAAAGAAATAAAATCTATTGTTATGCCATAAAAAGCTACAATTGAAGCGGCAATTATTTGACCTAGTAATTTTAATAGTGGCTTCAAATCATAGATGTCATCAATCAACCCAACTAAGTACATTACAATTGCACCAATAACTAGAGGTTTCACTTCCCTTTCAATTGGATGACCAAGCCAAATGCCAATTAGAAAAGAAAGTAATATTACGGTACCGCCTAATACTGACACAGGCCTTGTATGTACTTTTCTGTAATTAGGTCTATCTACTAAATCGTATTTAATAGATAGCTTAATTACGATAGGTGTGATTATTAAACTGATTACCATTGTTACAGCAATGAGTAGTAAAGTATACATCAGTTCACCTTCATTAAATCTCTCTTAATATTTTCTCGTTTATTTTTATCTGCTTATTTAAATTTAAACAGTTTTTTACGTTCTTTTATACTGGACTATAGTAGTAAATGTTAAACTAATCTTTCACTTTCAAACTATAAAATCTAATCTATAAACACCAAATATCTTAACTTATTTCGTCACTTTTAGCTTGTGTGTTTGAGATATTGTTAATTTTTTGTAAAGATAAGTTATTTTTTCTATCATATCATTTCATTCTTAATTTGAACATGAAAGTCTACGTGCCTTTTAAAATTTATTCTACGTATGTCCTACAACATAATGACAAATGGTAAGTTTTCACTTACAATAACTAATGGTTAAATTAAAGGAGTCGATTCCAATATGATTGAAGCAATTATTTATAACATTGCGGTCATGGTTGCGGGAATTTATTTATTTCATCGGTTACAATATTCCGAAAATAAAATTATGGTCTTTTCAAAAGGCTATGTTACCGTCCTAATGACATTAGTAGCATTATTACTCGCCGCATATCCTATCCCATTTCATCATGAATATCTAATTCATTTAACATTTGTCCCATTATTATTTTTAGGGCGTTTCACTAATATGGGCTACACATTAATTGCAGCTGTTATTGTTGCATTAGTCGATGTTTTCACTTTTGGAAACTCAATTTTATATGGTGTTGTCCTTATAGTTATTGGCATTATCGTTAGTGTTGTAGGACCATTCTTGAAACAAAACGATATTGTGTCTTTGGTCATTTTAAATCTTATCAGTGTGATTATATTATTCATTTTATCAATCTTTAGTCCTTTATATGATTGGACTGAAATAGCTGTCTTAGTTCCGATTTCATTTGTTTTAACGATTGCTTCAGCGATTACGTTTGTTGATATGTGGCATTTCTTCTCTCTTGTTACACGTTATGAAAATGAAGACAAATACGACTATCTTACAGGTTTAGGTAACGTTAAAGAGTTTGATAGACATTTAAATGAAATTTCACAAGCCGCTGAAGATAATAATGAAAGTCTAGCACTTCTTTTAATAGATATAGACGGATTTAAAGATGTAAATGACACGTATTCACATCATTCTGGTGATGCTGTGCTCAAGCAAATGTCACAGTTATTAAAAAACTACGTGCCAAAACAATTTCAAATTTTCCGTAATGGTGGCGAAGAATTCTCAGTAGTCATTCGAGATTATTCATTAGATCAAAGTGTTAAACTTGCGGAGAATATTCGAACAGGTGTAGAAAAATCTTCATTCCATTTACCTAATAAAGAAGTCATTAAATTATCCGTTTCAATAGGTGTGGGTTACTTAACTAAAGAAGATCACAAATCACAACGTAAAGTATTTAAAGACGCAGATGACATGGTTCATGTTGCTAAAAATGAAGGCCGTAACCAAGTCATGTTCAACCCTATTATTAAAATGTAGATTGCTACTAATAAAAAATGAGATACAAGTTTTAAACTTAAATACGAAACTTCTTTCTAAGTTACATTTCTACAATGTCTACTTTGAAAGAAGTTTTTTATATTTTAAGCGTATAACGTCGATTTTTTAGTAGTTATTTCACATTTTAAAATCACATAAAATGTAAATAATTGAGATCGTATGTTAACAATCTTTGAAGAAGTGGTATGAATACGTGAATCACTATTGCAAGTTACGTGCGCAAGTTGTACACTTCAAATTGTCTATTTAACGAAATTTATCTACCCTTTGCTATGGAGGTGACGTTTATGTCAGATTCAATCACTATTATCGATGAAAATAAAGTGATTGATGTTGTATTAATTGCTGGAAGAATTCTTCTAGAAGCAGGTGCTGAAACTTATCGTGTAGAAGATACGATGAATCGTATCGCGCATAGTTATGGTTTATATGATACATATAGTTTCGTAACGTCAACAGCGATTATTTTTTCTCTCAATGACCGTACAAATACAAGACTCATTCGAATACGTGAACGTACTACAGATTTAGAGAAAATTGCCCTAACAAACAGTCTATCTCGAAAGATTGCACGAAATGAATTATCTATAGACGAAGCTAAATCTGAACTGATTCATTTACGTCGGGCATCATTACAATATTCTTTTTTATTAAACTTTTTTGCTGCCGCAATCGCATGCGGTTTCTTCCTATTCATGTTTGGAGGCGTAGCTTCTGACTGTTGGATTGCAGTTATTGCCGGTGGTGCTGCTTTTCTAACTTTTAGTTTAGTTCAACGTTTTATCCAAATTAAATTCTTTTCAGAGTTTGTCGCATCCGCTGTGGTTATCACTATCGCTGCAACATTCACAAAGTTAGGCATCGCGACGAACCAAAACATTATAACGATTTCAAGTGTTATGCCCCTTGTACCAGGAATATTAATTTGCAACGCAATACGTGATTTAATGGCCGGCGAATTACTAGCTGGGATGTCACGTGGTGTTGAAGCTGCACTTACTTCATTTGCTATTGGTGCTGGTGTAGCCATCGTATTACTAATTTTTTAAGAAAGGCTGTTCACAAATGTTATTTTATTTATTCCATTTTACAATTAGTTTCATTTCTACAGTTCTTTTTTCTATCATTTTCAATGCGCCTAAGAAACTGCTTGCAGCATGTGGCTTTGTTGGTGCCGTCGCATGGACCATTTACCAATATACTGTAGATATGGATTTAGGAAAAGTGGGCGCCTCATTTCTAGGTAGTTTGATACTAGGATTACTCAGTCACGTGATGAGTCGCCGTTATAAACGCCCTGTCATTATCTTTATTGTGCCAGGAATTATACCTCTTGTACCAGGTGGGACAGCATACGAAGCAACACGCTTTTTAGTTTCAAATGATTATACACAAGCAGTAAATACATTTTTAGAGGTCACGCTCATTTCTGGTTCAATCGCATTCGGTATATTAGTCGCCGAAATCCTCTACTATATTTACACACGTATCAAACAGTTATATGATAAAATTAAAGGTAAAACATATAGAAAATCTTATAATATGAATAATAGAATCTAAGGGGATGTCTAGCTATGAAAGAACAGATTATAGACAGATTATCACGTTACGTCAAAATTGATACACAGTCTAATCCAGAATCTGAAACTACGCCTTCTACTGAAAAACAATGGGATTTATTGCATTTATTACAACAAGAACTTGAAACATTCGGATTAGAAACTGAACTTGATGAAAATGGCTATTTGTTTGCAACATTAGAAAGTAATGTAGAGGATACCGTACCAACTGTAGGCTTTTTAGCTCACGTTGATACATCACCTGATTTTAATGCTACGAACGTGAATCCTCAAATCGTGGAAGAATATGATGGTACGTCAATTAAGCTTGGCGATACTAACCGTGTATTAAATCAAGAGACTTTTCCTGAATTAAAAAAATTAATAGGTCATACGTTGATGATTACGGATGGGACATCGTTGTTAGGCGCAGATGACAAAGCTGGCGTAGTAGAAATTATGGAAGCTGTGAAATACTTAAACGAACATCCAGAAATCAAGCATGGTCGAATTCGTATCGCATTTACACCAGACGAAGAAATTGGACGAGGCCCTCATAAATTTGATGTAGAACGTTTTAATGCGGATTTCGCTTATACAATGGATGGCAGTGAATTTGGTGAACTCCAATTTGAGAGTTTCAATGCTGCTGAAGCTAAAATTACGACTCATGGCGTGAATGTTCATCCTGGCTCAGCTAAAAATATTATGGTTAATGCCCTTTCATTAGGTCACCAATTCCATAGTTTATTACCAGCCGGTGAAGTGCCTGAACGTACAGAAGGCTATGAAGGTTTCTTTCATTTAATGAAATTTGAAGGTAACGTTGAAAAAGCGACGCTCCAATATATTATTCGCGATCATGATAGAGAAACGTTCGAATTGCGTAAGAAAAAACTTTTAGAAATCCGCGATGATATTAATACACATTATGAAGATTTCCCAGTTAAAGTCGATATTGAAGATCAATATTATAATATGGCTGAGAAAATTGAACCACATCCTTATATCATTGATATTCCTAAAAAAGTATTTGCAGATTTAAATATTGAACCAAATACTGAACCAATTCGTGGTGGTACCGACGGATCACAACTATCATTTAAAGGTTTACCTACACCTAACATTTTCACGGGTTGTGGAAATTTCCATGGTCCTTTCGAATATGCATCTATAGATGTAATGGAAAAAGCGGTACAGGTTATCATAGGTATCGCTCAAGAAGTAACAAACCATAAAAAATAAAATACTATTACATTAAAAATGCCTGAGACCGAATGTCCCAGGCATTTTTAATGTATTTTTTATTCACTTAAAGATGTTTTCAATAATCTTAATGCTTGTACAGTGTAATGTCTAAGTTGAATGCCCATTTTAAAATCTTCAAACGTTTCAGGCATTTCAATAAATGTATTAAACATTGCTGTGATATTATATTTATTAAAAACATCAAATTTATCATCAGTTGCACAAATAGCAATCGCGGGCTTATGATGTTTATCTGCTAATTCAGCGATTGTTAAAGTGGTTGTTTCAAGTAAATGATCTTCTTCTTTCAAGCCCTCTCCAAAAATAATTAAGTCAGCTTGAGATACTAGATCATCCAAATGTGTGATTTGATCCACTAATTCATGACTCGTTAGTATTTCAGCACCATATAAACTGTGTAATAAAGCAGCAATGCCTCCACCAGCACCACCACGTTCGACAGGACCCATCGCTACTTTTAATTCATGCTTAACAATTTCACTAAAGTACCAAATCAAATTATCTATTTCTGCAGCTTTTTGTCGATCAATGTGTTGTGTGTCATAAGTCTGCATCATTTCACTATTTTTCCCATATAATTTACTAGAAAAATCTGACATCAATTGAATGTGTGCATCTTTAAACGCTTGAGGAATATCAGCTAAATCAATTCGTCTAATAAACTTGATAATTTGAGTTCCTTCACGTGCATCAAGTACATTTGCTTCATCATCATAAAATTTAGCACCCAATGCTTGCAACATGCCAATGCCACCGTCAAAACTATCTATACCACCAAGTGAAATGACAATATTATCTGCACCATTATTAAGCGCATCTAAAATGACCTCACCTAAACCATAACTTGACCGTTGTTCTATTGGCTTTTGACCTTTAACAAATAGATTACCTTCAATAATCGTTAACCCTTGCTCGGTTTGTCCGTAAACTGTTTCGACTTCATTCATATCTGCATCATGCGCATTTATTTTATACTTTGTACCGGACTGCCATAAGAACACTGAATCCATTAATTCATGACGTCCATTAAACAAAGGTACTTGAACAATATCTGCATTATCTATTTCACTTGCTACCGCTTCTTCTATAAAACGGTTAGCTTGATAACTTGAAATGATACCGTTAAATTCATCCATGGCTACTAATACTTTCATCTCTTAATCACCTCATGCCATTTTCTTTATTTTTTGTAAAACTGATTTAGATGTTATTTATTCGACTTCACTTTCACATTATACATGTATCATCTGTACTTTTCATAATTGAAAGCCAATTGTACGGTAGAAATTAAGGCTGAGACCACCATCAAACGGGTATGTCTCAGCCTTACGCATAACTTTCAATATGTTTTTGTATTTTATTCTTCAGCTTGAGCTAATGAAGATACATTAATATCATCATGACTCGCATTCCACATAGCTTTTCCATCAATGAAATAGAATGCTTGTGGAGATTCATGTTTTACATTTGTTTTTTCAGCGATATAATCAGATAACTTTCTTTCTTCTTGAACGACTAAATAATAGCCATCCATATCTCTTTCATATAAAAACTTATTAAATTGATCAAATGCATTTGCTGAGATTGGACAAGTATCACTATGTTTTAATACAAATACGTATTTATTGTCTTCAAGTACTTGTTCAAACTGGTCAATCGAACTCAGCTTAATAGCCATTCTATTCACCTCTAAAATTATTTATGCCCATATTCATTGCTCTTTATAATCATTTTAAACTACTCAATGGGTTCAATTATACACATTTCACTGTCTAATGTTAACCGGAAATTTTAATTTTACTAACTATCATATTATTGTTGCGCTTTAACTTTCTTTAAATCATCGTAAAAATCATTATCGTATTTACTTAACTCTTTACCCGTTTTCGGCAACTTTTCGACATTAATTTTAGAAAGTTTTTTCTCAATAGCTATAGTATTTTCACGTGTGTCGTAATAATTCAATAAATTATAGTACATTTCTATCGCATTTTTACGTGCATTATTAACATTTGAGTCAGTAATATTCGTTTGGTTTAATTCGGTAATTTGCTTTTCAATTAAAGGTTTAATACGTTTTTCAATTGCATTTTTCGAATCAGAATGCTCATTCTCTAAATATTTCTGAGCTGTTTCTTTTAATTTTTTATTATTGTTTTCAATTTTAGATGTTAATTGATTGGCATCGTCTTGATTGCTAGCTTTTTGAATTTGCGTTTCTACTTGTGATCGATTGCTTTCAAATAATTTCGTATAATCCAAAATATCTTCATTAGCTTTTATAGACTTATTACATAAATCTACAAATGATTTTACGTCTTGAATTGATTTTTTCTCATGCTGAACATTCTTCAAATATTTCTCTTTTAATTCTTTTACATTATGGCTTTTAGCTGGTAATTTTTTGGCTTCTTTTTCATAATCATCAAATACTGGTATTAAATGATTATTTATGTCTTTCTGCAATGCTTTAAACTCTCTCTTATTCTTGTCTGTTGTATCTGTCTTACTCAATTGGTCTATTTGTTTTAAATGAATTTTATCCATAACTGTTTTAACATCTTTTTTCTTATGTTCAACCTTATTTAACTGATTCTGAAAGTCTTTCAAATCAGCACTCTTTTGATTGCCACATGAAGCAAGTAACAGTCCACAGATAACCATTATTGAAAGAATTGCTAGTTTTTTCATAATTGCACTCCTATCATCACGTATTATACCTAAAGCTATTTATATTGAAAATGATTTGTGTTATAGTATTTCAGAATTTGCTAAATAACCTACAATATGAAGGAGATACGCATGTACTCAACAGTTCAGCCTTTTGAACAAGGCTCATCTACTACTGATTATGTTGAATTATATCAAACTACTAAAACATTACTATTAAATTTATTAGATTCTCCTGTTCAATTTACACAACACATTGGGGGAACACGTCATTTTAATTATGACACTGAGCCAATATTGGATATTTTAGTTGGCGTAAATAACTTACATGATATTACAGCCTTAGATGAAAAGCGTTTAAATTATGTTGGCTTTTATCGACTTCATCATCCATATACAAAGAAAGTAATGATGGCGAAATTTAATAACATGATTGATTTAAAACAAACGATTCGATTACATATTATCCAAATGGATACACCACTTTTTAAACAATATCTAGCTGTAGATGAAGCACTTGCAACACAACCAGACATTGCTTTTCAATTTTCAGAAAAAAAGAAAACAATACTGCAACATGTTAATTATATAAGACCATACGAAAATCAAAAACAAAAATACTTTGACGAATTATTTAATAAACTTTAAATAAATGTGCTAAAACAAGCGACGTACCGACCCCGTTCTTAGCAAATCATTTGTAAAGTTGCTATAATAAGGATTAGATAATAGAAGAGAAGAAAGGATGTACTTATGTCAAAACAAGAAGACATCTTACAAGATTTAAAATCTTTAGTTCCTGAAGATATTATTAAAGTTAATGAACCTTTAAAGCGCTATACATATACTGAAACAGGTGGTAACGCGGATTTCTACTTATCACCAACTGAAAATGAACAAGTACAAGCAATTGTACGATACGCTCGCGATAATAGCATTCCTGTTACTTATTTAGGAAATGGTTCTAACATTATTATCCGTGAAGGTGGCATTCGAGGCATTGTCATTAGTTTATTATCATTAAAGCATATCAATGTATCTGATGATGCAATCATTGCTGGTAGTGGTGCAGCTATTATTGATGTTTCACGTGCTGCAAGAGACCATGTCTTAACTGGTTTAGAATTTGCCTGCGGTATTCCTGGATCAGTCGGTGGTGCGGTTTATATGAATGCTGGTGCATACGGTGGCGAAATTAAAGACTGTATAGACTATGCCCTTTGCGTCAATGAACAAGGCGATTTAATTCAACTTACTAAGCAAGAACTTGAATTAGACTATCGAAATAGTATTGTCCAAAAACAACATTTAGTTGTACTTGAAGCTGCGTTTACATTAGCACCTGGTAATTTGGATGATATCCAGGCTAAGATGGATGATTTAACTGAGCGCCGCGAAACGAAACAGCCGCTTGAATACCCTTCATGTGGCAGCGTCTTCCAACGTCCACCTGGTCACTTTGCCGGAAAATTAATTCAAGATTCAAACTTGCAAGGCCATCGTATCGGCGGTGTCGAAGTGTCTAAAAAGCATGCTGGCTTTATGGTCAACGTAGATAATGGTACGGCTACAGATTATGAAGATTTAATCCACCATGTACAAAAAGTAGTTAAAGAGAAATTTGATGTTGAACTACATCGTGAAGTTCGTATCATTGGAGAATATCCAGAAGACTAATTGAAATATAAGGTGATATAAGGAGCGTTATTCGATGCCTAAAGTATATGGTTCCCTTGTGGATGATGAAACACGTTGCACACATTATCATACATTTTTAGATGTAGTGGCGATTAAATTTAAATGTTGTGATAAATACTACCCTTGTTACCAATGCCATAACGAACATGAATCTCATAAGATTGTAAGATGGTCAGAACAAGAATTTAATGAAAAAGCGATCATGTGTGGTGTATGTAAACATGAATTATCCATTCAAGATTATATGATGACTGAACTATGTCCTAATTGTAAGGCACACTTTAATAATCGCTGTAAATTTCACTATCACCTATATTTTGAAATATAAGGAATACAAGCGCCTAAATGAACTAAAAACCGTTCACTTAGGCGCTTATTTAGTATTAAAAATTAATTTGTGTGCTAGATACTTAACATCGCTTAAAAATTAACAAAGACGATTATTGTTTTTCTACTTTATCTAGAACTTTATTAAGTTCATCGATTTGTTTTAGTGTCGTCGTTGTTGAACCCGCGCTAAAGTACCACAATTTTGGATCTAATTCGAATACATTACCCTGTTTAATTGCTTTAACATCTTTAATAACATCATTAGATAACGTTTGCTTAGCACTTGATTTACCGCTAACGACTTGTCCTCTGTCCATCGCTAAAATAATATCTGGATCTTTGTTAGTAATATACTCATTATTAATATTTTGGCCATGAGGACTAGCTTTAACATGTTTATCTGTAGGTTTGAAACCTAGTGTGTCGAATACTAAATCACCGAAACGACCTCCAGGGCCAAATGTAGATAATTCACCTTCATTTACCAATAAATACATTGTGGATTTATCTGATTTTTGAGCTCTAGCTTTTGTATCGGCAATCTTTTTGTCTAACTCATCGATTAATGCCTTCGCTTTATCTTCTTTACCATAAATTTTACCTAAATTAGTTGTTACTCTTCTCATATCATCAAGATAATTTTTTTCAGTTGAGCCAACATAGAGAATAGCAGCGTTAGGAACCGCTTTTTTCAATTCGTCAATATTCTTTTGAGTTGCTGTTCTATTAGAAATATAAACAATATCAGGTTTTGCTTTAGCAACTTTATCAAAATGAATTTGCATCATATTACCTGTATTGATATATTTGTCATCTTTAAATTCACTCAAGAAATCAGGAAGTGTAGAATTCTTCTCACCTTTAGGTAAACCTTTAATTTGGTCTTGAACACCAAATGCTTTTAAAATATCGACAGCCCCATAATCAAAGGCTATAGCACGCTTAGGATTTTTAGGTACTTCCACTGTTTCTTTAACAACCTTAGCATCACTACCATCTTTTTTCTCGCCACGCATTTTATAGTTATTCTCTATTTTAACTGTATCTTTGTTATTGCTATTTTTAGGTTCATCATTCTTACTTTCAGAACCCTTACCACATGCTGTTAATACCAGAACAAGACTTAATAATAAAAATAAAATCGTCTTTTTCATTGATGTAGGACTCCTTTTTATATAATTGATAATGATTATCACTATCATCAATAATTATATTACTTTACTATTAAATATTTATCAATATCTTTTTTGTTTAAAATCTAATTTCTTCGCAATAAAAAAGGCTTGCTTTTATAGCAAGCCCATTTTGATATAAAATTGTATATTTTATTTATCCACAATTTCTTCTAATTCATCGATTTGTTTAATTGTTGTAGTTGATGAACCTGAAGCAAAATACCATAATTTAGGATCTAATTCGTATACATTGTCATTTTTAACAGCTTTAACATCTTTAAGTACACTATTACTTAAGACTTTATCTGCAGATGATTCTCCACCAACTACTGAACCACGGTCCATTGCTAAGATCACATCTGGATTTTGTTTAGTAATATATTCATTATTAATGTTTTGTCCGTGAGGACTATCACTTACATTCTTATCTACTGGTTTGAAACCTAATGTATCATATACTAAACCACCGAAGCGTCCTCCAGGTCCATATGTTGATAATTCACCTTCATTTACTAATAAATACATTACAGATTTCTTAAATTTCTTCGTTTTATCTTTCATTTCAGAAATTTTTTCATCTAAATCTTTATTAATATCTTTGGCTTTATCTTCTTTGTTGTAAATTTTACCTAAGTTATTTGTATTCTTCTTCATGTCTTTAACAAGATGTTTTTCGTCAGCACCTACATACACAACTTTAGCCTTAGGTGCAGCTTTTTTGAATTCATCTAAGTTTTTCTGATTAGCAGCTCTTCCTGAAATAAAGATAACTTCTGGTTTTGCTGCAGCAACCTTGTCAAAATTAACTTCTTTTAAGTTTCCGGTATTAATGTATTTATCATCTTTGAATTCTTTTAGAAAATCTGGTAAAGAAGCGTTATTTTCACCCTTTGGTAATCCTTTAACTTTGTCAGCTACACCTAATTCTTTCATCACATCTAATGCACCATAATCTAATACAACGGCATTTTTAGGATTTTTAGGTACTTCTACAGTATTACTCACTTTCTTAGCATCACTTCCGTCACGTTCTTTACCACTTGCTTCAAAGTTATTTTTAATTTTTACAGTTTCTTTTGAGTCATTGCTTTCACTCTTAGACCCTGAATCTTTGTTATTTGATCCATTACTACAAGCTGATAAAACTAATATTAAAGATAATAATAAAAATAAGACAGTTTTTTTCATTCCGATGACTCCTTTTAAATATTTAACCTTCATGCTGAGTTTCGTTTGGACTTTTCTTATCTATGTCTTCGAATCGCATCACCCCTTAAAAATTTGAGGTTAAATGATTTAATTATTCCATCGAATCAAATATTGTTTCATCATAATAGAGGCAAATACGTTGTCCTCTAATCTCTTCAATATGTACATCCATTTCATACAATTGTCTTAATATATCTGCTTGAATTACATGATCTCTGATGTCAGCTTTGACTATTTCACCATTTTTTAATGCGATAATATCGTCTGAGTAACATGATGCAAAATTGATATCGTGCAACACGATGACAATTGTTTTATTTAATTCTTTGCATAGGCGACGCAACGTTTGCATAATCTGTACAGAGTGTTTCATATCGAGATTATTTAAAGGTTCATCTAGTAATATATAATCTGTATCTTGAGCAATAGTCATCGCAATATATGTGCGTTGTCTTTGTCCACCAGAAAGTGTTTTTATATTTCTATGTTTAATTTCTTGTAATTGCAGTAAATTTAATGCATAGTCAACTTTTTCATAATCTTCTTTTTTCATGCGTCCTTTTGAATATGGGAAACGTCCAAAGTTTACTAATTGTTCCACTGTAATATTCATCTCAGTATGATTCGTTTGTTTCAAAATACTTAATTTTTTAGCTAAATCATCGTTTTTGTATTCTAAAACGGACTTCCCTTCAATTTTGATTGTGCCATTTTCGTATTCAAATAAACGACTCACTGCTGATAGTAATGTACTTTTCCCAGCTCCATTTGGTCCAATAAGCGAGGTAAGTCTTCCCTTTTTAATATCAACATTAATATTCTTTAATATCGGCTTATTTTGTATCGATTTATCTAAGTTTTTAATTTCAATCAATTTGCACTTCTCCTTTTGATGAGTAGATAAATGAAGTAACTACCACCTACCAAATCAATGATTAAACTAAATTCTGTTGTCGCTTCGAATACATTTTCAACAACCCATTGTGCCATAAATAAACTAATCCAACTTATTAAAATCGTGGCGGGTAATATATATTTATGTTCATATGTTTTCATTAATTCATGCGCTAAATTCACAGTTAATAATCCTAAAAATGTTACAGGACCAACTAAAGCTGTAGAAATAGATACAAGTAATGCAACTAGAATAAGTAATAGTCGTGTCATTTTTTCATAAGATACACCTAGATTTATCGCTTGTGCTCTTCCTAGTAAAAGTACATCTAGATACGGGCGTAGTACGATGGCAATAATAATTAAAATAAATAAAAGAATAGATGATACGACTACTAATCGTGAGTTAGATGCTTCAAAACTAGCAAACATAGCACTTTGAACTGCTAAGAATGACTCTGGATCCATAATCAGTTGTATGAAGCTAGTGATACTGCGGAAGAATGTCCCTAAAACGACACCTACAAGTAATATGAAATACACGGAGAAATGTCCTAGTTTAAATATGCCTTCAAATAGTAACAACGAAAATAGAACCATTGTGATTAATGTAATTAAGAAGTTTAAATAGACATTGGTAACTATTGCTGCTTGTGTACCCACTAAAAATACGGGCAATACTTTGACAAATAAATAGACAGAATCTAGTCCCATAATTGAAGGTGTTAAAAGTCTATTAGTGGTTATCGCTTGAAAGACAACTACTGATGTTCCAATAGCGCCACCGACGATTAAAATTAATATTAATTTTCGTAATCTACTTTCGAATTGATATTGAAATATTTCAAAATCTAAACCTACTAATAGATAGAAAATAGCCATAAAAATCGTTGCAACAATAAGCATTATGATTTTCTTGTTTAAACTAATTGGCATAACTTCTTCTACCTTTCATTAGTAAGATGAGAAAGATGATTGTACCAAAAACGCCGATAGTTAATCCTATATTAATTTCAAATGGATAAACAATGAGTCTACCGACAATGTCAGCAAACAAGACAAAAATGGCACCTAACATCAATGTATGTGGCAGTGTGTTTTTTAGATGATCACCTCTATAGATAGAAATGATATTCGGAACTATAAGACCTAAAAACGGTAACGTACCAACCGTAACAACAACGAGTGCTGTAAGTGCAGCGGTAATAAACAATGCAATGTTAATAATTTTTTCATAACTCACACCTAAATTATGACTGAAGTCTTTTCCCATACCTGCAATCGTAAAATGATTTGCAAAGATAAACGCAACAATAAGCAAAGGTATAACAAGATACAATACTTCGTAACGTCCGCTCGTAATGATTGCAAAGTTACCATTCATCCAGTTACCAATACTTTGCAATGCATTCGTTCTAAGTGCAATAAACGTAGTAAAACTAGATACAATACCGCCAATCATAATACCTAGTAATGGCACAAAGATAACTTCCTTAACGCGAATTAAATTGATTAACTTAACAAAAAGAAAAGTCCCAGCTAAACTTAGTGCAACTGCGAAAAGCAATTTAATTAAAATATGCCCTTTTGGGAAAAAGACAAGTGATAATAAAATACCTAGCTTTGCCCATTCCATCGTTCCAGCTGTAGTTGGACTTACAAATTTATTTTGCATTATTTGTTGCATGATTAATCCTGCTAAAGCAAGTGAACTTCCTGAAAGAAGGATACTAACTGTTCTGGGAATACGGCTTGAGAACAAAATATTCTTTTGTTCTTCACTTAAGTGGAAAATATCTGTTAGAGACAGTTCGCTCACTCCAACAAATAAAGAGGTTATAGTTAAAATCACTAACAAAATAAAGAAAACATAACCTTTAAATAAAATCTTCATTAGTAATTCCCCTTAACTTATGTAAAATATTAAGTTATTAATCAGACTTAACGATAATGATTATCATTGTCGTTAATACTAATTTTAAATATAACATCAGGTAATTTCAATAGCGTTTTAACATATTATTAAAAATTTATATAAAATGATACATACTTTTACTATTATTTATTTAACTTAAACTCATGCAAAAAAAAGTCGCTAGATAAAGTATTGAAAATTTCAACACTCAATCTAGCGACCCTAATGTTTATTAATGATTACTCGTTATTTAATTATCAAAGATAAAATCTTCATCTTGTAATGCTTCTACATTTAATGCCAATGTATATCCATCACCTTTAACGGAGAAGAAGTCATGATTTTTCGTAGAAGTGTCTAAGGCATTTTCAATAATTGGATTAAATTCTTTTTCTTCAAAGTAAGGTTCAAAGCCTAAATTAGATAATGCTTTATTGCCGTTATATTGAACGTAATTCAATACATCCTCACTTAAACCAATATCATCGTATAACATATGTGTGTATGAGACTTCGTTGCTATATAATTCTTCAAGTAGCTTGTACATTTCTTTGTCTGCTTTTTGCTTTTCATTCTCAGAAAGTTCATTACGTAAACTTTGGGCATCTAAACCAGTAAATACGCCATGTATAGACTCATCTAATAGAATCTTTCTGATGATTTCTCCAGAAGTTGTCATCTTACCTTGACCAGCAAGATATAGAGGATAATAAAAGCCAGAATAGAATAAGAATGTTTCTAAGAATACACTTGAAACTCTTGCAATATATTGATCAAATATAGAGGCTTCTTTCCCCCATAATTTATGATAGTTTTCAATAATTTTATCAGATTTGTATTTTAAATGAGGTTCTTCAATTACCCAAGTGTCTAATAAATAATTTGTTTCACTAGATGGAAGTAATGTTGTAAAGATATGTGAATAGCTCTTAGCATGAATTTGCTCCATCATAGCCATAAATGAATATACAGCTTTTTTACGTAAATCAGTAGTATGTAGCATGATTAATGGCATACCATCATCTGCTTGATGCGTATCCAAACCTGTTAAACCTGCTAGTGCACGTTTGAAAGTATTCTTCTCGTCATCTGTTAGTGTCTTCCAACTTGCTATATCTTTTGATACTTTAAATTCTGTTTCTACCCACATTTGAGAGATATTTTGACGCCAAAACATATTTGTCATATCTTCTTGGGTATTCCAATTGACGGCCTTCATTTAAAAAATCCTCCTTTTATCCTAAAAAACCTTAAATTACATTATTTAAAGGGGCAAGGGGGTACCAACTATTGAAATTGGATTCTCCCTTTTCCCCTCTATCATTTCTTATCAATATAAGTCTTGAAAATTAAATTGCACAGCTTGTACATTCTTCTACACTTAACAATTTATTACGTGTATAGTATAAAGATTTAAGTCCTTTATGATGTGCATAAACATATAATCTTGATAACTCACGAGTTGAAATTTCAGAATTTACATATAAAATTGTTGAAATACCTTGGTCCACATGAGTTTGGATTGTGGCAATTAAATCGATTAATTTCATTTGGTCAGTATTAAATGCTGATTTATAATACCACATTGTTTCTGGAGATAAAAATGGCATTGGATAGAATGTTTCAGCATTACCATACGTACGACGTTCAATTTGATCAACAATTGGCATTACTGAGCTTGTTGCATTTTGCACATATGAAATACTTTGCGTTGGTGCAATTGCAAGTCTATAAGCATGGTATAAACCATGTTGTTGAACTTGTTCTTGTAAAGCTTTCCAATCACTAGCAGTTGGAATATCAATATGATCAAATAAGCGTTTTACTTTTTCAAATTTTGGTTCAAAGTCTTGAGATGTATAGAACTCAAAATATTTACCACTAGCATAATCTGATTGGTCAAAGTCTTGATATACTTCGCCACGTTCTTTCGCAATCTCCATTGAACGTTCAATTGAGTAATAATTCATCATCATAAAGAAGATATTTGCGAAATCTTTCGCTTCTTCTGACTCATAACCAATTTTATTTTTAGCTAAGTAACCGTGTAGGTTCATAACACCTAATCCAACAGAGTGTAATTCACTATTCGCTTTTCTTACACCAGGTGCGTTTTGAATATTCGCTTCGTCACTCACTACTGTCAGTGCATCCATACCTGTGTGCACTGAATCTCTGAACTTACCAGTTTCCATTACATTTACAATATTTAATGAACCTAGGTTACAAGAAATATCACGTTTAATTTCATCTTCAATCCCATAGTCATTAATTACTGAAGTTTCTTGTAATTGGAAGATTTCTGTACATAAATTACTCATTTTGATTTGACCAATATTTGAATTCGCATGCACTTTATTAGCATTATCTTTAAACATTAAATATGGATAACCTGATTGTAATTGCGTTTGAGCAATCATATTTAACATTTCTCTTGCATCTTTTTTCTTTTTCACAATATTTGGATTAGCAACCATATCATCATAATATTGCTCTAAATCAATATCATCTAATGTTACACCATACTCTTGTTTAACAGTATGTGGTGCAAACATATAAAAATCTTTACCTTCTTTAGCTAAATCGAAGAATTTTGAAGGGACGATAAGTCCAGTTGAAATTGTAGACAAACGTAAATCTTCATCAGCATTTACCTTTTTAGTATCTAAGAATTCTTCTACATCATAGTGGAAGATATTTAAATATACAGCCCCTGCTCCTGGACGTTGACCTAACTGATCAGCATAACTAAATCCGCCCTCTAATGCTTTAGCAACAGGCAACACGCCTTTAGCTACACCTTTAATACCTTTGATTGCCTCGCCACGAGCACGTAATTTAGATAAATTAATCGCGACACCGCCACCAATTTTACTTAGTTGTTTAGCAGTTGAATCGATAAAATTAATTGAATTTAAACTATCATCAACTTCTAATAAGAAGCATGATACAAGTTCGCCACGACGAGCTCGACCTGCATTTAAAAATGTAGGTGTTGCTGGCTGATAACGTTGTTCAACCATAGCTAAAATAAATTGTTTAGCTTGTTGTTTATCTCCATCAGCTAAGTAGAGCGCAACTATTGCAACATGTTGATTGTAATCTTCAAGATATTGCGTTTTATCGTTTGTTTTTAATGCATAATCTTTATAGAACTTACTCGCAGACATATAGCTCGCAAATTCAAAATTAATAGATTTAGCAAATTCTGTAATTTCGACTAAATCTTCCTCACTATATTTATCGAAGACATTAAAATAAAAATTATTGTCAACTAGATAGTGTAAACGTTCAATTTCGCTGTCAAAGTAAATTGTTTTATCATGGATTTCTTCTAAATAGACGTTTAATGCTTCTTGATCCTTTTCTAAGTTAAAGAAACCATTATCTTTACGTTTCGTAACTTCATTATTCAGCTCAATATGATTGTATTTTTTCTCGTCCATAATTTTCATTGAAATGCCCCACCTTATTTTTAAATTCTATAACGTCTTTATTAGAACCTTGTACTTCAAATTTCATCAATAGCGGTACTTGGTATGATTCAGAAATTGTTTTTCCTGCTTTAGCGAAGTTTTGACCCCAATTACGGTTACCGCTTGCTGCTACTGCACGTAAATTGTGGTGATTAACTTCTAAAAATGATTGTACTTCTTGAGGCACCTCACCAAATCCAATCGTCCCAGTAACTAATATATATGGTTCATTAAGTAAATCTTTACAATTTTCTTTCGTAATTTCCATTACATCAGTTAGTTCACTTCGTTTGATAAATCTTCGAACATTACCAGAAAAAGAGAAATAAACTACCTTCATTGGAACGCCTTCTTTCGTCAATCTAATAATTAAAAAGAAGCTCTCTTAATTGATATAAGAAAACTTGTTAAAAATTAATACGATATATTTGCGCAACATTTTATTAAGATGTTTACAAGTTTTAATTAATTAGCTATAAATAGTGACTTTGATAGTTTAACCACTACATATAGTGTTCAAACTAAAATATCAATAACATTGTTCTAATTAACTCGTTCGTATTAATAGCATTGATTTCGTGAAATTTCTACAATATTAAGTGTGAAATTTCTTTTAAAATGAATTATTCATATAACACATTTATTTTCTAAAAACACAACATGTTGTGTTTCGTTTATAAAACCAATACTATATTCTGTGTTTCATTATACAGAATTGCTTTAATAATTAAAAGTCACTATTTAGTGACAATAGTTCGGGAAAACGTTTAAAAGTGCGTCATAACGAACTTAAATTCACTTTAAAATTTTATTTTATTTTTACGAGTTATTTTACTTGCTTTTTCTCGATGAAATTGGATTATTGAATTATCAGCGTTCATGCTGCACAATTATTTGCTAAACTAATAGATTTTATACAATTATTCTAAAATTATTAATTTTTTACTTTGAAAACACGAATGAAACACGAATATTTATTATAAAACTTGAGTTCATTGTTTAATATGGGGAACATTTGTTCGTATTAAAATAATAATACATCTTGTCTTTCATTGCAAGTACTTATGCAAGCACTATTGAATTATGCTACTATATATAAGGTAATTTTTTGAAAATGAGGCGATTAACCTTGAATCCAAAAGTGAAGGGAATCATTGCAATCTTAATCTCTGCCGTTGGTTTTAGCTTTATGTCTGTGTTCTTTAGACTCGCAGGTGATTTACCAGTTTTTCAAAAATCATTAGCTAGAAATTTTGTTGCAATGTTTATTCCATTGTTTTTCATATTTAAATATAAACAGCCTATGTTCGGGAAACTAAGTAGTCAACCACTATTAATTTCTCGTTCTACATTAGGTCTTATTGGTGTGTTATTAAATATATATGCAATAGATCATATGGTATTAAGCGATGCGGACACATTAATGAAATTAAATCCGTTTTGGACAATTTTGCTAAGCTTAATCTTTCTACATGAAAAAGTGCGTAAATATCAAATTATCGCTATGATTGTTGCTATTTTCGGTATGCTATTCATTGTTAAACCTGAATTCTCTTCAACAATGATTACATCATTAGCTGGCTTATTCTCAGGAATCTTTGCTGCTTCTGCATATACTTGTGTACGTGCTTTGAGTACAAGGGAAGCACCCTATACGATTGTATTTTATTTCTCATTATTCTCAGTTATTGTTTTAATTCCATTTTCTATTGCAACATTTGAACCTATGACTACAATACAAATGGTTTACCTATTAGGCGCAGGTCTTTCTGCTGCTGTAGGACAAATTGGCATTACACTTGCTTATAGCTTTGCGGCTGCGAAAGATATTTCAATCTTTACGTATGCATCTATTATCTTTACTGCCCTATTCGGCTTTATCTTATTTGGTGAAACACCAGATTTTTATGCAGTTATCGGTTACGTCATTATCATTGGTGCAAGTTACTACATGTTTGAAAAGGCTCGTAGACAAAACAGTTTGCCTAAACAACAATCTAAAAATTAAGGAGTGATAATATTGACAAAAGGTAGACAAAAAGAAGAATTAAAAGATATTACCCTTTTAGGTAATCAAAACAATAAATATGAATTCGATTATACGCCAGAGGTATTAGAAACATTTGATAATAAGCACCAAGGTAGAGATTATTTTGTTAAATTCAACTGTCCGGAATTCACATCACTTTGCCCAATTACAGGACAGCCTGACTTTGCAACCATCTACATTTCATACATTCCTAATATTAAAATGGTCGAATCTAAATCACTAAAATTATATTTGTTTAGTTTTAGAAATCATGGTGACTTCCATGAAGACTGTATGAATATTATTATGAATGACTTAATTGATTTAATGGATCCTCACTATATTGAAGTTTGGGGTAAATTCACACCACGTGGTGGAATTTCTATCGATCCGTATACAAACTATGGCCGTCCAAATTCTAAATATGAGAAAATGGCTGAACATCGATTAATGAATCATGATATGTATCCAGAAAAAATCGATAATAGATAAGTATAAATGCAACTATTCCACTAAATCACTACAATATTTAGTGGAATTTTTTGATTTTAGTAACATTTTATCTAAATTCACTATTGCCTATTAAAGAATTAAAGCGTATTTTATTAATATCATTTAAAATTACATAAGAGTAAGATAATACGAATTTGTTAAACTTATTCTCATTAATTTAAAAATATCAATTAATTGACTGAAAATTCTAAAAATTTCTATTTTTAAGAAATTACTTATTCCTTTTGTATTTTCACTAAAATATACATATTTATTTTTCAGTCTTTAGGAAAAGAAAGGTTGGGATACTTATGGCAACAAATAATTCCCATGAACAAGCTGTTCAAACAATACCCCAGAGAGGATTCTTCGGGCACCCTAATGGTTTAGGCGTACTTTTCTTTGTAGAATTTTGGGAGAGATTTAGTTACTACGGCATGCGTGCCATGCTTATCTTCTACATGTACGACCAAATTAAAAACGGTGGCTTAGGCATTGACCAAACAACGGCAATGTCAATTATGTCAGTATATGGGGCATTGATTTACATGTCTTCTATTCCTGGCGCTTGGGTTGCAGATAGACTCTTTGGTACACGTGGCGCCACATTAATAGGTGCAGTACTGATTATTATCGGACATATTTGTTTAAGTTTACCGTTCGCAATGTTTGGCTTATTTGCATCAATGTTCTTTATCATCATAGGTTCTGGTTTAATGAAACCAAATATTTCAAATATCGTTGGACGTTTATACCCTGAGAATGACACACGTATGGATGCTGGGTTCGTAATCTTCTATATGTCAGTTAACTTAGGTGCCTTAATTTCACCTATCATCTTGCAACACTTCCTAGATATCAAAAATTATCATGGCGGTTTCTTAATTGCTGCGATTGGTATGGCTTTAGGTTTAGTGTGGTATATGATTTTTAATAAGAAAAATTTAGGCAATGTGGGTATGAAACCAACTAACCCATTATCAGCAGACGAAAAAAGAAAATATGGCTTAATCGTCGGTATCATTGTAGCAATCATCGCGATTGTATTAGTAGCTACATATTTCACAAATACTTTATCATTCGATCTTATTAGTAATACTGTTTTAGTACTCGGTATCGCTTTACCAATCATCTATTTCACGACTATGATTCGCAGTAAAGACGTTACTGATGTAGAACGTTCACGTGTTAAAGCGTTTATCCCCTTATTCATCCTTGGTATGTTATTCTGGGCAATTCAAGAACAAGGTTCAAACGTTTTAAATATCTATGGCTTAGAACGTTCTGATATGCAAATGAATTTATTCGGTTGGAAGACTGCTTTTGGTGAAGCTTGGTTCCAATCAATTAACCCATTATTCATTTTATTATTCGCACCAGTTGTATCTGCTATTTGGTTGAAAATGGGTAAAAAACAACCAAGTCTACCAGTTAAATTTGGTATTGGTACATTATTAGCAGGTGCTTCTTACATCTTAATGGGACTTATTGGCATGAGTTATGGAGATGCTCATTTCTCAGTTAACTGGGTTATCCTTTCTTACGTCGTATGTGTAATCGGTGAATTATGTTTATCACCTACTGGTAATAGTGCAGCAGTTAAATTAGCACCTAAAGCATTTAACGCTCAAATGATGAGTATTTGGTTACTAACAAATGCATCTGCACAAGCACTAAATGGGACATTAGTTAAATTAATTAAACCATTAGGTCAAACAAACTATTTCATCTTCTTAGGAAGTGTCGCTATCGTAGTAACAATTATTATTTTAGCTTTCACTCCTAAAATTTCTAAAGCGATGAAAGGTATTCACTAATTACCTTTTTACTGATTCTAAGAAGTAAATTAAATATTCAAACCATTAATAAGAGTCTGGGACATAATTCCTAGAGAAATAGCCAGTAAATGAGTTTTAACAAATTCATTTACTGGCTTCTTTATTTACAATACTCCGTATTGTTGGCTCGCTTTCTTAGGGGACAGCTTCAGCCTGTAGTCTTCAGCTTGTCCTGTTCCCTCAAGAGTCTCGCCAAAATACTTTGTATTTATATGTAATTTTACATTGTAATACTTTAAAAAAATAAAGCACTTTCGTATAATTTAATAAACATCACTAAACTAAATTAACGAGGTGCCTTATGTATAAAAATTATAACATGACTCAACTTACTCTACCAATGGAAACTTCAGTTCTTATCCCCACAAATGATATTTCACGACATGTAAATGATATTGTTGAAACAATTCCTGACAATGAATTCGACGAATTCAGACATCACCGTGGTGCAACTTCGTACCATCCTAAAATGATGTTAAAAGTGATTCTATATGCCTACACACAATCTGTATTCTCAGGTCGTAAAATAGAAAAAATGCTTAATGATAGCATCCGAATGATGTGGCTATCACAAAATCAAAAACCTTCTTATAAAACAATTAATCGATTTAGAGTAAATCCAAAAGTAGATGCTTTATTAGAATCTTTATTTATTCAATTTTACAGTCAGTGTATAAAACAAAATCTTATAGATGATAAAGCTATTTTTATTGATGGTACAAAAATTGAAGCAAATTCCAATCGATATACATTTGTATGGAAAAAGAGTATTCAAAACCATGAATCAAAGATGAATGAGGATTCTAAAGCCCTCTACCATGAATTGGTAACCAATAAAATCATACCGGAAATCAAAGAAGATCATGATAATGAATTAACAAAAGAAGAAATAGATTTGATTGGTAGTCATTTAGATAAAGAAATCGAAGATTTAAACCAACATATCAACAATGAAAAATGTACTAAAACAAGAAAACAAATACGTCTCAAAAGAACTAAAATCAAAAAATACAAAAAGCAAATCAATGATTATTCTGAGCGAAAGTATCGATACGAATTTCAAAAATCTATTTTAAAGGATAGAAATAGTTATTCTAAGACAGATCATGATGCGACATTTATGAGAATGAAAGAAGATCACATGAAAAATGGACAACTTAAGCCAGGGTATAATTTACAAATAGCGACAAATTCCCAATTTGTTTTATCTTATAATGTGTATCAAAATCCAACGGATACTAGAACGATGATTCCATTTTTAAATTCAATTCAAGAGACCTACGGTCATTTACCTGAATATATTGTAGCTGATGCAGGTTATGGTAGTGAATCAAATTATATGGCAATTATAGATGACTTTAATCGAACGCCACTCATAACATATGGAATGTTTATAAAAGATAAAACTAAAAAATATAAAAGTGACATCTTTAATACTCAAAATTGGGACTATGACGAAATTAATGACGAATTCATTTGTCCGAATAATAAACGGCTAGGTTTTAAAAGATATGCCTATCGTCATGATAAGTATGGTTACAAGCGAGACTTCAAATTATATGAATGTGACGATTGTTCAGAATGTCCTCTGAAAAATCAATGTATGAACTTCAATTCAAAAACAAACAAAAAAATAATGAAGAATTATAACTGGGAATATTTTAAATCCCAAATTAACAAAAAGCTTTCAGAACCAAAAACAAAAAATATCTACAGTCAAAGAAAAATTGATGTGGAACCTGTTTTTGGATTTATGAAGGCTATTTTGGGTTTCACTCGGATGTCTGTCCGAGGACTCAATAAAGTCAAAAGAGAACTTGGTTTTGTATTAATGGCACTTAATATAAGAAAAGTAGTAGCTCAACGAGCTGAAAATAATCAAAAAATTTATAAAAAAGACAATTTCTATATTATTTCAATAGAAATTGTCTTTTATTCACTTATCCAAGAACTTTATGTCCCGGACTCTTATTCTAGTACTTATCTGTAAAATGAAGTCACAATATTCAACAGGAGTATTATCGCCTCTTTTCTTTGTATATTAACTTAAAAAGTGTCATGATAAGTATTTAAATACTCGATTACTAAAATTGTCATTAATCAAATAGCATTTCGGGTAAATAAATGTTAAATCAGATTAAATAATGAAAGTAGGCATTAGTATGGGTCAAAAATTTAATCATGGTGTTCTTTTTTACCATGAACATAGTGGGCTTAAAGATATATACGAAGGTTTGGGAGAAGTAACTAAATCACTTACTACTATGTGTAAACACCTATCAATTCAATTGAGTGAAAATGAAGGCGACATTATAAAATATTGTGAAAAAATCAAAAAGC
Organism: Staphylococcus taiwanensis; assembly: GCA_020544305.1. Taxonomy (NCBI): domain Bacteria; kingdom Bacillati; phylum Bacillota; class Bacilli; order Caryophanales; family Staphylococcaceae; genus Staphylococcus; species Staphylococcus taiwanensis. Next base: position 2,093,594 of record CP058667.1, read on the forward strand.
AAGAATATAGTAGTGATGTTGATATCGTCTTTATTCTGGGTGGCGATGGTACAGTTAATGAATTAGTAAATGGTGTTATGGCAAATAGCTTAAATATACCAATTGGAATTATTCCTGGAGGTACCTTTAATGATTTCACTAAAACATTAAACTTAAATCCTAACTTTGGTAAAGCGAGTGAACAACTTAAATCTTCTCATCTCGAATCATATGATGTTATGAAAGTGAATGACACTTATGTCCTTAACTTCGTTGGTTTGGGGCTTATAGTTCAAAATGCAGAAAATGTACAAGAAGGTCGTAAAGATATCTTCGGTAAATTAAGCTATGTCGGTTCCACTGTTAAAACGTTAATGAATCCTGAAGATTTTGATTTTACGTTAACTGTTGATGATAAAGAACTTAATGGCAATACCTCTATGCTTGTAGTTGCTAATGGTCCAAACATTGGGGGCAGTAGAATTCCACTTATGGATTTATCACCTCAAGACGGGAAGGTAAATAGTTTTATTTTCGATAAACAAAGTTTTACCATTCTTAATGATATATTTAAGAAACGCGATAGTATGGATTGGAATGAGATAACAAATGGTATTGACCATATTGCTGGATCTCATATTACTCTAACTACTGACCCAGCCATGAAAGTCGATGTAGATGGCGAAATTAGTTTAGAAACGCCTATTAAAATTGAAGTCTTACCGAAAGCACTTCAAATTCTTACTTTCCCTGAAAACGGCACGCAATAGTTATGATGTAACATTAAAAAGCGATTAAGATAAATGCTACGACACATATCGTAACGTTATCTTAATCGCTTATTTTTTACTTACTCTCCTAAGAAGAAAGCTTCAACATCTTTCCATCCATTAACGCGTCTAAAACGGTCTTCATTAATATTATGGGAAGCTGTGAAAATAATAGATTCACCTTCAAATATTTGTAACTGACGTGGATTGTCATCTATTAAATAATCTGTTTTTACTATATTTTTACGACCACAAAATACAAAATGCTGTGGGTCTAAGAATGGGAAGAATTCACGTAACCATTCATATTTATCATGAAATGACGTTGGCACATCCATAGCTGCAGTTGCAATGTAAACGTCATAGTGTTCAGTTAATTTCTCAACTACTTCTTGCGCATGTGGCATAACAGTTAAATTTCTAAAAAAGCCTGGCGCTCTTAAAATATCACGCACTAAACCATCATGTTCAGGAATCACATGTTTAAGCTTTTGACCATTTAATGATTCTACTGTAATGCCTAACTCTGTTTTAACGTTAACCGCTTCAATAATTGCACCTAATGTATCGGCCAATACCTCGTCCATATCAATTGCTATAGATTTTCTAGACATACTATCTCTCCCTTAATCATCACCTATATACCGTTAAAGTATAGCAAAATTTTTCATTATCGAACAGAATTCATTAATCAAGCGATGATGACACGGCTTCATAATTAAATAATGTCTATAAAAAGTTAACAATAGTTAAATTTTAAAATTGATATTGATCACCATCATTAGGAATACGTAGTTGCGTATCGAATTGATGTTGTTGTGCAAATTCATGTAACGCTTCTCTTGATAACATCCAATGATTGACTGCTTCCATATGTGTAGCAATAATGGTTGCATTAGGCGCCACTTTGGCAACGTTATACACATCTTCAGCGTCCATGACTAATGAGCCACCTTGATTAAATTGGTTGTCACCAGCATTTACCACAATGACTTCAGGTTTATATTCGTTAATAGTATCTTCTACCTCGCTATACCATACTGTATCTCCTGCAATATATAAAGTTGGTTCATCATCAGCTTTAAATACAAATCCACAAACGTTACCAGCGATTTCAAGAATTTCACCACGACCATGCTGTGCTGGTGTTTTATACACAGTCACACCCTGTAGTTCATTTACTTTTTCTAAAGCTATCACATTTTTAAAGCCAGCTTTTTTTACTTCTTCTACATCTTCATCGTTTTGTGTATAAATCTGAATGTCTTTCGGTAATAATTGTTGCGCCGCTTCATCAAAGTGATCTAAATGAAGATGTGTTAAAAATACAGCGTCCACATTTGATATAATTTCATCAGTCGACATTGGTAATTCAACTAATGGATTATTTTGATCATCTCTAGGTGCATTTGGAAAAGGTGGAAACGACCCCTTTTCACCTAACATGGGATCAATTAAAAATCGTTTATCAGCGTATTCAACTATTAATGTGGCATTTCTAACATGTATAATATTCATCAATAAACCTCCCCTTTAAAATAATTACAGTGTATCTCATAAGGATATGAAAAGAAAACAATTACTATTCAATATTAAAGCGTTAATAAATAATGATAAACCACATTAATTCATTGACATCAAAAAAATCGGGAATGGAACCGAATTCTTCTGAATTCATAGTCCCACTCCCAACTTGCTTTGCTTGTAGATATTCTTTTTTGTTGGAGCTTCGCCCTCAAGGATGGCTAGAACTGAGAAAAGCTTGATTAAAGCACCTTCTCAACCCAATCTGCTACTACAAATTTGCATTGTAGCCTTTTAATAAAAATTTGTCCCAAACTCTTGGCCGTTTCCATTTACTCAATTAGATGACATCTTGTACATAATTACTATACCTACATATCATTAATCCTTTTACTATTTATAAGACAAACTAATAATCAAAATCTTTTAATACTTCAATCATTTTATCGTTTTGTTCCGGGAAGCCGATGGTAATACGGACACCAGTTGGAAATGGACGTGTGATACACCCCACATTTAGTAACGCCTCATATAATTTTTGTGCTTTATTAGTCACAACAAATACAAAGTTCGTTTGACTAGGTAAAAAATGCTTACTTTGCGGTATACTATAGAACTTTTCGCGTTCTTTAGCATTTTTTGATGTAATTTCATGTAAATAATCTTGATCTTCTAAAGCTGCAATGGCTGCATACTCTGAAATACGTGTGACATTAAATGGTGGTCGGATGATGTTCCACTTTTCAATGGCTTCATTCGTAGCAACCACATAACCTACTCGCAACCCTGCTAAACCATATGCTTTAGAAAATGTTCTCAACAAGAATGCATTATCGAAGCGTTCTTGTAATTTCAATGTATCTGGGTAATCATCTGCAGTGACGAACTCGAAGTATGCTTCATCAATTAATACAGGTACATGACTAGGCACTTGTTCTAAAAAGTGTTCTAGTTCGTCATGGTTGAAATATGTTCCGGTTGGGTTATTCGGATTACATAACCACACTAATGCTGTATCTTCGTCTACTTCTTTAATTATTTCATCTAAATCAAATCCACCATCTTTTAATGGTACTTGAACGACTTCAGCAGATTCTACAATTGCATTGTGATAGTACTGACCAAATGTTCCTTCACTTGTTACAATCTTATCTCCAGGAGTTAACACAGCTCTTGAGATCATTAAGATAACCTCATCTAATCCTGCACCAAATAAAATTCTAGATGGATCCACATTCAAATGCTTGCTAATTGCTTTGCGTAATGATGGTGAGCCAGTCTCGGGATAATAAAATAACTCGTCTACATGTGTTTGAACAGCTTCTTTAGCTTTTGGTGAAGGTCCATATAAATTTTCATTCGAAGCAAGTTTGTGTAATTCACCTTCAATACCATGTTTCTCTTTAAGTGCTTGTGGTGACAAACCAGGTTGATAAGCTGCTAATTGATTTAATTGTTGTTTCATGTACAACCGCTCCTTTTTTCTAAAAAATAAAACACTTACTTAAATTATATACTACTTACTCTCCTATTGTGAAAATACACTTAGTTGAACATATTAATTTACTAAAGTACACCATTCATTGCTTTTTTAACTATAGGCGAAATAGCAATCAGAATGATACCAATAACTAAAGTGAATAGTCCTGAATATAAGAAGAACTCTTTCTCGCTAATAATTTTAAATAATACAACGATTTGGCTATTGATACTTTGCGCTGTGGCATTACTAAGCATCCATAATGCCATCATTTGTGCTGAAAATTTGGCTGGCGCTAACTTAGAAGTTACTGATAAACCTACTGGAGAAATAAATAACTCTCCTATTGCGATTAATAAGAAACTAAGTACTAACCAAATTGGATGAATTAATTGAGAATGCGTACTTAATGGAATGACCATAATTAAATACGATAACCCTGCAAAAATGGCACCGCCTGCAAATTTATATACTGTGCTTGGATTACGTTTACCTAATTTTGTCCATACACTCGCAAAAATAGGCGCTAAAATAATGATGAACACTGGATTGACAGATTGAAACCATGCCGCTGGAATATGAAAGTCAATGACGCCTTTTGTCAATTTAGCTAAGCTTAATTCTGTTTTTTGATCAGCAAAATTAGCTAATATCGTAGACCCTTGCTCTTGAATCATCCAAAAAGCTACTGACGTAATAAATAATGGTATGTAACTATAGATTCTTGAACGTTCTTCTTTTCGCGTTTTATGACTAGATAGCATATATATAAAGATACCTATTGGCAATACAACACCTATCAATGTCACAATGAGACTAAAACTTGATAAACTTAACGATCCCACTAATTGTAAGATAAGTAAGACAATTGCGAATACTATAATTGAAATACCAGTAATCATTGATAATTTTTTTATTTCTTCTTTACGCAGTGGATTCGGTACACTAACACCTGCTAGACCTAAACTTTTCTTGTTCGTAATTAAATACGTTACTAAACCGATAAACATCCCAATTGCAGCTATTGCGAAGCCAAAGTGAAAGCCTAAACGTGTTTGTAAATATCCCGTTGCAAACGGTGATAAGAAACTCCCCAGGTTAATACCCATGTAGAAAATCGTAAATGCCCCATCCAGTCTTTTATCATTATGGTGATATAACTCACCAACTGTTGTGGAAATGTTTGGTTTCAGCAACCCTGTACCAATAATTAAAAGTAATAAAGCAATCATTACCACCGTTAAATTACCCGGTATAGTTAATAAAATATGACCAAACATAATTAATATACCACCATAGAATAGCGCATGCCTTGTGCCTATGATTCTATCAGCGATCCATCCACCAACCGTTCCAGACATATAAATAAGTGCACCATATAGCGATACAATTTGTAATGCTGTACCTTGTGGCAAACCAAAGCCACCCTTACTAACTGAATAATAGAGATAGTAAGCTAAGATGGCTTTCATGCCATAATAACTAAATCGTTCCCAGAATTCAGTAAAGAATAGCGTACTTAACCCTTTAGGATGCCCAAAAAATCCTTTTTGAGGTACACTATCAACAATTTCTTGCCTTGAATAATGTTTTGTATTCATTTTCCCACCCCTTAATCAATACATATATTTCTAATGTATTTAAAATCTAGTGTAAATAAAAATATTTTAGATTACAACTTTATAATGATTACTCATAAAAATACACCCCAAAAAGTTAGAATTTTCGTCTACCTTTTGGGGTGCATACTCTATTAACCGTTAAACTCGATCACTATTTTACTAAACCTTCTTTTTCAAGATATTGTTTAGCTACTTTATATGGATCTTGGTTCTTAACAGTGACTTTATAATTCATTTCTTGCATCTCTTCATCCGAAATTTTACCAGCTAGTTTATTAAGAGGTTTTTTAATTTCAGGATGGTCTTTCAAGAATTTTTCTTTAAACATCGGTGCACCTTGATATGGAGGGAAGACATGTTTATCGTCTTTTAATACAACCATATTATATTGTTTTAATTCGGCATCTGTTGAATATGCATCAATTAAGTTGATGTCTCCCTTTTCAACTGCTGTATAGCGAAGTTTAGGTTCCATTTGTTTAATATTAGATATTTTTAAACCATAAGCTTTAGCAACTGCTTTATAGCCATCAGGGCGGTCATTAAATTCCATCGTGAATCCAGGTTTAAGCTTATCCTCTACTTTTTGTAGGTCCCCAATTGTTTTAATATTATTCTTCTTAGCGAAGTCTTTCTTCACTGCTAAAGCATACGTATTATTGTATTTCATAGGTTTAAGCATCGTCATATCATATTTCTTCTCAAGACTGTGCTTAGCTTGATTATATACTGCACCTTCTTTTTTAGATTTCAAGTCTTCTTTCGTCAACTCTCCTAATACAGTACCTGTAAATTCAAGATAACCATCGATGTCATCTGATTTTAAAGCATTAAAGAGGAATGACGTTTTACCCATGCCATCTTTAACATCTACCGTATCATTTGTTTCATCTTCGATTAGTATTTTATACATATTAGTGATAATTGACGGTTCTGAACCTAATTTACCCGCAAGCGTAATGTTGTCTCCTTTTTTCCCGAAAAGTGGGACAATAATAACTAGCAAGATAATCAGTATAATAACACCAATGCTAATTAATAACTTCTTATACGATAATTTCTCCATATAACGCAAAATCAAATCAAAAAGAATCGCAAGTAATGCAGCAGGAATCGCACCAATTAATATAAGTGAAGTGTTATTTCGGTCTATACCTAATAAAATGAGATCCCCTAAACCACCAGCACCAATTAATGCCGCAAGCGTTGCTGTACCAATAATGAGTACCATCGCAGTTCGAATCCCAGCCATAATAACTGGCATTGCTATAGGCAATTCAACTTTAGTAAGGCGACGGATAGGCTTCATCCCAATACCTTTAGCCGCTTCAATTAATGATGGGTCTACTTCTTGTATGCCTGTGTATGTATTTCTTAAAATTGGTAACAAAGCATAGACAACTAAAGCAATAATTGCTGGCACTCTACCAATACCAAAGATAGGAATCATTAAACCTAGTAATGCAAGTGATGGAATGGTTTGAAGAATCGCAGCAATATTCATTACAATTTCAGATAATCGCTTTGTCTTAGTTAAGGCAATACCTAATGGCACGGCAATTAAAATAGCGATAAGTAATGCTATAAACGAAATTTGAATATGTTCTAAAATCGTTCTAAGCAATTCACCTTTACGGTCATTTAAAGTCGTTAATAGTTCATTCATGCTTTAACCTCCTTATCGCTATGATTAGATAAATAGTTGAAGATATCTTCACGTTTTAATAGCGACGTTGTTGAGGTTGTATCATCTTCTACGAGAACAGCTTCATGTTGCGCTAATAAAGCATAAACCTCACGTAATTTAACACTGCTACTCACTACAGGATAGTTATGTTGCGTATCACGCTCTGTTAAAGGTGTTGTAATGTTTAAATTTTTTAGTTGTAAATCTTCTTTATCTTGATCTAAATGACTACCCATAAATTCTTCAACAAACGCATTGTTGGGATGATCTCGAAATTCTTGAGGCGTAGCTATTTGCTCAACATGTCCATTATTCAATAAACAAATACGATCACCTAATTTCATAGCTTCTTGAATATCATGTGTAACAAAAATAATGGTCTTTTTAATTTTGGTTTGCAAATCTAATAAACCATCTTGCAACTTCTCACGACTAATCGGATCCAATGCACTAAACGGTTCATCCATTAATATAACCGGTGGATCAACAGCTAACGCACGAACCACACCCACTCTTTGACGTTGGCCCCCTGAAAGTTCATCCGGTTTACGATCACGATACTTCTCTGGTTCTAAACCAACCATTGCCAATAATTCATCAACACGTTGATCAATATCTTTATCTTTCCATTTCTTCATCTGTGGCACTTGTGCAATGTTCTCTTTAATTGTCATATGTGGAAACAATGCGATTTGTTGTAAGACATAGCCAATATCCCATCGCATTTCATACACAGGATAATCACTAATAGGTTTGTCTTTGAAATATATGTAACCCTCACTTAAAGGAATTAATCTATTTATCATCTTTAATGTAGTTGTTTTACCACAACCCGATGGTCCTATAAGAACAAAAAATTCGCCTTCATTAATTTTAAAACTCACATCATCTACAGCTATATTTTCGTCGTACCGCTTTGTCACGTTTTTGAATTCAATCATTTAGTCACCTTCATTTATACCGTCTATTCAAACGTTTTGCATATCATATTCCCTATTAAAACATGTTTAATACTAAATTCATATTTAATTGGTTTTATTTTTATAGTTAAATTTGTATTAATTATAAAAATAAGGGTAAGGCGTACGATATTGAATCGTATAACCTTACCCTTAGCATATTTATATACTTGTTTTATATGATTGAATGCGTTCTAAGAACTTCGGACAATAATGTTTTAACTTGTAACTACCGACACCATCAATTGAAATCATTTCTTGCTTAGATTCTGGCTTGCGTTTTGCGAATTCTTCAAGTGTATAATCTGAAAAAATACTAACCGGTGCAATTTCTAGTTTTTCACTTAATTTACGACGTACTTCAACTAGTTCACTAAATAATACTCTATCGACACCTTCAACAGTATTAATATGTACTTTCTCTTTCGTTTTTTGTTTGAATGGTGTAGTGAATACTTTCTTGTTATTATTCAATAACTTTTTGACGCTCTCATCGCAGATCAAAATTTCATCATATTCATTTAAAAAGCCTTTAAAACGTAGTTCATCTATCAAGTGACTTAACTCTGATGTTGTGTACCCTTTCATCAGTCCATGTGTTGGTAATTGGTCATAATGATTATATTTAATATAGTCACTAGTTTCTCCACGTAATACTTGAATAACTACACTATAATTTTCTTGTTGACGCATACGTGCAATACAACTAATAATCATTTTGGCTTCTTGCGTCATATCATATGTTTTATTTTGTTGAATGCAACTACTACATTGGCCACACTCTTCTAATTTCTCATTAGGTTCAAAATAATGAACAATCGTCGCTTCAAGACACTTTTTCGTCTTGGTGTATTGCAGCATCTTAGTTAGCTTTTCGCCCATTTTATCTTTATAATCATCATCTGCTTGCGATACTGTAATAAAATATTCATGTAATCCTTTATCACGTTCACTAAAAAGCAAGATACACTCACTTTCAAGCCCATCACGTCCTGCACGTCCTGCTTCTTGATAATAAGATTCCAAATCACCTGGCATATTATAATGAATGACATAACGCACATTTGATTTATCAATACCCATACCAAATGCGTTCGTGGCGATAACAACCTTTACGCGATCATAAACGAAATCATTTTGAGCTTCCTCACGTTCCTTATTCGATAGCCCAGCATGATAAATTGCTGTCGTAACGCGAATAGTCTCTAGCGCTTCCTGTAATTCTTCAACTTGTTTACGTGTTGAACAATATACAATACCTGCTTGGTCTTTATGTTTTTGTATATAATCAACGACAAATTTCTGACGTTGATACGTCGGGTTCACTTTGAAGATAAGATTACGACGTTTGGTACTTGTTTTCACTTCATCATGTCTATCAATGTTAAGCTTGTCCATAATGTCTTGTTGTACTTCCGTAGTAGCTGTAGCTGTGAGTGCAACAATAGTAAAGTTTTGAGGTAAAGTAAATACCTTTTTGATAACACTTTGATAACTCGGTCTAAAATCATGCCCCCACTTAGAAATACAATGTGCCTCGTCAAACGCAATAAGATGGATATCGATTCGACTTAGTAAACTTAAGAAGTAGTGATTATCAAAACGTTCTGGCGCTACGTATAAAAATTGAATATCACCAGTCATTAAATCATTCTCAATCGTCTTTTGTTGTTTCTTAGTCAAACTGCTATTCAAATATGCTGCTTTAATCCCCATCGCTTTCAATTGATCTACTTGGTCTTTCATCAAAGAAATTAAAGGACTAATGACAATCGTTGTACCACCTAGCATCAAACCAGGCACTTGATAACAAATTGATTTACCGCCACCTGTTGGTAATACACCTAATACATTATGATGATCCATTATCTTAGTTATAATTTCTTTCTGTCCAGGTCTGAATTTGTCATAACCAAAATAATGCGACAATGTTGCTTCCATACTCACAATCCCCTTATTGCTCTTTTAATTCTTCTAGTTCACTCCATCTCGTGATGTCTTCTTCGTATGTCTGTTCCAATTGTTCTTTTTCTGCGTTTAATTCTTTAATTTTTGCATAATCTGCACTTGCTTCAATCATTTCTTCATCTATTTGCTCTAAACGTGCTTCAGATGTTTCAATGCGTTCCATTAACATGTCATACTCACGTTTCTCTTTATAAGATAACCCTGACTTTTTACGTGTATTCGTTTTAGGTTTAGATTGTAGTGCTTGTTTTTCAAGTGCGTGTTGTTTCTCTTGTTCTTTTTTATATGCTTCATAATCTTCAAACGTACCGACAATGCGTTCCATTTTCCCATCATGGATATACCAATATGCTTGAGCCACTTTATTCAAGAAATATCTATCATGACTTACAGTAATGACTGAACCACCAAATGTACTAATATAATCTTCCAAAATAGTTAAAGTTTCAGTATCCAAATCGTTTGTAGGCTCATCTAATAATAATACATTTGGTTGATGTACTAACAATCTCAGTAAGTATAGGCGTTTTTGTTCTCCTCCGGATAGTTTATAAATCTTTTTACCATGAGTAGAACTTGGAAATAAGAAACGTTCTAACAATTGCGTAACTGAAATAGATGTACCATCCTTTTCCTTGGCTACTTCACTTTCTTCACGAAGATAATCAATCATACGAATGTCTCTATCAAGCGTTTCTTCAGTTTGTTTAAAATAAGCTACCTTAACCGTTTGGCCAATTTTAAGTGTGCCAGTATAGTTAGTATCCTCACCACTTAAAATGTTTAGTAACGTCGTTTTCCCAGCACCATTAGGTCCCACAATACCAATACGTTGTCCACTTTGAATAATTTCAGTTATATCTTCAAATAAAGTTTTACCATTGATTTGTTTTGACAGGTGATCTAATTCAAAGACTTGTTTACCTAATCTTGAATACGCTAGATTGAGTTGGCCTTTATCCTGCGTTTGATGCGCATGAACATTTGTTTCTAAATCATTAAAACGATTAATACGTGCTTGTTGTTTGGTTGTTCTAGCTTTAACACCCGCTCTCATCCAAGCGAGTTCTTGTTTGTATAGTGCTTTTTGTTTCTCATGCTGCTTTAACTCAATCATTTCGTTTTCTGCTCTCATAGCAATATAATCTTCGTAATTACCTGGATAAGATTTCAATTTCCCTCGATCTAATTCAATAATTCGACTTGCTATTTCATTTAAAAAGTAACGATCATGGGTAACAAATAATACAGTATGAGGGTATTGTTTAACGTAATTAATAAGCCAATTAATAGACTCGAAATCAAGATGGTTCGTAGGCTCATCTAATAATAACAAGTCAGGTTGTTCAATTAATGTCTTAGCTAAAACAACACGTTTTTGTTGTCCTCCCGAAAGCTCACTTATTTTTTTAGTTGTATCATTAATTCCTAGTTTGGAAAGAATCGTCTTAATCTCAGCATTATAATCCCAAGCATCATGACGATCCATTGCTTCTTGTGTTTCCATCATTTTTTGAAAATGTGCATCGTCTTGTTGAAGCGTATAAGCATTCACAGCTTCTTCATAAGATTTAATAATACGAAGTGTTGAAGTATCAGAACTTAAAACTGCTTGGAAAACCGTCATATCTCCATCTAAGTCATGTTTTTGAGAAGAGTATCGAATACGATATTGATTCGGATGCGTAATATCAGCAGTGTAGTCATCATCAAGATTTCCAATAACCTTCAGTAATGTACTTTTTCCAGTACCATTGATACCGACTAGTCCAATCTTTTCATGTTCAGAAATAGATAGATTTAAATCATCAAAAATGACTTTATCTGCATAAGATTTATTTAAATGTTCAATTTTATACGCTTCCATGCTTCTACTTCCTTTTCATATCGAAATATCGAAATTTAAAAATTATTTTGATAAGCTTAAATCAGTTCTATATATTATACACCTTTTTAGGGCTAAATGATACAAGGAGACAAGAGTTATGATAGACTTTTTCGAGAATTTACCGCCATACTTGCAAGCACTTATTGCTGGTATCATCACATGGTTATTGACCGCTTTAGGTGCTGCATCTGTATTTGTTTTTAAATCGGTAAATGAAAGGATTTTAACCTCCATGCAAGGATTTGCGGCCGGCATCATGATTGCTGCTAGTTTTTGGTCTTTATTACAACCTTCTATAGAATATGGCAAAGATGGTGCTTTACCTGCATGGTTACCTGCCGCAATTGGCTTTATCTTCGGTGGTGTATTTATACGTGGTTTGGACTCAGTTATCCCACATATTCATCAAAAAATTGGTGATAAAAGTCAATATCGTGAAGGTGTGAAAACATCTCTAAGTAAAAATACGCTACTTGTATTAGCAATCACTTTACACAATATTCCTGAAGGTCTGTCAATTGGTGTTGCATTTGGAGGCATTGCTACTGGTAATAACCAAGCTACTTTTCTTGGGGCGCTAGGTTTAGCAATCGGAATAGGTATACAAAACATTCCTGAAGGTGCCGCTTTGTCTATGCCAATTAGAGCTGCGGGCGCGTCTCGTTGGAAATCGTTTAATTATGGTCAAGCATCTGCGATTGTAGAACCTATATTTGCAACGATAGGTGCTGCTTTAATTTTATTTATTACACCTGTCTTACCATATGCTTTAGCTTTCGCAGCTGGAGCGATGATATTTGTTGTAGTGGAAGAACTCATTCCAGATTCTCAATCAGGAAATAATACAGATTTAGCAACATTAAGCTTAATGCTTGGATTTACGATAATGATGATTTTAGATGTTGCGCTCGGTTAATATTTTTTTATTTATATTGATTTGAAAGCAAAATCAGTCTGGGATATTATTTCCAGAGAAATAGTAGAGCCTAGGACATAATTCCTAACAAAATAGCCAGTACATGAGTTTTTAAAAATTCATTTACTGGCTTCTTTATTTACAATACTTCGTATTGTTGTCACGCTTGCCCAACTTACTTTACTTGTAGAAACTGATTAACTCAGTTCCTCTGTGTTGGGGCCCTTGTTAGGCGACAGCTTCTAAAGTAGTTCTTAAATGGATTTTCATTTTACTAAAGTTGAGATGCTTGCCTAGGGGGGGCTGGGTTGTAAAGAAATTCTTAGATGAACATTTACTCAATTTGTTGAATGTAATCAACATAACTATAAAAAAAGACAATTCCTATATATTTCAATAGAAATTGTCTTTTTCATTTGTCCGGGGACTTGATGTCCTAGACTTTTTTATGACTATTTTTGGTTACCTTTTGGTCCCGTTTTATAGTCATATTTAGATGGATTTACTTTTTTGAAATCAGGATTTTTATAGAATCTGAATAAGTCACCGTTTAAGACGTTGTCACTCATTTCTAAATCTTTTTCAACCTGCTTCTTATTTTTCTCTAAATCTTTTGGTTGTGTTTCTAATAATTCATTTGTTTTATTAGAATACGCTTTACCATTTACATATTTATAATCTTTCGTAATAAAGTCACCATTTCTGAATGGAATCACATCATTGTGATCTTTAGATAACATGTCTGTACCAAACATTAAGTAATTCTTAGAATCAATACCAACTAAATGTAAGATTGTAGGCATTACATCCATTTGACCAGCATATGTTTTATCTACTGTACCTTTTTTACCAGGAATTTTTAGCCAGAAACCAGTACGGTTTAAGTCAGTAAATTTCGCTGGTGTGATTTTTTCACCTAATAATTTTTCCATTGCATTATTATGGTTCTCAGAAATACCATAATGGTCACCATAAATCATAATTACTGAATTATCATATAGACCTTTCTTCTTAAGATCAGTAATATATTCTTCTAAAGCTTGGTCTAAATAATGTGCAGTTTGAATGTAACCATCAACAGTTGAATCACCAGTATTTGGTTTATCAATATCTGCATCTTTAGAATCCAATGTAAATGGATAATGGTTTGTCAATGTAATTAAGTGTGAGTAAAACGGTTGTTTCATTTTAGCTTGATAATCCGCAGATGCTTTAAAGAATGGTTTATCTTTTAAACCTAAGTTAACAATATTATCGTCAGACATATCATAGTATGTTGCATCATAGAATTTATCAATACCAAAGTGTTTATAGATTTGGTCACGATTCCAGAACGTTTTATAGTCACCGTGCATTACATTAGATGTATAACCTTCTTTTTGGTCTAAAATAGCAGGTAATGATTGATAAGTGTTATCGCCTTTTAATGAGTAAGCAGACCCTTGTGGTAATCCATAAAGACTGTTATCCATTGTAAATTCGGCGTCAGATGTTTTACCTTGTCCAGTTTGATGGAAGAAGTTTGGATAATATCTGAAATCATCATTACCAGTAGATAATTTGTTTAAGAACGGTGTAACTTCTTTACCATTTACTTTTTTATTAATTAAGAAAGTTTGGAAGCTTTCCAAATGAATTTTAATGATGTTTTTCTTCTTAGCTACACCATAATATTCTGGATTTGGTTTTGTATTTTTTTGTTTTGTATAATTCAATACTTTCGTTAAATCATCTTCAGAAGCCAATGCTTTTTGTTGATTGTTTTGAATCGTTTTAACGCCATCATAAACTGTGAAGTTATATGGACCTAAATATTTAACTAAATATTTATGGTCAAACGTACGTGTTAACAATTCAGGACGATCTGTTTCAGCAAACGCTAAGTTTAAGAAGAATAAAGCTACGGCAGCCGCCATGACTACAGGTACAAATTTCTTACTGAATACACGTTTATCTAACCAACTACCTTTAAAAATTAAGATAAATAGATAAACAATTGTATCTATAAAGTAAACAAAGTCATACCATTTGAATGATGCCCCGACAGCACCACCCATAGATTCAACGTTTCCTGCTTGATTTAAAGTACTAAATGTCAAAAAGTCTGAGAAGAATCTAAAATACACTACGTTTGCGTAAAGCAAAAATGTAAGTATAAATCCTCCAATAAAGATGAACCAATAGGCTTTTTTACCTTTAAAGAATAAGAACACGCTTAAAACAAGTGCAATTAAACTATATGGATTCATCAGCAGTATTAAGTTTTGAACTAGTCCTTTAACACCCAAAGAAAAATCAACATAGTATGAAAAATACGTCTTTAGTGTGACTGTAAATACAGTTAATAAGAAAAACGCAAAAAGACTTATTTTCTTTTTGTGTAAACTCATGTATGTTTCCTCCGTTTATAGTTATTCAACTTTGAAGAAATGTTAAAGACTCTTTAAGACTTAAACACTCACTCAAATATGGCCGTTATGCAAGTACTAACTAATTTCATTTATACTAATTTTATTTAAATTATTGAGAATATGTCACGCATACAAACACATGATGCCTTTCGCTCTCGAATCGTACATGCTCCCAATTATCAGAACATTCGAGAACTTCTCTATGTATATTAGGTTGGATGCTATTCTTTATGATTATTAATCATTTGTTAAGAATTACTGAACTTTGTAATGTTATTGTAATAATGCTCCATAGTTCAATATATAAATATATAGTATTTTTACTCATTTATCAAGAAAAAGCATCTTGCATAGTGAATAACTAAATTGTTTTTCATTATAAGTAACTTTGATTTATAAACTGATTTATATATTATAGCGATTTAAGTCTTATAATTAATCAGACTATAGTCTGACAAGTTGTAATATTATACTTTTTATCTTCTAAACCATAATAGGTCTCTTTAATTATTTTAACATCTCTAACTGCATTCTAAATTCAATCGCATGGAATAGTTGATTCATCCAATTACTAAATTTGACTACGTTTTCTTCGGCAGTTTCGATATCAATAAACTGAAACTTCAAGCGTGAGCCTTGAGGTTTTTGAGCTAATTTAGTTAAATGATAGCTTGCAATGGTACCAATCTGAGGATAACTGCCTATAGTGTAATGATCATTTAATAATATGATTGGTGTACCATCACGTTTTACTTGAATCGTACCTCTTTTAACAGATTGATGCGCTGGCATATCTTCATAGTAAGCCTTGATTTTTTCACCATCTAACAACATACCTACTCGATTGGATTTATTAGTTACTTTGTAATCTCCTCTAATAAAATGAGACTGCGTTTCTTTATCGAAATCCTCCGTCCCTTTATTAGCAATGACATGAAATACATCAGAAATGTAATTAAATGACAATGCGTAGCCATCTATGCCCCAATCAGTCGTATGTTTTTCTGCAAGGTTGTCAAATAATTTATGATGTCGATCTGTATAGTTGCGCTTCATTTCAATTACATCACCGTCTTCTAACTTGCGACCGTGAAAGCCACCAATCTTAACCTTTAAGTCTGTTGAAGTTGAACCAAGCCATTCATCTAGTTCAAATCCCCCTCCAACAGCTAGGTAGACTCTAGAAGTTTTATTCATTTCTTTAAAAGATAAGACGTCACCTTTATCAACCAAGTACAATTTATATGGTTTAATTTGCATAGTTTGAGTATATGCTTCGAAACTATGCCCTGTTAAAGCAATCAAAGTAGGTTCAGTAAAACGAATTTTTGCCATAATATGTGTCATTTCAAGCGTGGCTTCGTTTTTATCATTTGCCACAAGTCGATTGGCAATTTCATGTCCTAAGGTATCTAATGCACCACATGGAATAACGCCTGCATACTCGTAGCCGTGGCGTCCAAAGTCTTGAAAGCTACTAAATAGCCCTGCTTTTTCAATTATGATTGACATGGTTTATAATCTCCTAGTTCAATATCTTGGCGTTGATGCGGCTTAAAAATCACATTGTCTCCTAGCTTCAACAAGTTAAAGTTCTCCTTCTCAGGGGAAAATAATCTTGTAGGAGTATAGCCTATAACTAACCAATCATTATATGTATCTGTAGTAACAATGCCACACTTCTTCCCCTCGATAATAACAGAACCTGCAGTGACTAATTTCTTTTTATCACTTGTATGATTAACATATAATTGCTCATTCATACCTGTTAAATAAGGGAATCCTGGTGCATAACCCATCATCGATACAAAGTATGCATGATTACTATGTAATTCTATAAATGCTTCTTTATCTAGTTTGTAATAATCTAAAAGGTGTTGTAAATCGGGGCCAAACTCATCACCATATACGATAGGTATTTCATAAGATGTACTATCATCCTTAAGCATATCTGACCCTTGTAGTTCTTCTTGTATGCTATGAATTAAAGCTTTCATATATTGAAAAGGTGAAGTGATATGATGATGTTTAATCATGTCTCTAGCATCGTAACAAATCATCATGTCTGATTCCGTAGGCACTATTTCAGTAATGAATGGCAATTCTTTTTTTAGTAAATGTGCACGAACAGCGATTAAATCTGTTGTTACATCTTTAGATACATCCTTTTCAACAGCTATTACAATCGCTTGGTCTCCTTGACTATAAATCTTCATAACTCCACCTCATAGTTATATTATTTAATGATGATAAAATATATTTAGAAATTCAACCACGTATGGAATAATTGATTTAATTAAAAAATATACTAATATACATTGAATTAACACAGTAATCGTCGCCACGATACGCGCTTTAATTACAGCGTCTTGATTTAAATTTCGGTCTGCTAAATACTTACCTATTACATTTAATATTACAATAATTAAAACCCACAGTATCGCCATAACTCACTCCGTTTATTCAATACAACGCTTCTATACGCACGTGTGTGCTATCTTGTTTTCCATATATTATTTTATAGATAAATCGATACCTCGGCAACCTCTCGTAAACTATTTAATAAATAGACGTTGATTTGATTTTTCTTCAATTTTCCAACCAATTCATTTACATCATAATCTTTAATTTCTAATTTCTGTTGATCTAGTAAACTTTGACGCATACATCCTAATAAGAAATCGTTATGATAGCTCGGAGTGTAATAGACACCACGTTCTTCAATCATTACATTACCTATATCAAATTCTAGAATTTTCCCATCATTACTATATAACAATACTAAATCTGTTTGATGATTATGTTCCAAGTGTTGTCGTTCAGATGTCTTGTTAATAATATATCGTTCATCACAACCTGATTCCATAACTTGTAGTTTTGCAGTAAAACTGGTCTTAGTCGGTAATGATTTAATCATATATTCTAAATGACCAAATTGATCAATCTCCACTTTTAAACGATAAATACCTTGCTCATGTTGATGTCGAATATGATTAACAAATTGTTCCCATTTTTCTTTTGAAAAGGCAAAGCCTAAACGTGCACTTGATTGTTCTATACGATGCGTATGATATTGAAATCTAGGTATTGTGCCATTTTCCAACCGCATTGTTTCAAATAACCTCATCTACAACAACTCCAGAATTTTTGTTTTATCACGAAATTCTTGTACTTCATTTGAAGGATCAGAATCGATAGTTATGCCAGCACCTACTCCATAATGCACTTGATCATCTCGATATTCTAGGGTACGAATAGGAATATTAAATATCATCTTATCATCCGGACATAACAAACCAATTGTTCCACAATAAACATAGCGTGGTCCAACTTCAAGTTGCTTAATATAAGACATTGTATTTAATTTGGGTGCCCCCGTAATAGAACCACATGGAAATAACGCCGTCAAAATTTTATTGAGAGAGGTATGTGCTTCAAGTTGTCCAGTCACCATACTTGTCATTTGATAAACAGTTTTATACGTTTCAATAAAGAAAGGTTTATAAACTTTAACTGTACCTGGTTGTGAAATTCTCGCAATATCATTGCGCAGTAAATCAACAATCATGACATTTTCAGCACGATCTTTAAGTGAAGACTGCAATGTATGGTAATTGTTTAAGTCTTCGTCCTTATCTATACTTCGAGGCATTGTTCCTTTCATGGGTTTACTCACAATAACATTGTGCTTTCCATCAAATTCACCTTTTTGAAAGAATAATTCCGGGGATATAGAAGCGATTTGCACTTCATCAGTATCTAATAATGTCGTATAACCACCATTATTCGTTTGTGTTAAGTAATGATACAATGTAACAATTGGATAGTGTATGTCACTTACCAGACGTGTTGTATAATTAACTTGGTATGTTTCACCCTCTGTTATAGCATTTTGCACCTGTTTAATTTTATATTGCATTTGTTCATCACTTTCTACAAATTGAAAATGATGTTTAGGAACATATTGATATGTATTATTTCTGGAAATCGTATTAACCATATTTGAGTCAAAGCTATAAGCAACTGCAATAACACTATCATCACTTAATGGATAAGTAGCCATATCTGGATTAAAATAACTTGCCGCTTCATATGTTAAATAAAGCGCAACATACCGCCCATTGCATTGCTCATTTTCCGCAAAACCAATTACACTTCCAACTTCTTTAAACGAGAATGCAACTTTTTTAGAAATATACTTCGTAAATTTCATTTCTTTTATCTCATACTTATCAGGCGCTGTATAGTAACGGTAATTAAAGGCTATATTCATTCGTAACACCTACTTTCTCTAAAAAAAGTCGCAACTGTTCATGACCATATTCACTTAAAATAGACTCGGGATGATATTGAACACCGTATACAGAATAGGCTTTATGTTCAACCGCCATGATAATAGCTTCATCATTATATGCTGTAACCTTTAATACTGAAGGTACATGTGTTTTATCAGCGATTAATGAGTGATAACGCATCACGTTAAAAGACTGTGGTATACCTTTGAAAATACCTTGATCATTATGTGTTAGAGGAGTTGTATGACCATGAACTGGTTTTAGACCATGAATAATTTTCCCTCCATAATATTCAAAAATGAATTGAAATCCTAAACACACACCTAAAATAGGTACATCGGATTGATAATAATCCATAACTTCAGTTAAAACCGGGTAATCACTAGGTTTGCCGGGTCCGGGTGAAATAACAATAGCTTCAATCTCTAATTGCTTTAATTCTGCTAACGATACGTGCGCTACATCGATAACTTTAACTATTTTAGTGGTTTCAGTTTTTAAATAGTCTATTAAATTATATGTAAATGAATCTTTATTATCTATGACTAGTATCATTTAAGTCTCTCCAACTCTTAGTTAAATAACATCTTCTCTTACCATATTATAATTACTATCTTTTGAAAAATGTAAGGGTTTACTCTCATATATTTAGAAAATATAACTTGATTTTATGAATTGATTATATTAATCTAACTAGCGTACAAAAAAATTCGAAAGAGGTTCCTAGCTGAAACCCTCTATAAAAAACTAGACTCCAATTGAAATATTTATATTAAATTCTACCAGTTTATATCGTTATTAACTGCTTACAATATTTCTAAGTCTATCTTTTTTATAGAGATAGACTCTTTTTTTTATTTCTTTAACAATTAGGTCATTCATCGGCATGTTTTATTAATAATCTTTTTCAAAAGGAGAATAACAATGACAAATAGCGCTCTCAATAACGAAAAAGCACTCGTTGTGTTTAGCGGAGGTCAAGATAGTACGACGTGTTTGTTTTATGCTAAAAAGCATTTCAAAGACGTAGAATTAGTAACATTTAATTACGGACAACGTCACGATACAGAAATAGAAGTGGCAACACAAATTGCGAAAGACCAAGGTTTAAAACATCATGTATTAGATATGTCTTTATTATCTCAATTAACACCTAATGCTTTAACACAACATGATATGGAAATTGAAACCGGAGAGGATGGTATCCCTAATACATTTGTTCCAGCTCGTAATTTATTGTTTTTATCATTTGCAGGTGCACTTGCTTATCAATTAAATGCTAAACATATTATTACAGGTGTGTGTGAAACTGACTTTTCTGGCTATCCTGATTGTCGTGATAGTTTTATTAAATCTATGAACGTTACACTTAGCCTTTCAATGGATAAAGACTTCGTTATTCATACACCACTAATGTGGTTAGATAAGGCTCAAACTTGGGAATTAAGCGATGAACTAGGTGTCTTAGACTACATCCGTCACAATACTTTAACGTGTTATAACGGCGTCATCGGTGATGGTTGTGGAGAATGCCCATCTTGTAAATTAAGACAACGTGGACTTCAACAATACCTTGAAACTAAAGGAGTGCATTAGTATGTTTCAACAAATTTATCCAAGCGTGAATCACCCATATCTTTTTGAACTGAATAAGGACTTTAATTTTTCAGCTGCTCATTATATTCCAAGTGAAGATGCTGGTAAATGTATGAGAACACATGGTCATACTTACTTTGTCAATTTAACAATTGCTGGAGATAAACTTGACCATAATGGTTTTTTAATTAATTTTAGTGAATTAAAAAAACTAATCCATGACCAATTTGATCATTATCTACTAAATGATTTAGCACAATTCCAAGGTAAAAGTCCATCAACTGAAGTTGTAGCACAAACGATTTACGATATCGTTCAATCACATTTACAAACATATGATAATCACCCACAATGCGTGCAAGTCTATTTACGAGAAACTCCCACTAGCTATGTCGTTTATCGTCCTAAGGAGTTCAAATAAATGGTAGCTAAAATTCCAGTACTCGAAATCTTCGGTCCTACCATTCAAGGTGAGGGTCGTGTCATTGGACGCAAAACCATGTTTGTTCGTACAGCAGGTTGTGATTATCGTTGTAGTTGGTGTGACTCTGCTTTCACATGGGATGGCAGCGCAAAAGAAGACATCCGACTTATGACAGCCGAAGAAATTTACAATCAATTACGTGAAGTTGGCGGAAATCAATTCGATCATGTAACAATTTCAGGTGGTAATCCAGCACTTATTAAAGGTATACAGGATTTAGTTGATTTATTTGAAAAAAAGAATATCTACACCGCTTTAGAAACTCAAGGTAGTAAATTCCAACCATGGATGACCCAAATTAATGACTTAACTATCAGTCCTAAACCACCTAGCTCTAATATGAAGCCTAATTTAGATATTCTGGATAGTGTCATAGAACAATGTGTTCCAGAAACATTAAATTTAAAAGTAGTGATTTTTAATGATGAAGATTATGATTTTGCTAAAATGATTCATCATCGTTATCCTAATATTCCATTCTACTTACAAGTAGGAAATCCATATTTAGATGATACTGTAGCTAATCACACTGAAAAGCTTTTAGCACGATATGAATCATTAGTAGATACTGTTATGCAAAGCAGTGATATGAATCACGTATATGTTTTACCACAATTGCATACCCTATTATGGAGTAACAAAAAGGGTGTTTAACTAAAATATTATATTAGAAAAATATTTACTGAGTGTTTTGAAATGATTAAGTTTAGTTTAATTGCTATAATATTCTAATGAACTAAGTGTGATAGGAGTACAGCATGATCATATATGTATTAATTAATATTGCCGTAGTGCTTGGCATATTCGGTTTTGACTTATATAGACGTCGTTTCAAACAACTAAAATTCACTTCTTTTTTAATAGCAATTACGATTAATGCTTTGATAAATATTATTATTATTGACAAATTTAATTTTATCTCGTTATGTTCAGTGGCATTTTTTGTATGTTGGTTAGGACTACAATATTACTTAAATCGTCAAAAATATACTTTTATTATTTCTGAGTATAAATCAATTGCGCTTATATTTGCGATTATCATTAGTTGTTCTTTATTTATTACTTATGCGTCTAGTGAACAATCCATTTATATGTCAGTGCCTTATCTTGCACCTGCTATCTTCATCATCGGTGCTAGCATTATATTCTTAGGTACCTTCACTAAAAGCGAATTAGAAAGTTTTAAATTCATTAAAAAAATTAAATACCCAATCATTATTGGACATATTATTATTATTATTTCTATTATTTTATTAACATTATTAACACCCGTATGGTACATCTTTTTAATTATTTACGCCTTATTCACTATATATATTGTATGGCAATTAAAAACGAATCATACATCACAAATCGAACAACATAAATAAACGCTTGAAGAATCATCATTCGTTCTTCAAGCGTTTGTTTATGGTTTAATATACTTTCTCTTTCTCTTTTTCTTTTTCAACTAATCTAAGATCCTGATTTGGTTCTTTAAGATTTGAAGCTTGAACAATATATTTAGGTCGCTGTTTAACTTCATAATAAATACGTCCTATATATTCTCCGACAATACCGATAGACATTAATTGTATACCGCCTAGTAGTAAAACTGCTGCTATCGTAGTAAAGTAGCCAGGATTATTAATTCCATTTACCATAATACCTATTAATAAATAAAGAATATAAACTATACTTAAACTGAAAATTAACATTCCGAGATAAATCATTGCACGTAACGGTTTATTATTAAATGAAATCAAACCATCAATGCCATAATTTAATAACTTTGTAAATGTCCATTTAGATTGTCCCGCTTCACGTTCTACATTTTCATAGGTAAAGACTTTAGTATTATAGCCAATCCATTCAAATAAACCTTTTGAGAAACGATTATACTCTTTCAATGAAGCCATTGCTTGCACAGCGCGCTGACTTAGCAGTCTAAAATCTCCAACGTCATCAACAAATTCAATATCTTCTACAAAGCTATTAATGATTTTGTAATATAGTTTTGTCATCGTTTTACGTGCAACATTTTCTCCAGTACGGTTACGTTTAGCAATGACTTGATCATAGCCACGTTGATAATCTTCTATCATTCGCGGAATAAATTCTGGGGGATGTTGTAAGTCTCCATCAATCATCACCACAGCATCACATTTGACACTATGTTGAAAACCAGCAATCATTGCTGATTCTTTCCCGAAATTTCGACTGAAAGAAATATATTTAACGTGCTTATCGACTGTTGCTAAATATTGAATATGATCAATCGTGTTATCTTTACTACCATCATCAATAAATAAAAGATCATAGTCGTAATTTTTTACTACACTATCTTCCATCAAAATTTCAGTCAATTTGTCGTAAGTTTTCGTTACGACTTCACCTTCGTTAAAACAAGGCACAATGACTCTGATTTTCATTAAATTACATCCTTTTCTTCATTCTTAATATTATTTTATCAATAAAATTAATAAATATTCTACTAATAACCATGTAATTAACAAAGACTTAATAAAAAATACATAAAAATTATACATTAATTCTATATTAATTTACTTTAAATTTTTCCAAATTGAGTTGTTTCTATTTTAAATCACCGATACTAACTTCATCTGGGTCTTTGCCTTGTCTTGCATTACGATTCAAGCTATCTATTTCTGCGATTTCAGTAAGCTCTAAATTAAAATCAAATATATTGTAATTTTCACGAATGCGTGACGGTGTCTTTGATTTAGGAATAATAATACGGTTATGTGCGATGTGCCAACGTAACACAATTTGCGCAGGTGTCTTGTCGTATTGTTCAGCTAAGTTTGTAATGACTGGATCCTCTAGCAATCCTCTATTTCTCATTAATGGCATCCAAGCTGTTACAACAATATCATGTTTATCACAATATTCTTGCACTTCTTGTTGATTAAAATAAGGATGTACTTCGATTTGATTCACTTGAGGCACAATATGTGTTTCAGCCATTAATTTTTCGAGATGATGTTCTTTAAAATTACATACCCCAATTGCTTTCACTTTACCTTCGTCATATAACTTTTCTAAAGCTTTATAGGATTCGATGTACAAATTATCTTCTTCACATGGCCAATGAATTAAAAATAAATCTAAATAATCCGTACCTAAGTTTTCGAGAGATTTATTAAAATACTCTAAAGTACTGTCATATCCTTGGAAATCATTCCATAGTTTTGAAGTGATGAATAAATCTTCACGTGCAACGTTACTATTTCGTAACGCTTCGCCAAGTTCTTTTTCATTACCATAGAAATAAGCTGTATCAAATGCACGGTACCCAGCTTTTAAAGCTTCTTGTACGGCGATTTCCATTTCTTCTTCTGTTACTTTATAAACGCCTAACCCAATTCGAGGCATTGGATAACCATTATTTAAAATTTGTGTATCATTTACCATTATATCTTCTCCTGACATTACGATTAATTTGTCACGTTAATATACTTTAGGATAACTCAATTGTAACGTTTGAGACAAATAAAGGGAGTGGAATCGAATTCATTTTGAATCCGTTATCCCACTCCCTAGAAAGATGAATAGCACTAAAAAACTTGATATAAAGGATTTCTTAGATCTATCAACTACTTAAAATTTGTACTGACCACATAAAAATTTAATATAATCATAGACTTGATTAATTATTCATGTGATTCATCTTTATGTTCTTTTTTATTATCTTTATGGTTTTCTTCTTCATCTTCATCTTCACCAAATGTTGGTCTACTATCAATAAATTGATATTTAAGTACAACCCAAATCAATTGATGATTATCCATTTCAGATACAATCCAACGATCATATTGGGTATCGATATGATCCTCAACTTGTAAATTAGTGTTGTGGGCTTGTAACCAGCCACCAATTGTATCAATGTCTTCTGAATCTTCAAATTCTATACCGAATTGCTCGTTTAAATCGTCTAATAACACACGACCATTAATTTGATATGTGTCGTCACCTAATTTGACGATGTCGTTTACTTCATCATCATCAAACTCATCACGAATTTCACCAACGATTTCTTCAAGTATATCTTCCATAGTTAAAATACCTGCTGTACCACCGTATTCATCAATAATCAAACTGATATGTACGTGTTCGCGTTGCATTCTAACTAAGGCATCACTAATACGTGTTGTTTCTGAAATCATTGGCAACTCGTGAATATAGTTATCAATTTTGATTGGTTTACCTGAAGCATATTCTGTTAAGAATTCTTTTACGTTAATAAAGCCTTTAATATGGTCTTTATCACCATCTTCAGTAATTGGGTAACGTGTAAATTGATGTTCTTTAATCGTTTCAAGTAATTCATCAACGTTGAAAGGCTCGTTTAACGTTACCATTTGTGTACGAGGTACCATGATATCTTTCGCATGTCTTTCATCAAATGAGAAGATATTTTGCATATAATTTAATTCTGTTTGGTTAATTTCCCCACCATTATAACTATTGTTAATGATGATTTTAATTTCTTCTTCAGACATCGCATCTGTTTGTGCATCAGGGTCCACACCTAATGTTCTAATAATCACACGAGCTGATCCGTTCATTAACCAAATTAACGGTTTCATTACATTACCGAAGTAATATAATGGTCTAGCATATGTTAATGCCAACTTCTCAGTGTGTTGAATCGCAATTGATTTAGGTGCTAATTCACCTAATACCACATGTAAATACGTCACAACGATGAAAGAAATGACAAACGATATTGTAGTCGTTAAAGCATCAGGTAGGTGCAATAAATCAAACAACGGATGCATTAGTTTTTCAAATGTCGGTTCACCTAACCAACCTAATCCTAAAGATGTAACCGTGATACCAAGTTGACAAGCTGATAAATAGTAATCAAGACTAGAAATCATTTTCTTAACTATTTTTGCACTACGGTTTCCTTCTTCTGCTAGTTGTTCAATACGCGTCGAACGAACTTTTACCAATGCAAATTCTGAACCTACAAAGACTGTAGTTAAAGCGATTAAAAGAAAAAATACAACTAAATTTATTATGGTCACTGTTTCCAATTAATTCCCTATTTCTAGGGATTCACCTCCAAATATTATGTGTCCCAAATGAGTAACACGAAATGATTTCGTAATGCATATTAACAGTATGCGTACATGTTAAGACCTTCCCATTGCGACACCCCCGAAAAAATGTATTACTTTTATTTTATCATATTTAATTTATAAATAGTCGAATGTAACCCTTTTAACTAAAAAGTTACAACTTATCATTTAATACTAAGATAGTTTGATAGTCAAGTCACATCATCAAAGTATATTAAACTATATACTTCATCTTTCTACCCGTTTTTCTCATATATTAATAGTAGATTTAAATATTAAATAAAAAAGGAGTCGAACAGAATTCATTTTGAATTCAATGTCCAACTCCCATATAGGTGACTAACGTTGAGAAAAACTCAATATAAGCACCTTCTCAAGTCAGTCAGCTACTGTGAATTTGCTAAGTAGCCTCATATTATTA
Source organism: Staphylococcus taiwanensis (assembly GCA_020544305.1). NCBI lineage: Bacteria > Bacillati > Bacillota > Bacilli > Caryophanales > Staphylococcaceae > Staphylococcus > Staphylococcus taiwanensis. The sequence goes on from CP058667.1 coordinate 2,120,681, forward strand.
TTTTTTATCTCACGCTATTAAACAAGAAGTTATTCATCCATAGCTTGAGAAGCTTCAATTTCATTTTTGGTTACTTTCGGTTTTAATAAACCGTACATCACTGCAGAGATTAATGTACCGACAATTAATGCAATTAATGTTTGTAAGATATGACTAAAGTCAGTCGCTGCAATTACAATGATACCACCATGAGGCGCATTAATTCTTGAACCTAATGCTAATGCAATGGCACCACCAACACCTGAACCTACCATCATTGATGGAATCACACGAAGTGGATCGGCTGCCGCGAATGGAATAGCACCTTCAGTGATGAATGATAATCCCATTACATAGTTTGGTACGATTGAGCCACGTTGTTCTTTAGTGAATTTACGTTTAAATATTAACATTGCTGTCGCAATTGCTAATGGCGGAATCATACCACCGACCATTGCTGCAGTTATTGGTGCCGCGTTACCTTCTGTTAAGGCTGCAGTAGCGAATACATAAGCTGCTTTGTTAAATGGACCACCCATATCGATAGCCATCATTGCACCGATAACTAAACCAAGTAATACAATGTTTGAACCTGATAAACTATTTAATCCATTTAATAATAAGTTATTTAACCATGCTGCTGGCGGATTAAATGCGTAAATCATTAATAAACCAGTGATTGTGACACTTAATAATGGATAGATTAAAGTTGGTTTTAAACCTTCAACTGCTTGTGGTAACCCACGCGTAATGTATTTAATACCTTGTGTTAAATAACCTGCTAAGAAACCGGCAATAATACCACCGATAAATCCTGAACCACCAGAAATGGCTAACATACCGCCTACTAAACCAGCTGCGAAACCTGGTTTATCTGCAATACTACGAGCAATGAAACCTGATAAGATTGGAATAATTAAAGCAAAGGCACTCTTATTACCAATATTCCATAATTGTTCTGCAAAGGCATTGTGCTCAGAACTCTTAGGATCAAATGAGTTAGCACCGAATAAGAATACGATAGCCATTAAGATACCACCAGCAATTACAAGTGGTAACATATTAGATACACCATTCATTAAGTGTTTGTAGAATGCTTTACCAAAGCTTTGTTTTTCATTACTTTCACTATCTTTAGATTTAGTATTTCCACCACGTGCTACAAATGGTTTACGACTTGTATCAAGTGCTGTATTAATAAGTTCTTCTGGTCGTTTGATACCATCAGCAACTGGCACTTCAACGACGTTTTTACCATCGAAACGATCTGTTTCAACATGGACATCAGCAGCTACAATAATACCTGTTGCACGTTCAATATCTTGTTGTGTTAAATGATTTTTAATACCACCTGAACCATTCGTTTCAACTTTCATTTTAATGCCCATTTTGTCAGCTTGTTTTTTCAAAGCATCGCGAGCCATATAAGTATGTGCAATACCTGTAGGACATGCTGTTACTGCTAATACATAAGGTTCATTAGCGTCTGTTGTGCTTGTAGAACCACTTGTTGCACCAGCGGCAGCTGCTTCTTGTTCTTGTGCTTCTTTTTCTTCTTCTTTAGTTGCTTCATCATCTGCATTATCAATAATTTGAAGTACTTCTTCAGGAGAGTTTGCATGTAATAAGCTTTCTCTCACTTTATCATCCATTAAGATACCAGATAATTTAGCTAGCGCATCTAAGTGTGTTTGTGCGCCACCTTCTGGAGCAGCAATCATAAAGAATAAATGTGCAGGCTGACCATCTAAACTTTGGTAATCAACACCTTCTTTAGATTTACCGAAGGCAATGGCTGGAGATTTTACTGCTGCTACTTTTGCGTGTGGAATTGCAATTCCTTCTCCAATACCTGTTGTACTTTGTGATTCACGATTATGAATCGCTTCTTTAAATTGTGCTATGTCACTTAATTTACCCGCTTTGTCTAATTGATTCACTAATTCATCAATTACACCATTTTTGTCAGAAGCTGATAAATCCATAGCAATTGTATCTTTTGTTAGTAATTCTGTGATTCTCATTTATTTCACTCCCCATCAAGTACTGTAATAGTAACTTGCGATTTGATTTTTTCTATATCTTCAAGCGTTGCTAAATCTTCAGTAAAGGCCGTTGCTGTCCCAGAAGCAACAGCTTGTTGGAATGCATCTTCAAGTGATAAGCCAGATTCAAGACCTGCTACCATACCGGCAACAGTACTGTCTCCTGAACCGACCGTATTAACGACTTGCCCTTTAGGGTTTTGAGCTTTAATACTACGTTCGCTATCAATGTATATCGCACCGTCGCCACCTAAAGAGATGATGACGGACTGCGCACCATCTTTTAAAATTTCACGACCATATTTAACTACATCTTGATCGCTTTGAACCGTCATATTAAACATTTCTTCTAACTCATCTTTATTAGGTTTGATAAATAATGGTTGGTACTCTAATACGGTATTAACTAAATCTTTTTCTGCATCGACAACTAATTTAGCACCTGTTTGTTGCGTGATTTGTGCAATTTGTGCATATGCATCACTCGGAATGCTTTTAGGAACGCTACCTGCAACAATCACTGTATCGCTATTTGTTGTCTCTCTAAGTTGATTTAATAATGCTTGGAACTGTGCTGCTGTCACGCTTGGTCCTGGCGCATTAATTTCCGTTTCCTCACCTGATTTAAGTTTGACGTTAATTCTAGTATCTTCATCTACTTTGATGAAATTTGTTTTTATGTCGCTTTGTTCTAAAGCATTAGCTATAAAATCACCTGGGAATCCACCCGCAAACCCTAGCGCAGTCGATTGTACACCTAATGTTTTTAAGACACGTGATACATTGATGCCTTTACCACCTGCAAATTTATATGTTGATGTAGCTCTATTTAACCCTTTTAATTCAAATCCATCAGTAAACATGATGTAATCGATTGATGGATTGAAAGTCACTGTATAAATCATGACTAACCTCCTAGAAATTGATATTTCTCTTTATATTGATTAAAACGTTTATGCGCCATTACTTTCTCGGTCACAATCATTTCTACTTGATGACCATTGATCGGTACATGTGCGAAGTAAACTTCATTTAATTTTGAATGATCAAGTAACACATACGATTGATTAGCCTGTTGCATTGCTTTTTCTTTGATTAAAGCTTCCTTTTCATCTGGAGTGGTTAATCCATATTTTAAATCTAGACCGTTCATTCCTAAAAAGGCCTTATCAAAACAATAGCGGCTTAATGTTTCAAGTGCACTTGCTCCGACAGTAGCGAATGTTGTTTCCTTTACTTGTCCACCAATCATCAATGTCTTAATGCCTTGGTTTAGTAATTTCTCAACATGCGTTAGTCCATTAGTTACAACAACGATATTTTGTGCTTTTATGTATGGAATCATTTCAAATGTTGATGATCCAGCATCCATAAAAATACAATCATTATCTTGAATTAATCTTGCTGCTATTTGACCGATTTTCCTTTTTTCTTTCAAATTTTGAGATAATTTATCAGATAAAATAGGTTCATTATTTCTGTTACTGTTTAAAGTTGCCCCTCCGTGAACACGTTGAAGTCGACCTAGTTGTTGCAATTTTGATAAATCTCTTCTAATTGTTGAAGCGCTACAACCTGTTCGCTCTATTAATTCTTGGAGTGTTAAAAAATCTTTGCTTTTTAATTCCTGAAGTATCAAATCATGCCTTTTTTCAGAAATCATTTTGACCACCCCACTTCAATTCACATTATAATGTGTACGCTTACATTTTTCAATCACAAATTGTCAAAAACAATCAAAAACATTCATTTCATCTAAAAATTAACAGATATTACACGCACTGTCACGATTAATGTAATATCTGTCAATAAATTGTTATTTTTGAATAATATCTGCTGTTTGACCTTTTGTAATTGTAAGCAAATCATCTAATTGCAAGACAATTTGCATACCACGTTGCCCGCCACTAACGATAATCTTATCTCTTGATAAAGCAGTTTGGTCAATCGTAGTTGTAAACAAGTGTTTCATTCCAACTGGTGAACATCCACCACGAACGTAACCAGTAACTTGTTTCAAATAATCTAAAGGCATAAGTTGAAGTTTCTTTTCATGAACTACATGTGCAGCAGCTTTCATATCAAGCGACGCACTTACTGGAATGACAAAAACAAAGTGCTCATGATTACTATTCTCTAACACTAATGTCTTGTATACATCGTTTACATTGGCGCCGACCATTTTAGCAACTGTTTCACCATCCATATGTTCATCGCCAACTTCATAAGTATTCACTTCATATTTGATTTTAGCTCTATCTAACATACGCATTGCGTTAGTTTTTTTATGTTTCATTGTCGTTCACCTCATTCAATAACTTAAATCATTTATCACTAAAAAAAGCGCTCTTCTCTATTATAAGAAAAGGCGCAATCATTTTCCGCTATTTACCATTGTTTCAATTTTACCTGTTTTATCAACGGAAATTTCATTGTTATGATAACCGCTATTCGGTTCAATCATATAAGTTATATTTTGATTTGTTTCATTTGTTGGATTGATATTTGTTCTTTTACCGTATTTGCTTTCGGCATAATTCTGTGCGATGATTTTACATTCTTCTGATGAATATTGTGATTTAGTTTGACTATTTTTATTGATATCAACTTTATTGTATCGAACTTCTGCTTTACGTTCACTTGCGTCTTTTTCAGAGGCTTTAGCTGTATTATTTATAGTAATATTTAACGTTTTTTCAATTGATGATACATTGTTCATTTTTGAAAATGTAGAAATCGTTTGGTGTACTTTGGCTAATGCATTTTGATTAGTTGCAATAAATAATAAAAATGCTAAACAAATAGATAAAATTACAGCTACCATACCTAAAAGTATGTTTTTAAAGTTCATCTCCTTACCCACATTTCTCTCTAAATTTTTATTTATCTTAACATACAAATAGAGTAAAAATAATTAGGTAGACTACAATTTAAAATAATTGTAATCTTTGTAACAGTTATATTACTGAACGTCTTTATATTGTTACATAGTGACAACTTAAATGTAAAAAAAGTAAGTTTACGAAATCGTTTTTTCCATAAAAATTTCGTAGCCTTACCTTAATATGTTATTTAATTATCTTAATAATTTTATTTTTACTATTGCTTAACATTAATTTTTATTCTATTTTGTAGAACGCTTGCGACGTCGGTTGATTTGCAGTGCCTTTTCAACAAAAATAATTAAAATACCAAATAGCATCACAACAATAGCCATATACAATGGAAATTCTACATTCACGTCAAATAAAGCCCCAGCTACTAGCGGTCCGACAAAGTTACCCATACTAGTAAAGGTGGAGTTTAATCCTCCGGCAAAACCTTGACGATTACCTGCTATATTCGAATAATAATTCGTAAGTGCTGGTCGAATAAGATCAAAACCGATAAAAACAATAAAACTAATAAGCATAATTGTCCAATAACTATGTGACAAAATTAATAGGCCTAGAACAATTGCTGAATATAGTAAAGACCATATAATAAATGTTAATTCGGTCATATATTTCATAAATTTATCAAAGAAGAATACTTGGAATACGGCACCCGCTACACCACCACCAACAATCGCAATTGAAATATCACGTGGTGTGTAATTCGCTTTCTCAGAAGTATAAAGTGAAAAGAGTGTTTCAAATGCTGATAACCCAAATGCTAACACTAGTGTTAAGATGATTGGTGTTATAAAGATTTTCCAATTAATTTTAGTCAATACTTCTGGTTCAAGCGAATGGAAGCCTTCCGTTGTTTCCTTACGTGGGTTATGAATTAATATTAAAGACATAATAAATGCTAGCACACCTAATGTTCCTGCAAAATAGAATGGAACGCGATGTGAGAACTCCGCAAGAAATCCTCCAATGCCTGGGCCGAGTATAAACCCTGAATTAATAATAGCTGACATATAGCCGAAATTCTTCGCTTTGTCTTTAGCGGGCGAAATGTCTGCAATCATTCCCGTTACACCTGGCATAACCATACCTGCACTGAAACCACCTAAAATTCTTGAAACGATAAGTATTGAAAATTGATGGCCTACAGCGAATAAAAATTCAGAAATAGCAAATAAGACTAAGCCGATGCAGATGATTAATTTTTTACCTAATTTGTCTGCTAAGGTCCCACCAAACGGTGAAATAATCATTTGAGATAAGGCAAAAACCGCTACTAATACGCCTAAATCACTACCTTTTAATCCTAAATCTTTTAAATACACAGGCAGTACCGGAATCACCAGACCGATTCCAACAAAAATTAAAAAGATATTAAAGTATAATGTGAATAATTGTTTTCTCATGTTGCCACCTCTTTTCAAAAATTTAATAAATTTTAAATGCGAAATATTTTCAAAATAAAGATGTTTTATAATAGTTCACTAATACATAAAAACCTACTTTATAAAGTTGAAAATTGCATAATATTGTGACATTGTATACTATTCCTCTTCTATATTACAATAGTGAATTTTAAATTCTAAGCAATTAAACTTATTCCTTAGTATAATGAAATTAACAAAACAATTTGAGGTGAAATTTATGAAATTTCAAAAAGACGAACATACCTTTCTTTTAGTTTTAGACAAAGGCGAGGATATTGTAGAAGTACTTACTCAATTCGCTGTTGAGCAAAATATGAAATTCGGTTCTATTAGTGGTATAGGTGCATGTGATAAGGTAACCCTCAACTTTTATAATTTAGACACTCAAAAATATGAGGCACGTGAAATTTATGAACCGCTAGAATTAACCAGCCTATTAGGCAATATTTCTCATATTGATGACGTGCCATTTGCGCATTTACACGGAACATTTGGAACACGTGATTTTCAAACTTTAAGTGGTCATTTAACTAAAGCGGTTGTTTCTGCAACAGCAGAAATAGTGATAACGATGACAAACTTAGACATTAACCGTACACACGATGATGAAACTGGACTTAATTTATTAAGACCCTAATCTCATATACATTGAAACTGTCGACAACGTTTTCAACATTGTTGGCAGTTTATTAATATATTTCTAGTTCATAGCTTTTTTAAAACACTTCTCGGGAGTGGGACAGAATTCTTTTTAAATTCGTCGTAACCCCCAACCTGCTTAGCTTGTAAAATCACTTTCGTGATTTTTTGTGTTGAGGGCCCCGAACCCCAACCTGCTTAGCTTGTAAAATCACTTTCGTGATTTTTTGTGTTGAGGGCCCCGAACCCCAACCTGCTTAGCTTGTAGAATCACTTTCGTGATTTTTTGTGTTGAGGGCCCCGAACCCCAACCTGCTTAGCTTGTAGAATCACTTTCGTGATTTTTTGTGTTGAGGGCCCCGAACCCCAACCTGCTTAGCTTGTAGAATTTCTTTGTGAAATTCTCTTTGCTGGGGCCCCATGACTAGAACTGAGAAATGCTTAATTTAAACGCCTTCTCAGTTCAGTCTGCTACTGCGAATTTGCAAAATAACATTATTATATTATTTATGTCTCAGGCTCAACGTTTCACAGAACACTTTACTCATTAATGGACTCTATTCAACTACCAAGTAAGATTGTTCTAAGCTCTATCTATATTATATTCCTTTTAACTTATAAAACTTTATTCCAGTATGTGACTTAATCTATCGGTTTAATTATTTGCGTACCATGTAATGAACCTTTATCATTAAAACTTAACTAACTAAAAAATGATTATTTATTGAAGAAAGTAGTGTATGACATGACTGCACGTTATATTGCAAGAGTATATTTTATTATTCTATTCACAATCTCTTTATTTGAAACACGCGTTTTTAATTTTATGAGTTTAAATTTATTTCTAGCTTATATCCCTTTTGAATTATGTTTGCTCTTACGATTATTTAAACCTCACAAAAAATTTGAATGGCCTCTGTTTATTATATTCGGATTAATATTCGTATTACTCGTACCTAATACATTTTATATGCTTACGGATTTAATCCATTTAAATCAATTTACATTTGACTTTTATGTAGAACTTAATTTAACCGAATGGTTATACTTCACTTATTTATTATTAGGTGTATTTTTAGCGATTTACTGTATGGTTCTTATTTTCATTAATTTAATGCACTTTACATCTAAAATGTGGCTTAACCGTGCATTAATTATCCTATTAATGTTGTTAAACGGCTTAGGCATCTACATGGGCCGCTTTTTAAGATTTCATACCGTTCATTTAATTACCAAGCGTTTCACCATCGTTCATCAAGTGGTCTCATCTCTAAATACGCAAACCATTACTTTTATTCTATTAATGGTATTACTTCAAACGGTTATTCTTATCTTTGTGAAAGGAGTTAGACTCGCAAAATGATATTTAATATTTTACTTTTACTGATTGTTATCATCGCTTTGCAACTCGTCATTGGTCATTTCTTTCATAAGATAGGATTTAGTATGAATCATAGTATATTACTTATGTTTCTTCCTTTAGGGATAGGCTTATTTCTTGTACAAGTATTTTATTATGAACGTCACTATCCTAATTGGGGAGTACCATTAAATGTTAAACTTCGATTGAAATACATGTACTTAATTACATTCTTAGAATACGTAGCCGTATATCTATGTATTTTCGTATTGAAATAATTTATAAATAAACACCCTATTGACGAATCTTGGTCGACGAATTCGTATTGAATCCTGTCCCAACTTCGATGTAATAGGGTGTTTTTATTAAATATTTTTAAATGTCGTCATAACAAAATCTCTAGCACTTTTATGGTCAACTATTGGTTTAGGATAATCCTCATCCAATGTGATACCTTCTTGTTTAAGTTTATCTTGATTTTTAAGTGGATTGTGAATCAATTTGGCCGGAACATGATCAAATTGAGGAATAAATTTCTTGATATATAATGCATCTTTATCAAAACGCTCACTTTGTCTTATTGGGTTAAACATTCTAAAATATGGAACCGCATCTGTCCCAGTTGAGGCAGACCATTGCCAACCATGTACGTTAGAAGCTGAATCAAAATCAATCAATTTTCTTCTAAAGTAATCTTCACCCCAAGTCCAATCGATAAATAAATCCTTTGTTAAAAACTGTGATACAACCATGCGCATTCTATTATGCATAAACCCAGTTTGATTTAACTCGGCCATTGCGGCATCAACTAGAGGATATCCAGTTGCGCCTTCACTCCAATGTTTAAAATCATCATTATCATAACGCCATTTTATTGATTTGTATTTATCATTGAAAGCTTCATGAGCTGTGTTTGGATATTGTGTCATAAGTACATAATAAAATTCGCGAAACATGAGCTCTCTAATAAATTGTTCCGTATTATTTTCATCTTCATCGTAACTATTTAATAATTGCGTCATAATTTGTTTAATATCAATCAAACCGTATGCTAAAACAATGCTTAATTGACTCGTTAATACTTCAGGTAAATATTCGCGATTTTCCTCATATTGTTGGATATCCTGGTCTAAAAACGTGTTCCATGAAGTTACGGCCTGCTGTTCTGACAGACCATATTTGGCATAATCCTTTTTTAATTGTTGTTGTGACTTCACACAAATCTCAGCTAACGCTTTCAATTTATAATGATACCCATCATGTTGTCTTAAACTAGAACGGTGTGCTTTATAAAAACTCGTAAAGACTTTGTAGGGTTCACCTTGCTTATTCATTGTGGCACTTGGTTTAAAATAATGATTTGCTCTTATAGTCGTAACATTAATATCGTATTTTTCAAAAGCTTTTTTTAAATGCCGAATATCATACGTTTCCAAATGATAACTCATAATATCGCCAGCAACGACAATTTCGTTTATATCATTATTTGAACAGAAGTCACCTAGTTCACTGTATTCTATTAAAAATGGTTCAATATCGTATTTTTTTAATTCTTTTAAAAATGATTGTAATACGCCATAATAAAAATTCTTTTTCTTTTCAGTACCTTCCTCATCAAATATTTCCTGAGGAACAATTAGAAAACATTGTTCAATATCATCTCGTTGTTGATTGATATATTCAAAAAGTGGATTATGATTTATTCGAAACACTCTATTGAGAATAACACCTATATTCATCGTTTCACTCCCGTATTTAATCTTCTTACTTTTTACCCATTTTCGAAAAAATTAATAGTACGGTTAGTGAATGCACATCCTAATGAAATCAATCATCTTAAACTAAACCAAGCCATTTCCAATACGTAAGGCTGAAAATAATGACCAAAATATAAGCAATGATAGTTAAAGGTATACCTGTCTTTAAGAAATCTTTAACTGTAAAAGTACCTGTACCATAAGCAAGCATGTTCTGAGGTGCACTCACTGGAAGTAAGAAACCAAAACTAATCACAAATTGTTGAATTAAGATAAAACCAATAGATTGATCACCTAAATGTAACGTAGCTGTTAGTGAAATAAAGACTGGTATTAAGGCAGATGATAAGCTAGTTGCACTTGCAAATCCTAGATGAATCAATATATTAAATAACGTAATCAATGCAATCGTAGCAATAAGTGGCATATGTTGAAGCCCCATTAATCCAAATGTTTGATCACTTAACCATTGTGCTGCACCCGTTTTTAATAGCACATTACCAAGCGAAATACCTACACCAAAGACAATAATTGTTCCCCATGGTATCGTCTTTTCAACTTCTTTCCATGTAATTACACCAATTTTTGGTGTTAACATTATTGCCAATGCGATTAAAGTAATTGATGCTGAATCAATTGGATGTAGCACTTTTTCTGTAGACCAAAAAATAAGCAATAGGACAGATATAACAATAAGACGCCATTCTCTTGCTGTTACTGACCCAAGTTTATCTAATTCGGCTTTAATTAATTCTTTCCCACCTTCTATGGATTTACGTTCAGGTGGCATGACTTTCATCATAATAAAGAATAATGCGACAGACATGAGTATTGACCAAGGAGCAGCATATAAAAACCACTCACCCCAAGACACATCTTGCCCAAATTTTTGATTGATAAAATTAGTCGCTACAATATTTTGTGCAGCGGCAGTTTTAATACCTATATTCCAAATTGAAACGGCTTGTACTGCTGTGATAATTAAGAGAGAGGCAAGTTTGCTTTCTTTAGATACTTTAAATGCTGCAATCATACCTAATAATATAGGTACAACAGCACCTGCTCTAGCCGTTGCTGAAGGCACAAAGAACGCAAGTACAATTGACACTAAAATTGCACCAATCACAATGTTACGCGTCTTGTTACCTGCAATTGACAACACTAATAACGCTAAACGTTTATGTAAATTCGTTTCTTGCATTGCTGCAGCTAAAAACAATGCAGCAGCAACAAGGGCTACAGCCGAAGTTGAAAATCCACTGAAAGCATGTGTTAAAGCGTTACCTGTGCCTAATAAGTCTGCACCAGATAAAACTTTATCGCCTGCCTTTGGGTTACCCAAGCTTTCCGATAATTTTTGTACTGGACTAAAACCACAGATTAATATAATTAAACCCAATATCATAGTAGCTGATACAGGATAAGTGACTGCTTCAGTAACCCACATAATAACTGCGAATGCTAAGATGGCTAAAGCACCTTTAGCCATAATTGGTAAACCAGCTGGTGTTGGTAAAATTAAAATAGCAAATAAAACGACAAAGCTAATAATAATCCATAATGGCTTATAACTTTTTTCTTTCTTTTTAGAATGCTTATTATTTAATTCAGCTTCTTTTTGCATAGAATCCACTCCCCTTTGTTATACACTTTTAGTATAACAAGAAAGCGTTTACTGAATTGGATAGCTTATAATTTTACACAAAATTTTCACTTTTTTAAATTTTTATACTTCTTCAAAATAAAAAACTTTGCAATAGTAACGAACTGCTACTATTACAAAGCCATTACCAATCATTATTCATTTTATTGATTAACCGAAAATTTCACGATTAAGTCCAAAAACATACAACAATATAAAGAATATAGCTGCACTTAAAATTGTTAAGATTAAAGTTAAAATTAACGTACGTTTATATCGATTAATAAACGCTATAAATAAAATACCTAAATTATATGCAAAAAAGAGACCAAACAAAGTCATTGTAACTTTAATATTTGAATAAAAAATATTAAGTAGTAGCACGATAACTGCAAAAACCATATAAGGTATTGTAATACACTTAAATTCAAAACGAATTTGTTTCGTACGTTTATCTTCATTATTCATGCATGAACCCTCCTATTTTCATTATAAAACATAACATGTCAATGTCCTGTGTCATATCTGTGACAAACTTAATTCCCAGTTTGTTTTGTACCATTATTTCAAAAATGTATCAACACTTATTAGGTTAAGTAAATTGAATCATATCTAATTGATTATGCAAGCGATTCACATCTAATCCTTCACCGATAAGCACAATCGTTAATGGCAGGTCTTTATTAATAATGCCATAATCAGGCAGTCCCATTGCATATTGAAATTCATAAATTGCTTCAGGCATATCTCTAAATGTCACAAAGCCTTTCAAACGTAGGACATTATCTGGTAATCGCATAATAAATTGATAAAATAATTGACGATCAATTGGTGATTTAAATGTATATTTCATTGATTGTATGCCATGATGATGGTGTTTATGTGCATACTCATTTATCTGAGAAGTTTGATTTTTTGTAGGAAATCTTAATTGCTTATAATCAAATTGACTATAAGTCGTAACAATCATTAAAGCATCCGGGTTCAATTTTTTTAATTGTAGTTCAATATCATGACGTGTCGTTTCATCAACTAAATCTGTTTTATTGAGAATAATTGTATCGCTATAAGCTAGTTGTTCTTCTAATAAATGGTTTGTCGATGTACTATAAGTATTTTTTTGTGAAAATCTTTGAGCATCTACGACACCGATTATGCTTGGTGTATAAACATCATTTACTATTGTAGGATCTTGACACGCTGTAAATATTTCAAGTGGGTGTGCAATACCTGTCGCTTCGATAATAATGTGTTCTGTTTCCTGTTGATTGATTAACGACTTTATTTGTCTTACTAAATCATTATTTAAATCACAACATACACAACCATTAACTAATGATTTTATAACTACCTCATCGCCCACAAGTAAACTATCAACATCAAAATTTCCAAATTCATTCATAATTATAGTTATTTTCTCATCTTTTTTTAATAATTGCTTAATATAATGTTTAAGAAATGTAGTTTTACCACTTCCTAAAAAGCCATTAACTATTGTAATAGATATTTTTTCATTTTTAATATTTTTCATTTTAAAATCTCTTTTCCATTTAAAAAATATTCGAATTTGATAATATATGTATATATTTTAGATTACACTTGATTAAAATTGAATTTTCTTCTAAAATCTAAGCATACTTTAATTTTAGCATGGCATTGAAACGAAGTGTGTTGCAAGTTATATTTTATACAACATAGACGAAATTTAATCCGAAACAAAGAGAAGCGGATAGAATGTCTGGAGTCTGGAGGAGAACTTAAATGTCTGAACAACATAATTTGAAAGAGCAACTATGCTTTAGTTTGTACAATGCGCAAAGACAAGTGAATCGCTACTATTCAAATAAAGTCTTTAAAAAGTACAATCTTACTTACCCACAATTTTTAGTGCTAAGTATTTTATGGGATGAATCACCTGTAAACGTTAAAAAAGTAGTGACTGAACTAGCTTTAGATACAGGTACTGTATCACCTTTATTAAAAAGAATGGAACAGGTTGATCTTATCAAACGTGAACGTTCTGAAGTTGATCAACGAGAAGTATTCATTCATCTTACTGAAAAAAGCGAAAAAATCAAACCCGAATTAAGCGATGCATCTCAAAAAGTTGCAACTGCTTCATCTTTAAGTAATGATGAAGTGCATGAGCTCAATCGTCTATTAGGAAAAGTCATCGACGCTTTTACTGAAACAAAGTAAAATGACATGCTAATACTAAGCTAATTAAAGTTATTCGTTTTAAATCAATTACACATATATTTATCAATAACGAAAAACCTGAGGTGTCTTCTTCATAGATATCTCAGGTTTTTCGTTTTACTTTCATCTTAATTTTAAAAATTAGCTTATTTATTCTCGTTAAGTAAACGACTTAAATAACTATCTCTCTGACTTAATACTTTATAACTTCCTTGTTCAATGATTTGGCCATCAATCAAGACAATAATCTTATCAAAAGCTGGTAATAGCTGTAAATCATGGGTAGCCACTACTAATGTCTCGGCATAACTATAAATCAAATTCATGATTTTCTTAGTATTTTCTTCATCTAATGCGGTGGTTGGTTCATCTAACAACCAAACTTTGGAAGGTTTAAGTAACAATCGTGCCAATGCTAAACGTTGCATTTCCCCACCTGACAACGTACTACCATCTAGTGATAATTGGTGGTCTAAATCTAGGTGTCCTAAGTTTACGCTTTGTAAGACGCGATATATTACATCTTCCGATTCCTCTGTAAATAAATTGTAGCGAATCGTTCCATCAAACATTTGTTGAGATTGCAATAAGACATTTAATACTTCGTAACGTTCTGCTTCCATAATATTAGAAATCGTTTGACCGTAAAGTAAAGTTTCGCCCTGTTCTATATCATATAATCCACTCATAATTTGCAAAAGTGAGCTTTTACCTGAACCAGAAGGCCCGATAATAGCCACTTTTTCACCTTGACTTACGGATAAGTTGATATCTTTCAACACGGCTGTCTCTTGAAAGTCATAATTGAAAGTTAATGCGTTAATATCGAACACCTTATCTTGTTTCGTCGTTAAATGTTCATTCGATGGCACAACTGAATCATTTAATATCTCATTTAAATTTGATAAAGATTCATCTGTATCTGCTTTGTAATAAGCAAAATTACTCATCGGTACGGCTTGCTCGAATAGTGTTAACATCATTAATACGATACTCGTTAAATAGATAACGTTAAGTTGGCCATCTTTAACTTGAAGCACACTTAGTGCTAAAGTCGCAAATAATGCAATCATTGCTATTAAATTTAAAGCATAATCGTACATGGTTAGGAATTTCGTTTCTTTCGCTTGCATCTCGTCATATTGTTCTAACTGTGATAATACTTTTTTCTTATATGTTTCTGTTTGATTAAAGCGTGATAACTCGTCATATCCTTCTTTATAGTCAAAAAAATGAGTTAATGTATCCTGCTGTTGAAGCATCACTTGTTTTTTTAATACACGTGCACGTTTGGCACTTAACCACGGCACAAGCCACAAAGTACATAACATGCTAACAACAATGATCACTGCATGTGCAACACTGAAATAAATTAATGTAACGGCCGCAATGAGTGCTGTAAATCCAATCACAATAGGTGGATAATATACACGTAAATATATATTTTGTAATGCTTCCACTTTGCTAATCATTTTTGAGAGTAGATCACTAGATGAATATTTACGATAAATATTGGGCACTCTAGGTATTAATTTTTTTAAAAATTGAACCCGAACATCTCGCAACATTGTAAATGTCGTTCTATGAGATAACAATCGTTCTCCATATCGTGCAATAGCACGCATAAAACCAAATAATTTCACTGACACAACAAGAACCATCAAAGCGTATAATGGTGCACCTAAGGCACTTTCAGTTACCATATAGCCACTTAAAAAGAACATAGCTAAAGCAACCAAACCACCTGCGATACCTGTTAAAATAGCTAATATCAAATCTTTATCTGGTCGAAATTTAATTTGTGGTTTCATAATAGATCATCACCTTCTTTTAAGTTCACCGAAATGCGTTGATCGTCCTCTATTAATCGACCATGATCAATATATAAGCGACGTGTTGCTTGGCGTATGGTTGAATCACGGTGTGCAATAATAATCATTGTTGTATTTGCAAATTGTTGTGCAATCGCTTGTTGTATTACCTTTTCAGTCTCAAGATCAAGTCCTGTCGTTGGCTCATCAAACACGACAATGTCCGGCGTCATTATTAATACTCGACATAATTCTAGACGTCTCATTTGACCCCCAGACATCATCTCACCGCCCTCACCGATACGCGTATATATCCCTTTCTCTAAAGACTGCACTTTGTTTTTCAAACCAACTAATTCTAAGACATGCTTGATACGTTCGTCATCTATTTCCTTAAACATTGAAATATTGTCTTTAATTGTCGCTGAAAATATATATGGATTCTGACTAAGCATTCCAATGTTTTTAACATCCGCATTAAATGTAACTTGTCCATCTAATGGATTTAACATTTGAGTTAACAATTTAGCCAATGTGGTTTTTCCGGCACCACTTGGTCCTACAATCGCTATTTTTTCTCCTTGGCTTATCGTTAAAGATAAATCTTGAATGGCTAATTTCATTGTATTGGGATATTGATAGTTAACATTCGTCATCTTAATTTGATGTGACTGATGTGATAAGATTTCAGATGAATTTTTGCGAATAGTATCTTCAGAAGCTAAAAATTCAAAAACTACATCACTCGAACCTTCACTTTGTTTACCAGTATGGAAAGCTTGCCCTAAATCTTTAATCGCATTATAAAATTCAGGTGCTAAGATAATCGCAATTGCAGCTGTTTTGAAGTCAATATGTTGAAAGACTACCAGGCTAAGTGCCGCTTCTAAAGCAACTAAACCAATGCCAAGCATACTAATAAACTCAAGCATAAGACCAGAAAGAAATGCACTTTTAAGTATCTTCATCGTCAAATCACGAAAGCGTGTACTATCCTTATAAACTTGTGATTCAACTTGAGCAGTGCGTCTAAAGAGTTTCAAAGTAACAAGCCCTTTAGTAATATTTAAAAACCTTTGGCTAAATTGGTTTAAATACGTCATTTGGTCTTTCGATTCATCGCGTGTTTTCAAACCAAATATAATGTAAAAAAGTGGTATGAACGGTGCGGTTAAAATCATTATGAGTGCCGTATTAACATGAATAAAGCACATTGTTATGATAATCACTAAAGGGATCATCATTGATTTAAATACTTGAGGTAAATAATTCTTAAAAAATGGTGCTAAACCGTCAATTGTTTCAGTAAGTATATTAATTTGCGAACCTATTGCTATAGATGATTGTTTGGATAAAACTTGTTCGCGTAATTGATGTTTCACTTTCGATGCTAGATGGTCACCTAAACGTAAATTAAACATGTTTAAGGTTGCTCTAAGTACAAGTACAATTAAAATCACTAGAAGTAAGTGCATGATTGAATTCATATGATGATATAGAATACGATTTAAAAATTCAGCAATACTTATATTTTGCACTACAACACTTATAGCTAAAAACAAACTGACGATTCCCATTAAAATTGGAAACATTTTATATTTAAAGACTAAATTCATTAGTTTTTTCACTTTTACTTCACCTAATTTATCATTATAAGAGGTTCTTAAATATTTAGCATTTAATACATTTTGAAAATTAGTGACAATATAATGAACTTAATATTTACGATACGCGAATTAAGATTCATTTAATTTATCTATAACATTGAAAGCGTGACTTACTAATTAAGGAATTTTAATTATTAGCTTAATAAAAAAAGACAAACTTTTCTGCTACAAACGCCACAGGTATTCAAAAATCTAATCTAATGACGTTTGTATTTTTTATTACAGAAAACGTTTGTCTAAATTATGGTTTGAGGTAAAGATTTTTACTGCATGAATTTATTTGTCATTTTGAGTGTTAACAACGCAACTTCCACCATTACCGTATCGATTAGGCTCTTTATTACCTGAAGCTATAAGAACATATAATGTATAAAGGGTTACAATACCTGCGACAACAGTACCAAATATACTAGCCATTAAAGTGGCTCCCAATAATCCATGACTCTCTGTATTAGCCACTACAACAATGACTGCTAAGATGAAAGAAATAGATGCTACTAAAGTAATAAATCCACTTATATGTGCAACAATTGCTAATAGCATTGTGCGATTTGTATCATGTAAACGTCTAACCATAACAGTAAATGATGGAATCAGTATGATAATTGCAAAGACACTACTTAACGTCCCTGCTGAGAATATACCTAATAATGATGAAATTAAAAAATTAATCCAAAATGGATGCCAAAAATCTGGTCTATTTGATCGACCTTTAACATCTAAAAAGCGTGTCCAAAATTCTGAATAACTTTTTACAATCTGATTTGATGAATTATTCATATAATCCCCCGTTTATTATAAACTTACATATACAATATTATATAAACTATCATTATATGCGAAGATGAATTTATATTATTATTAGATAATACTATACAATTGATTAACTTTACTCTGTTCAAGTAGCTTTAATCTCATTCTGAGGTCTGTTGTAACAAGCTAACGATGATTAGTACATTAATATGTAGCCTGTTTCATATATTTAAATTTGGAACTAAATTTAAGCCTAATTTAGTTGTTTTAATTTCATTATTTATAATGTTAAATTTTGACTTTGACTATTACGCTTAATATCGTTAGCAATGTTTCAATTTAATGTGATATTATAATAAAGTAAATTTTAACAACAACATATTTTAAGACTACAATATTTTAAATTTTAAGAATAAAAGAAAGAGGTTACTTATGATTATTATCGAGTTTATCAAGGGCCTGATTTTAGGTATTGTTGAAGGATTAACTGAATTTGCGCCAGTTTCTTCTACTGGTCATATGATTCTTGTTGATGACATGTGGCTAAAATCAACAGAATTTTTAGGTCCCCATTCCGCATTTGCTTTTAAGATTGTAATACAATTAGGTTCTGTATTCGCAGCAGCATGGGTATTCCGTGATCGCTATTTTGAAATGTTACATATTGGTAAATATAAAAACACTTCTGTAAGTGAAGAATTTCGTTCTAAACCACGTCGTTTAAACTTATTACACGTGTTAGTTGGTATGATTCCTGCAGGTATACTAGGCGTACTATTTGATGATTTCATTGAAGAACATTTATTTAGTGTACCTACTGTTATGATTGGCTTATTCATCGGTGCCATTTATATGATTATTGCTGATAAATACAGTGAAAAACTTCCAAGCCACCAATCAGTAGACCAAATTAATTACGTACAAGCTTTTGTTATTGGTATTTCACAAGCTATAGCAATGTGGCCTGGATTTAGTAGATCAGGTTCAACTATTTCAACTGGTGTATTAATGAAATTAGACCATAAATCAGCTTCTGATTTTACTTTCATCATGTCAGTGCCAATTATGTTAGCTGCAAGTGCACTTTCATTATTGAAAAACTATCAATATATTGAACTTGCGCATATTCCATTCTACTTAATCGGTTTCTTAGCTGCCTTTATAGTAGGTTTAATCGCAATTAGAACTTTCTTACACTTAATTAATAAAGTTAAATTAATACCATTTGCTATCTATAGAATTATATTAGTTATCTTCATCGCAATTCTTTACTTTGGCTTTGGTATTGGTAAAGGAATTACAAGTTAATCATTAACTATTTCAGTGTTGGCATTTAGCTTTTAAACGTCGTCAAAGATTTAATCTTTGGCGACGTTTTTAATATTTTAAAAGACTGTTTATTTCTATTACGAGCATATAACTTATTACATTTGATATAAGCGTTCAAGCTAGTCCGTTCGTTTAGTATCATGTATCATAGGGTAATGAAGAGAAATAGTAAATCTAATGGAGGCAACGAGTATGGACAAAAAGAAAATCATTAAAACGGCAATTAATGTTTTACCAATCATTATTGTGCCACTAGTAGTAGAACGTAAACGTATTAAATCTCATCCTGAGGTTCAAAAAGCATCTAATGCAACTTCAAATGCAGGTCACGCGATTGCTGGTAAAGCTTCTGATGTTAAAGATTATCTTGGTGATAAAAAACAAGAATATGATAACAAACGTGAACTTAAAAAAATCGCTAAAGAAAATGACCCAGAATATATTGCGAAAAAAGGCGAAAAATTAGCTAAGAAAAACCGCAAAGAAGCAGACAAAATGGATAAAAAGCTTCAAAAAAATATTGATGAACGTCATAAAGAAGAAGAAAAAGCACGTGAAAAAAATGAAAAACAACGCATCAAAGATATGAAAAAAACACAAAAATATCAAGAAAAAGTTGGTTTAACACCAGGTAAACTTGACGATGAAACTGAGAAAAAAGGCGAAAAATTAGAAAAAGAGAATAAAAAAGACGTTAATAAACTAGACAAAAAACTTCAAAAGAATATTGATAAACGTCACAAAGAAGAAGAAAAAGTTCAAAAACAAGAAGAAAAATCACGTATTAAAGAAATGAAAAAATTAAAAGACTATGATGCAAATAGCGTTGTTACTCAAAATAAAATCGAAGATAACAATAAGGCATAAGCTATCATGACTCAAGTTTTAATTGACGGGGATGCTTGTCCGGTAGTTGATTCAGTAATTGAATTAACTACTGGCACAGGCATTTTTGTTACGATTTTACGTAGTTTTAGTCACTTTTCGAATAAACATTATCCCGAACATGTTAACACGGTCTATGTAGATGATGGTCCAGATGCTGTTGACTATAAAATCGTACAGCTTGCTTCGAAAGATGATATAGTCATTACACAAGACTACGGTCTCGCTAGTTTATTACTTTCAAAAGTCAAAGTGGTAATGCATCATAAAGGTCGCATTTATAATAACAATACTATAGATATGTTACTTCAACAGCGTTATAATAATGCACAAATTAGAAAACAAGGCGGTCGACACAAAGGGCCTCCCCCATTTTCAAAAGAAGATAAGCAACATTTCAAACAATCATTTGAGAAGATCATTCACCAGCTTAAGGAGGATAACGAATGAAACGAATTGCAGTTTATTGTGGTGCCAGTAAAGGAAATAATCCTATTTATGTCAAAGAAGCTTATGAGTTAGGAAAGTATATGGCCGAACAAGGATATGAACTAGTCTTCGGTGCTGGTTCTGTAGGTATTATGGGTGCCATTCAAGATGGTGTGCTAGATCATGGTGGACATGCCATTGGCGTAATGCCAAAGATGTTAGATGAAAGAGAAATTACGAGTCAAAAAGTGAGCGAACTCATACTTGTTGATTCTATGCATCAACGTAAAGAGAAAATGGCTGAACTTGCCGATGCATTTGTCATGGCTCCAGGTGGTGCTGGTTCTCTTGAAGAATTCTTTGAAACATATAGTTGGGCTCAAATCGGTATACATCAAAAACCAATCGGTGTATTCAACTTGAACGGTTTCTTCGAACCACTTCAACAGTTAATTAATAGCATGATTGAAGAAGGATTTATTGATGAAAAATATAGAAAACTTGCACCGTTATATGATACTAAAGAAGATTTAATTGAAGGTCTACTGAATTATAAACCTCTAGGCATTCGTACATATGATTAAACTAATAAAGCGACACGTACATAGAAATTTAAGTCATTACATCAGTTAGTGTTTAACTTTTAATGGATTATTTCTAGTAGCATGTCGCTTTTTTCAATTATATGGATAATTTTTTATAGTAACGCACTTGTCTTTTTAACATATGATATTTACTTAACTCAGGTAATTCAAAATTATCGTAAAATGTCATACCAAGTTTTTCCATCACTTTTCTTGAAGGTAAGTTATTTTCAGCGGTAAAACTATACACTTCTTCAATCCCTTTATCTTTCGCAAATGTCAGTACAGCAGTTGCGCCTTCAGTAGCAAGTCCATTTCCCCAGACTTCTGGAATAAGTCGCCATCCAATTTCGTATAAAGGAAGTTCATCAAATGGATATTTACTATCCTCCGGCAGATAATTCACCCCAATATAACCAAGCCATTCACCTGTTTCTTTTAATTCCACCGCAAATAAACCTATTCCTTTTTCTTTCAGAATACTATCCATCTTATTCATATCTAATTCAGAACGACGATAGCTTAATAAACTTGGAAAATAACGTCTTACTTGTGGATTAGCATTCATCTTCTGAAAAGGGAGTAAGTCTGCTTCTTCCCAATCACGTAACTTCAATCTTTCAGTTTCAATATAAACGACCATAATCAACACTCCATTGCAGAGAAAATACAATTATTAAAAAAGTGCGATATGGCAGATTATCCATAGCACACTTTAATCTTTAATTAAATTTGATTAAACAACCTATTAACCTCTAGATATATAGCTAACAAGTTTAATGTGTACTGGTATTTCTTTTAAACGGTCACGTTGATCTTTTGGTGCAATAAAAGTTGCATCTACAAAATCATTACGATGATTTAATTTAAAAGTAGCTACAAATGTATCTGTGTCTGATTCAAAATTTGGTAAATGTGCTACAACACGTTTAATTTCACCAGTTGAATCTACAATTGTACGCCCTGTTATATTTTCAATTTCACGTCCTAATTCTGGTAAAGTTATTTCGCGACCTTCTAAAATGTGGAAGTCTTGTTCATGCATTTGTCATCTCTCCAATACAGTATTTTTACTTTATAATTTATTGTAGCTAATCTATTTATCCGAATATGTAATGATCATATCCAAATTGTATTTGAATAGGTTTTACCCTTCATTTCCTTCAGTCAAACTTAATGTAGTCAAGCTTGAAAGTGAATAAGAATTTCTTTATTATCATTTATTAGTTACTGGTTTGTGATGATTGATTAGCATTGGTTTGTTGATTTGAATTACCATTACTATTTGTACTATTCTCTTTACTTGACTCAGAACGATTTGTTCCATTCATAGTATTGCTATTTGATTGTTCATTTGATGCATTTGAACTTGAGTCATTCCCATCACTAGAACGATTTGAATCATTTGAATTATTCGAGCTACTTGAGCTACTTGAACTATTCGATGAGCTATTTGATGTGTTGTTTGAATGATTTGAGCTATTTGACGATTGATTAGACTTATCGCTGTCATCATCGCTACTTTCTTCATTTTTAGCATCATCTTTAGAGGATTCTGTTGCTACAGAGTCATCTACCTCTTTTTGTAGTTTTTCTCGTTGATCATTAAGTTTTTCTTTTTTCTTCTCTAAATCTTTCTTTTGACTTTTCAGGTCATCATTTTCTTTTTGCAATTGCTTGATGTCTTTTTCTAACGATGCCCTTTCGTCACTCTTACCACAGGCAGACAACATGATAGTTGCAGACAGTAAAAGTACTAACCATTTTTTCATGTTTTTCTCCTTTAAATACAAATCAGTACTATTATTTTAACACGAATTAACGCCCTAATCATTTTATTACCTCAAGTCTTTACCCATTTTAACATGACTTACTTCATATCCTCGCACCTGGTTCATTTCAATCAAGTGCGTATGATGCGCATCAATTGTACCTTCTATGGATAAAGCTCCTTGTTTAACTGCCCATTGTTCTATTGATGATTTCAACTGTTTCGCGTATCCTTTTCCACGAAAATAAGGATCCGTATAAAGCATTTCTATAATTACTGTTTCAAAGTCTCTATTATAATGTCCCCATATAAAAGCAATTAATTGAGACAGTCCATCATCTTCTATTAAAATAACGTCCTCACTATAAGATAAACGTCGTAATATCATTTCTTGGCGTAAAGCCATCGACATCCGTGTCGCATGATAATTGATTTCACGTTGTTCTAAATAATACTCGTGAACTCTAGCTATCTTTTCTATCCATTCTTTATCTTTAATAGTTAATTTTCTCATTGTTTAAGCCTCTATTTTAATCATTATATTCTTACTGTTTCTATGATATGATTATCCATATTTAACATATAATAATCTATTATTTTAAAATTATAAAAAATATTTAAATTGAGGAGCCTAGCATATGAAGTCCACTGCGAAATTAGCACGTGAAAATAATGTAAAATCATTGCGCTTAAATAATACAGATAGAGAAATCTTCGAGAATTATATGACTTATGTGCGTGCTGATTTACGTGTGAACCCACACGATAGCGAAGTGATGTTAAGTCGCATATTAAAGAAATTATTAGCTGCTGAAAATAATGGTACATTAGCATTAGAATTTTTCAATCATGATCCTCAGGCACATGCCGAAAAAGAAATTAAATCATTACCAAATGAAACCTTCCCTAATATATTTAAGTATATCTTTAGGAATTTTATTTTTTTAATTGGCATTTTTTGCTTTTTTAAAGGATTCATTGGTTTCTTTATTGGTGGAGATAATAATGAAGTATATCTATATACCTTCCCAGTAACTGTAATTGCTGGTTTATTCATCATCTTTATGTTCATCTTAGTGATTTTTAAAACGGTCCAACTACAAAGTTTTAATAATTCCCATTGGATTTGGGGGATTAATTATTTTATTATAGCTATTTTATTAGTGGCTTTATTTTATGTCTTTTTCATACCACAGTCATTTTTGGCTTTTGGTCCATATATTTCTATTAGTAATTGGGCTTTCATTATCATTTCATTAATTATCACACCGATTGCTTTTTACATTGAACATCATTTTGTAAATAAAAATTCAAATACTATGTTGTAATAAATTTAAAAAGCTTATTAATAACACCCATATAACTTGAATGATTCTATCCTAAAACTTGATAATGCTAAAAGGGAGTGGGACAGAATTCTTGTTAAATTCGTCGTCCCACCCCCGCAAGGATGACTAGAACTGAAAAAAGCTTGATTTAAGCGCATTTTCAGTTCAGTCAGCTACTGCGAATTTGCAAAATAACATTTTTATATTTTTTTTGTCTCACCTCTTTTTTGATTTAGTTGTATAAACACTTTTAAGATTTCAGTAATAACTCAATTATTAACGCACGTATTTTGATTTAAAAAAGCGAGTTATATTCCATTTAACAATTCAGTCACCAACTGAAACATTTAGTCATGTACTTACAGTAAAATGTCTATAAAGAACCAAATCACCATAATCAACATAACTATTGCTTGTGCAACTGTACTTGCTAAAAATGCCACAACTGATCCAACACTAGCTTTCAAAGCCTTTTCAATATTAGAATCTTGAATCAATTCAACAATGAAAACAGCTATAAATGGCACGATAATGATACCGAACGGTGGCAAGACAAAACAGCCAACGATCACACCTATCAAAGCAGCATATTCACCTAACTTAGAACCACCAAAGCGATTCACAAAATATTTATTCATTACAAAGTCAGAAACTAAAATAAATATAGTTAATAGTATCATTGCTACATAGAATATCCATGATAACCCTTTATCGTGAAAGCCGCATTGATATATTAAAAATCCAATCCATAATACTAACAGTGATGGAATAATTGGCTTAATCAAACCTACAAATGCTAGAACAAATGCTAATATTATTAATATCCATAAAACAATTGACATTACTTCACTTTCACATCCGCTTCAGTAAATTTTTGATCTTTCGTAAAGAATATTAAAATCATCCCTAAGAATATAGATGTTGCTGAGACTAAGAAAACATTCTCTAAACCAACCCAGTGACTCATTGCGCCTCCTAGTAAATTTCCTAACAATTGACCAACAACCATCGCGTTGGCAAACAAAGTGGAAGCATAACCCGGGAAATCTGGTAAAATATCTTGGAAATAACTAATACCTAAACCTAATAAAATAGCTAAAAATAGCGCTAAGAAAATTTGGCCCACCATCATCATATATATGTTTTCAAATACGCCAATACTAAAGTAGAACGCACCACCACTAATTGCTCCAATAATTAAAAGTGTACGTGTAGATAACTTCGCAGATAACATACCTAAAATAACCATAAACGGTACTTCTAAACCAGCACAAAGACTTGCTAAAGTTCCGACATATCCTTCTTGTTCTTTTAAATAATTTGTCACAAAAAGAGGCATGTTCATTGTATACATCCATTGACCAATGTGTAATAGAATAAAGGCAATAAATGGTATAAATAATGTTTTATCTTTCAACATATTAGGTGCTGTCTTTTCAATATTAGTCGTTCCCCCCACTTGCTCTTTAGGAGATAAATTTAAATCTTTATAGAAAAATATTTGCAAGACAAGCGTAAATAGTAAGATTGCTACAGTCCCACCGAATAATCCTGCATAACCCATAAATTGTATTAAATACGCACCTATTAATGGCCCAAATAAAAAACCAAATGAAAACATTGAACGTAAAACTGTATTGGCAAATTTAGCATTATTTCTAGAAGAAGAGACATTAATCGACTCCCGTGCGGAAGCATACAACTGAGGCATTGCTGGTGCAAATAACCCTTGGAAAATAGCATAAACGATAATAAATAACCAGATGTTATGAATATAAAAGTATATTGAAAAGCTTATCGCACCCATCATGAGTGCACTAATAATAAGTATCTTCCTATTAATATGATGCGTATCTGAAAAACGCGCTACGATAGAATTCACAGTAAATTGGCTAATCGCTGCTAAAGCTAATAAAATACCAAATTGATTCGTAGACATACCCAATTCATTCGTTGCAAATAAAACAAAATAAGGTACTGTGATTGCAATACCCATCCCTAAAAGCATCATATTTACGACAAATAATTTATAGTTTTTGATGTGCAATAGTGCTACAAACATCGTTTCACCTCTATTCTCTATATTATTGTAAAATCTCTACACTATTATCGAATAAAATTAAGCATCAACGTAACAAAAGATTCCACTTGTGGGAGCTGTAACATACTACTGTCATAACTCATATAAGTCGATCTGATAAGCGGTTGAGCGTCAATATTAACCTTTTTAAACTCAAACATATTTTTATCTATATTCTTCAACATTATTTCAGGTAAAATGGTTACTCCTACGCCACTGACTAACATTTCTTTACATGTTGCTACCTGGTCAACCGTAATCGTCGCATGGTAGTCGCGACCAAGATTTTCATTGTACCATTCCTTAATTTGGTTAATATAAATTGGGTCAGCTTGAAACTCTATAAATGGTAATTTTGATACATCATCACGTTTTTCCTTAGGATAGATAAAGTAATGATCGTCATCAAATAAATGTGTATTAGCTAAATTCATTACTTTATTACCGCGTGTTATCATGACATGATAATCTCTATGATTTGCTTTGATTTGCTCAGTAGAGCCAACTTGCACCTGGATTTCAACATTTGGAAATTGAGAATTATACAAACTTAAAACTTCAGGTAACAAAGTTTGACCAATAAGGGATGAACAACCAATTGATATCGTACCATTAACCTCTCCGATATGCGCTTGCATTTTATCGAAAAACAAACGCTCACGCTTTAACATATCGCGTGCATGTTCAATAATCATGGCACCCTCAGTTGTAGTAATCAACTGTTTCTTTGTTCGAATAAAAATATCCACGCCAAACGCATTCTCAATTGCTTTCAAACGTTGCGTTACAGCTGGTTGTGAAATATACAGTATTTCAGCTGCTTTACGTAGCGTCTTTGTTTCATCTAAAGTAATAAGTAATCGATAATCTTCAATTTTCATAGTTTCCCCCTACTTATGTATATCCATGTCTATAAGTACGACAGATCAATAAACCACTTTAACATGAATGTAACTGGCATCTTCATTTATACATAATACGACTCTTTCCTAACTCATATTAAATATTGATAGCGACATTTAGTTTAAATGCTAGATATCATCATTTTAAATATCATTCTCTTTTTCTTTAGCAAACACTATTTATGCCAGTTTTTATGATTTTGCATATGATTCTTATATGTTTTTTTGTAGTTAGGTTTCTTCAACTTACTTACCATTTTGTTATAACAATACATAATACGACTATTCACATCTTCGAAATTCTCATTGATGTCAATCATTAATTGATGCGCAATCACATATGCTTCATGATATTGCTTTTTAGTGATTTGACCATTTTTCAAGGCAAGTTCTAGATCATTCTCATCAACTAATTCGTATTCTCCAGTCGAAGGTAACACAAGTACATCCAAGAATAAATCTAATGTTCGAGCGTTCCCTTTTTGCGTAATATTTTTAATATTGATATCGAAATAGTACTCCAATGGATTACCTTTATCATCAAACATAGCAGTAATGCTATAACGTTTCTTTTCCGGCAAAATTTGTAACCATTGATAATTGTCATTGGCAACAATTATATTCTGGCCTACTACCGTCACCTCTAAAGGTTCACGTACCTTTTTCATCGTGACCAAGCCAATAATACCCTTAAATCTATTATTATTTACCTTAACTTCTATATAATCACGTTCAATTAGGCGACGCCAGTGACGTTTATCTATATATTTGATTTTCATAAAGCCACCAACTCCTTGTCATTATTATATTAAACTGACCTATTGATGTCATCTTTAGTCATACTTGTTTGTAATACGCACATAATAACTAAATTTTTTTCATATTCATTTTACTACATCTCTTCAATTTTTAGGGAAAATTGACAAAAATACTCGTATTTGATAATTTAATTTTATATTGTCAGAAAATTCTAAATAAAGCGAGGTAATGAAAATGCCTAATAGACCGTTTAAAGCAGATCATGTCGGAAGTCTTTTACGTCCAAAAAGATTAAAAGAAGCACGTGCAAAATATAATCATAACGAAATCAGTGCTACTGAACTCAAACAAGTAGAAGATGAAGAAATTGAACGCATTATTGAAAAACAACTGAAGATTGGTTTACATAGCATTACAGATGGTGAATTTCGTAGAAGTTGGTGGCACTTTGACTTCTTAGAAAATATTGATGGGGTACAAGGATATACGCCTGATCATGGTTTAGAATTTGAAGGTGTAGAAACACGTCCGCATAATGTGAAAATTGTAGATAAAGTTAAGTATAATCCTAACCATCCTCACTTTGACCATTTCAAGTTCTTATATGACAAAGTGAATGGTCGTGCTACCGCAAAAGTATCAATTCCAAGCCCAAACCAATTATTTCACCCTAACATATTAAACGAAGACATTTATCCAAATATTGAAGATTTTGCTCATGATATTTCTGGAGCCTATCGTCAATCGTTGCAACATTTTTATGATTTAGGTGCAAGATACATACAAATTGATGATGTATATTGGGCTGGTTTGACTGAAGGCAGTCAAAAAGTACGTGGCCGTCAACGTACAGATGAAGAGAAAGTTCATGCGCGTGAGTTAGCCTATAAAGTAGTGAATGATGCAGTTCAAGGATTACCAGATGATTTAATTTTAACGACGCATATTTGCCGTGGTAATTATCAATCAACATGGGCCATTTCAGGTGGTTATGAAGCCATTGCGCCTTATCTTTTTAAAGAACACCTAGATGACTTCTTCTTAGAATATGATGATGATCGCTCTGGTGATTTTGAGCCTCTACGTTATTTTAATAAAGACGCATATGCCGTACTCGGTTTAATCACTTCTAAAACACCTAAGCTTGAAGATAGAGCATTGATTAAACAACGTATTAAAGAAGCACAACAATTTGTCGATTTAGAACATATCTGTTTGAGTCCGCAATGTGGATTTGCTTCTACTGAAGAAGGAAACCAACTTACCGAAGATGAACAATGGGCTAAATTATCATATGTTGTAGAATTAGCAAATGACTTATTAGGTGGTGCGAAATAATTATGTTTTCATAAATGAAGACAGATAGTAACGTGATGAATTGACATCAAAGTAAGTCATTATAAATATTTTATTTAATACGAAAATATAGCTGTGAAGACATATCGAATATATAGATATCTTTACAGCTATTTTTAATAGGTTTATCATTATTTATTTTTTAACGCATATTGTTTAATAATCGCTTCGTGTTGAGGATACATACTATATAACTCATCTTGAGTAAATAATTCAAAGTGATTAAATTCAAATGCTGGTTGACACATACATCCAACCAAACTATAACCTTCTCTATCAGTTAAACTTGAAGCAAAAATAGTACCTTTAGGCACCAAATATTGCAATACCTCACCATTTTCAATTGAATTACCTAATTGCACAGTTTGATAATCTCCCTGTGGCGTAATCATATGAATGGTTAAGGATTCACCTGCATGATGGTACCAAACTTCGTCAGCATCAATTCGATGAAAGTGTGATATATCACCGGTATTCAATAAAAAATAGATACTACTAAATGGCGCACGTTGCGTCTCATCTGTTTCTTCTCGGATTGTTTCTTTAAAATAGCCACCTTCTGAATGTGGTGTGAGATTGAGATGTTTAATCCAGTAATCTGCAGTCATTGTCATTATTTTAAGTCCACATTATGGAAGACGTTTTGTACATCTTCGAGTTCTTCAAGTGCATCGACTAATTTTTCGAATGTCGCTTGGTCTTCTTCTGACAATTCAATATCAGTTTGAGGTAACATTTCAAACTCAGCAATTTTAAAGTCTTCTACGCCAGATTGACGTAAAGCATCTTGAACTTGTGCGAATTGGTCTGGTTCAGCATAAACAATTGTAATGTCGCCTTCTTCAACAACATCTCTAACGTCAACATCTTGTTCCATTAAGGTTTCTAGGACATCATCAACTGATTTACCTTCAATACCAAAAGTAGCAGTATGATCAAACATATAAGCAACTGAGCCAGATACACCCATATTACCGCCATTTTTACCAAATGCTGCTCTTACATCTGAAGCAGTACGGTTAACGTTATTTGTTAAGGCATCAACAATAATCATTGAACCACTTGGACCAAAACCTTCATAACGCAATTGATCATAGTTTTCTTCGCCAGCACCTTTGGCTTTATCAATCGCTTTATCTATAATGTGATTGGGTACTGAATATGTTTTAGCTCTTTCAAGTACTAATCTTAATGCTTGGTTAGCTTCTGGATCAGGTTCACCTGATTTAGCTGCTACATAAATTTCTTTACCAAATTTCGCATATATTCTACTAGTATTTTTATCTTTTTGGGCTTTTTTCTCTTTAATGTTGTTCCATTTACGTCCCATATTGTCATCTCGCTTTCATACTCAATAATCCTTATTATATAGCATTCTCAATACATTGTCTAAAGTGATAAATTTTTTCATTTTAAAAGTAAAACATTTATTATATTTGAAAATGAATATAAAATCTGAGCAAAAAAGACAGTCATTTATTTATAGCGAAATATACAAAAAGACAAATGCTATAAGAAAGTAAAAAATCTGAGACAATCGTCCCAGATCCTTTACTTTCCCATTAATTTTTAATTAAATGTCTAAAAATTCTTCAACATCATTAAATAAAGCATCGAATTTTTCAATATTTGTTTTATCCATGTAGATATATATTTTTCTTTCATCTTCAGTTGATCGAACCTTACTTAATCTTTCTTTTTCTATAAGTCGTCGAATTGAAACTAACAATTTAGTTCTACTTAAATCCAACTCGCTTATTGCAATTTTTAAAAAGTTTTGCATTAACATTTGTTCGTCCGCGATATGTTCATGAGCTAACTTTAATAGAGCTAAATCATTTAATGTCAACTTATATTGTTTATCTATATATTCCGACAATGCTTTATATTGTTTGTAGAATTCTAGCAATTTATTCAATTTTTCATTGTTCAATGCTTCTTGCACCTCCAAATATAAGCAGACAACTTACTTACTATTATCCTTTATATTTGAAAGCCTGTCCTTTAACTTTGTTTTGAAATTTTTGTTAGATTTACTAACAAAGACAAATATTGTTGTACAACGCTTATTTTTCTTCCTTTTTATAAATTTTAACTATATATAAAGCATTATAATTCAAATGAATTTTTAAAGGCTCTCTTTTGAAGTCATGTTCAATAATTCGATAACTTGGATGCATTAAATAATCCATTTTTCTTAAAAATTGATTTGTCCATTCATATTTTTCACGTATATTTTGCGAAATCACATGATTGATATTGCCATGATAATCATCGATAAGTTGAATTTTAACGAGATAGTTATCTTTCAATTGTTCATCTTTAAAATCAATATAAACATCGGTTTGATCATAATCAATATCTTTCGATTCGCTTTCAAGTACTCTCCAATCATAAATAAAAACAGAATATTTATTTTCGTCGTCAATAATAATATAGTTTTCATTTATTAATTTAGGCTTCAAACTAATTTTTAACAGTTGCTCAATCATCGTTCCTAAAATGGATTTAAAGCCATTTTTATCGAAAATATGTAATGCATTAAATAAACTCGCATTATTTTTAAAATTAAAACCGATACCATTAAAATAAGAAGCAGTTTTGACTAACGTTTCAATGAGTAAAGGCGCACTATTGTTCAAATCATTATATTTATTATTTAAGAATTTGTGATTTTCAAAGTTTAAAAATATAAATTTTTGCTCTTCTAAATCAATTTGTTTTAATATTTCTCGTATATTTTGATAACGTAAAATATTTTTAACCAATAAATGTTCATTTTGTTCTATTAAGTATGGCATTTTTAAATTCGCATTATCTATATATAAAAACTTAAAATTAATTCGTTTAATCTGTGACTCTAACGTTTTAAATAATACTGGATTATTTAACAATTCACTAATTTCTAAACCAAACGAAAATCGCTGCGTTTTATGTTGAATTTTTAAAATCACTCTATAAATGTCTTTCAAATTAATTTCTTTTAAATCAAAAACAAGCCCTAATTCTTGTCCACCTTGTAGCGGAATTTGATGTGCCTTGAAATACTCTACGATATCTTCATAATTTGACTCCAAAAAATCGGTCAAACTTAAATCTTCTAATCTAAAACTTACATTTAAGTTATTCTTTATAATGCATTCAAATAATTGCTGTCTTTCTAATTTAGTCATTCGACTTTTAATATCGCGCATATCTACTTTTAAGTAAAACATCAATGTCGAATTATCTTCATAAAGCGGTCTTGCATAATCTTTCAAAAATAATAATTTTATCTCCTCAATCGTGTTAATTTGTACGACTAAGTGATATGGATTAACCGTTGATTCTATTTTAGAATCCACATAGATTTTATGTTCAGTTAGTCGTTGATAATAACTCTGTTTACTTTCAACAATATGATGAATATGGTCGATACTATCATCAATATGATTCTCGTAATCCATAAGAATCATTTTTTCATGCTTATCACAGGAACGATAATCGTTAGGTGTTAGTCCAACATAAGTTTTAAACGTTTTTGAGTAGCTTGACGCATTACTAAAACCAACTTTTTCACTTATTAAACTAATCGTATTATCAGTAGTTAATAACCATTCAAATGAATTAGCTATTTTAAGTGTATCAACATACGTTTTAAAGCCCATATGTAGTAATTGATTGAATTGTGCTGATAAATTAGATTTAGATGTATACAATTTTGCAGAGATATCTTTTAACGTAAGCTTTTTAGTAATATTACTATTAATATATTCTAAAATTTGACTTAATTCTCCATAATAAGAGAAATTATATTGATTATTTGCGATTATCTTCTCAATACTACCTTCTTTTCCTAAGATATTGGCTATTTCAATAATATGTTTTGCATCTTCCGATTCAGAAGCTACATTCAAATGATTTACAGCAAGTTGGAGCAATGACCGTTTGATCGCATTGACTGACTTAACCACATTTGTTGAATATTTATAGTCGAAGAAGTCAAATCCTTCATCTCTAAACCAATCACTCGCAATATATAGCATTATTGTCTTACTATTTTCTTTTATTGAAAAAATATCAGTATTATTAATAATGTAAATGTCATTCTTAATTGAAACGGACTTAGTAAAATGTTGAATTTTAAGTTGTCCTTCAATAGGAAATAGCAGAATGATTCCATCTTGGCAACGTGTCATTTTATATTCATGTTTAGTTAATATGTGGAAGTAGGCATTAGACATTGGTTAACCTCTTTCTATTCATGATAGCCTCTCTTTTAGTTGTACGTATTTATGCATTAGGAATGTGACATTGTTTTAATGTGTAAATGTAAATTTACCACAACATTAATGACAAATCAAAAATGCAAATTTATATAAATTAAATTCGTTTTTTTATTATTTTCCTATTCAAATGGGTTAAAAAAAGATGTCACGTCATTGCCTTCATCTTTTAATAAAGTAACTTCGCTTCATTAAGCATTACTTTATGTGATGGATATAATTGAAAACAATTCGTTAACATCTCAAATATATAATAGTTCATTATATGTGTTCTTTTTTAATTTTTAAAGCGATTTGCAAGTCTTAATACATCTCTTATTATATTTAATAAGTTTATAAATAAATTAAAGCCCATTTCTCGAGGTGAAAAGTTACCTCGCTTCATTCGATTAAAATCATACAATGTATATAGTAAAAACAATAGCAATCCTATAATCGTTATTGCCGTATGATAAATTGGATTATGAATAAACATGCCGATTAATCCACCAATAATTAATGCGATTAAGGCCACAAATAAATATTTACCAATACTAGAAGCATCATTAATAATAAAATAGCCTAATAACCCAAAAACAATAAATGCACCTATGGCTAATAAAACATTTTTATAAAATACTTCTGGTCCTAAGTTTTGCATATACGTTGTAAACGTCGCATATGATAATAGCCCCACTATAATGGCATATATATGTGATATGACCAATCCATATTTACGTGCGCGTTGAATAAATAACGTTGCTAATATAAGCACAAACAATGCTATTGATAATAGACGTCTCCATTCCAGTGGTAAATATTGTCCAAAATAACAACCTATTCCAAATATGATCCAATAATACATGAAAAATAACCATACTTTAGCATAGGCATGAGATTTTTGTTTGTCATGAGCTGTATTATTAGACGATGTGTGTGATGTTGTATTTGAAGAATGCACCATAAACTTATCCCCTCCTTATGTATTCGCGAGTAGTCAATTTGATTGTAACTTATTCTTTTATTTTTTCAAAAAGTTGACCTTAAAGATTATTAGTTGATTTAAACATTATTATCAACTTGTTCTTACACTTATTTCAATCGCAAATATAATTTATCGCAATTAGATTTCTTACAACTATAAAACCTATGGTTGAGCCATTTATAAACTCAAAATACCTATCATTCACCTCAGGATGATGTCACAAAATATTACAGATTTATTCTTTTAAAATTGAAATATATTACTTTGATATAGTTTGAAGTCACGTGTGCCAACGTTTCAAAGTTTTTTACAAAAAACAGGCAAAATATTAATAATATTACAAGATAATAACAACACCCACATTATCCTTCTTTTTTGTTAGTATAAATACGTGATATATGTGAATGAATTTATAAAAGGTAAATAAAGAATTTAGGAAAATAAATTCTATTTAATTAAAATAAATAGTTTCAAGGAGGACATCAAGTTTGAAAAAGTTAGCAGTCGCAGTTTCTGTTGCATCTGGAGCAGTCGCAGTATTTTCTAACCACCATGCTGAAGCATCCACACAGCATACTGTTAAATCTGGCGAATCACTTTGGAGCATCGCAAATAAATATAATACATCCGTAGATAGTATCAAAAAAAATAATAACCTTAGTAACAATTTCATTTTCCCTGGACAAGTGCTTACTATTGGGGGCAACAGTAATAGCACATCAAGTACAGGTTCAAATGCGACTTCATCTTCATCAACGTATACCGTTAAATCTGGTGATTCTTTATACGCAATCGCTAACAAATACGGCGTAAACGTTAATGCATTGATGAAAGCCAACAACTTAAATGGTTATTTAATTACACCTAACCAACAATTAAAAATTCCAAGTAATTCTACAACAGTTGCACCAACTAAAACAAATCCTAATGTAAGCAATACAGGTGGCGGTAGTGGTGGTTACTCTAGCCCAACATTTAGTCATCAAAATTTATATACTACTGGTCAATGTACTTGGTATGTATTTGATCGTCGTGCTCAAGCTGGTTTACCGATTAGTACTTACTGGTCAGATGCAAAATACTGGGCTGGTAACGCAGCTGCTGACGGTTATACAGTAGACCATAACCCATCAGTTGGTTCGATTATGCAAACAACAACTGGTTATTATGGACATGTAGCATATGTTGAGCGTGTTAATGCTGATGGTAGTATTTTAGTATCAGAAATGAATTACGCAAATGGTCCTTACAATACAAATACGCGTACAATTCCTGCATCAGTTGTTTCTAGTTATAACTTCATTCATTAATAAATATACTATATAATTTAAATACAGCAATTCCAAAATGACTTTGCTTAAAGTTCATTTTGGGATTTATTTTTATGTATTAATAGCAACACAAAAATGCTAGCGAGTTACATCGCTAGCATTTTATTTAACCTATATCTTTTCTATAAGAAAATATTCATAATCCAGAAAATTACTGCTGCTAATAAAGCAGAAATCGGTAATGTAATTACCCATGTAATAATCATACGTTGTGCTGTACTCCATTTAACACCTTTAGCTCGGTTAGAAGCCCCAACACCAAGGATTGAAGATGATACAACATGTGTTGTAGATAATGGGAAGTGTAATCCTGATGCCACAAAAATAGTTAAAGCTGAAGATATGTCAGCTGCCGCACCATTAGCTGGGCGAATTTTCATAATGTTTCCACCCACTGTTTTAATAATCTTCCAACCACCAATAGCAGTACCAAGACCCATAGCCGTTGCACAGGCCATTTTAACCCAAAGTGCTGGTTCAACATTTGAAGGATCTTGTACATTTGCTACAATCAAAGCCAATGTAATGATACCCATTGATTTTTGCGCATCATTTGTACCATGTGAGAATGATTGTAATGCTGCAGTAAATACTTGGAAGAATCGGAAGTTACGATTGGCTCTAGTAAGGTTAGCATTTTTGAACACAATTTTAACGATTGTATACATAATGAAACCTACACAGAATGCAATAATCGGTGAAATAATTAATACGATGATGATTTTAGTGAAACCTTGATAATGAAGTACACTAAAGCCTTGAGCCGCAATCGCTGCACCAGCGATAGAACCAATTAATGCGTGTGATGAAGAACTTGGAATACCATATAACCATGTTACTAAATTCCAAATAATTGCTGCTAAAATAGCGGCTAATACGACGATTAAGCCATTATGTAATTTAAATGGATCGACGATGTCTTTCGTAATTGTGCCGGCAACACCTGTAAATGTTAAAGCCCCAACAAAGTTCATAATAGCTGCTAAGAAAATGGCAGTTCTAGGTGTTAAAGCACGCGTCGATACTGCTGTAGCAATCGCATTGGCTGTATCATGGAAACCATTGATAAAGTCAAAGATTAAAGAAAATATAACGATAGCTATAGTGATAATTACTACATATTCCATAAATTAAAACTCCCTTAGCTATTTTTCATGATAATCGTTTCAAAATTATTTGCTACAACTTGACATTTATCTGCGATTTCTTCCATGCTTTCATAAATATCTTTTATTTTAATTAAAGTGATTGGATCTGTTTCACTATTAAAGATGTGTTTAATTGATTGTCTTAAAATACCATCACAATTTGTTTCAAATTCTTTAATGTTAATTGAATGAATGCGCATATGTGATAATTTTTTCTCTACTAATAAACCAACAGCTAATTTCATTTCTGCTACAGCTTTTTGAATATTGTCAACGAATTCTGCCATGTACTCGTCAGTATATTCGATTGAATACATTTCAAACATGCCTGAAGTCTCTTCCATAGCATCAAGTACATCATCAATTGCATTACATAGAGATAAAATATCTTCACGTTCGATAGGTGTAATAAATGTTTGATTTAAATCTGTAATCACTTGATGCATTAATTCGTCACCATGTGACTCATAAGTCTTAATATTGTCAGAATAAGCTTTTAAATCTAAATGCGTATTGAAGTCCATTTTCCCGAATTCAACTGCTGCACGGTCCAAATTGAATACCATTTCTTCTAATTGAACCATGAACTTATCCTTTTTCTTAGTAAACATTATAAAGCCTCCATTATAGCGATTGATAACAATCACATAGTTAATTTTTTCTTGTAAGACAACTTTAGCTAAAGAATACATTTACAATAAGAACTTTTCAAAAGCCTATTTTCTGACTATTTGTAAATTTTATGTAAATATAATGTTTTACTGAATTTTACGTAATACTCCATTACTTAATTTGTCCCTACTTGAAAATATCACAAAATTTACATAACTACAATTGCATTTACAAATTCTTTACAAACACGAAATATTAACTAAACATCTTCTTAAATTGA
This sequence comes from Staphylococcus taiwanensis, assembly GCA_020544305.1. NCBI lineage: Bacteria > Bacillati > Bacillota > Bacilli > Caryophanales > Staphylococcaceae > Staphylococcus > Staphylococcus taiwanensis. The sequence goes on from CP058667.1 coordinate 2,158,874, forward strand.
ATGATTAATTGTACGTTTAGAATGATTATATGCAATGATAGCAAAAACACTGTAAATAAGGGTGTAAATAGCCATAACAACATAAATAGGTTGTTCATTATCAAAGCCAATTATCTTCATAAACACTAATGAAGCAAAGTAAGCATGTAACAATGCAATAATTAAAGGTAAACCAAAATTGAAGGCTACTTTAAGTTTTAAGCCTTTTGACATATCCTTTTGTGTAAATCCTAATTTACGTAAAACAGAATAACTTTCTAATTCATCTTCAGTTTCATCTATTTGTTTTATATAAATGATACAACCGGTAGCAATTAAGAATGCGATACCAAGGAAGGATGTTACAAATAATAAAATGCCCGTTAAACTAGAAATTTCACTTATGACTTCACTACGTGTTTGTACATTACCATTTAGGTTGCTAGTAATTTTTTCTAGTCTCGGTATATCTTTATTATGTCTTAAATCGAAACCATATTGAGATACCACATTTTTACTTTTTGAATGTGCTTTTAAATAGTTATAGTCATCATTGTTTAAAACGAGTGTAGGACCACCTAAATCAATGCTTTCTTTAAAGTAAATTTTATTCATCACTTTATTTAACTTAATTTTAACATGATGCTTTTTCGTACCTATAGATGCTTTACCCTTCGCTCTATGATTGGTTAAGTCATGTATTAAACCTTCTGGCATAATTAAGTTAGCTTGTCCCTTTTCCAAAGAAATATTCGAAAAGAAACTTGCACTTGTTATACTAACAACATAAGGGTGTGCTTGATTCGTATCAAATAAGTGATCCTTATATAAATGAGAATATACAATTTCTTTATAATCAAAACTAAAAGGAATATGTTCGCGTTCTAATTCAAACCCTAATTCATTTGCAAGTTTCTCATTTTTTAATGTTACTTCATGCGGAGATTCTAGTAATACTTCGTTACTAAGTGAACCTCTACTGATTGCCGCAAAACATAATACCGATACAGTAATTGCTGAAATGATTGCCATAACCGTTAATGAAAAGGCATTCTTCCGAATACGGAACATTAATGACGATGTAAAAATAACATCATTAACAGTAACATTTCCACCTTTAAAATGACGAAACATCTTCAAGATAAGGGAAACTGTACTTCTAAAGAAGAAATAAGCACCTATCACAGTTAAAAATAAAATAACAAAAGGCATGACTATATCATCGATTACCTCTATATAACGCGTTGATAAATAGTACCCTGTTAAGATGAATGCAATGCCTAAAATACCTAGTACGACTTCACCGATTGAAATATTGACATTATTATCGTCAATACTTTCATCAAATGTCATCAAATTCTTAAGAGACGTTTTATATAAATAAATCGTAGCTTGTATAATGATGAAGATGTACGCGACGACTAAAATAAATAATGTCTGTGCAATAGCTTGGAAGCTAAATATAAAAGATACCGACGTATGTATGCCTAATAGTTTAAGCACAATCATTAATAAAATTTTAGAACCTAAAACGCCAATAATAACACCTAATATAGCAGTTATAATAAAGATGAAAAACTGTTCAATCATTAGCATATAAATGATGCTTTTTCGATCTAAACCTACTGTTTGTAATAAACCAAATTCATAGCTACGTCGTTTTATAAACAGCATATTCGAGTATAAAATAAAGACGACAATAATGATGAATAAAAAGTAGCTCCCAACTTGAGAGCCTTGTCTTATCATAGAAAGTGATTGATGCACATGTAAATGATGTACATATTTAATTGTAATAAAACTAAAGAATAAGACGATACTTAAAATGAGCGAAAAAATATAAATAGCATAGTGTGTGAGATTCTGCTGAAAATTCTTCCAAATAATGTGACTAAAACTCATATATCATTCCACCTAATATACTTTGTGCTCGCAATATTTCTTTATGGAACGTTTGTTTATCATCTTCCCCTTGATATAATTCAGTGAAAATTTGGCCATCTTTTAACATAATCACTCTATCTGAGAAACTTGCAGCTAACGGATCATGCGTGACCATCACTATTGTTGCATGATACAAATCATTAATCTTTTGAAAGCGTTCTAATAAATCACGCGTATTTTTAGAGTCTAAAGCACCTGTAGGTTCATCCGCGAAAATAATCTTAGGATATGTTATAAACGCTCGAGCAGCAGATGTTCTTTGGCGTTGACCTCCTGAAATATCTGATGGATATTTATCACTAATATCATAGATGTTAAGCGCTTTTGTGATACGTTCATAACGTTCATTCATTTCTTTTTTATCTAGTTTTTGAACAGATAACGGTAACATAATGTTTTCTTTAACTGTCAAAGTATGCAATAAATTATATTCTTGAAAAATAAAACCAATTTCTTTTTTTCTTATTTCGGACAATGCTTTATTTGATAACTTCTCTAACTGTTGATCTCCTAAAATAATCGATCCATGCGTCAAATAGTCGATTGAACTTAGTACATTTAACAACGTTGTCTTGCCTGACCCTGAAGGCCCCATGATAGAAACAAACTCTCCTGCTTCAATAGATAGGTCGATATTCTTTAATACTTCTTGTTCAGTTTGTTGACTACCATATGTTTTGGCTATTTGTTTCGCTTGTAAAATTGCCACGTTGCTTACTCACCTCATTACTTCATAAATCTATGATTCAACTTTAATATTGAATATTACGCTTTTGGTCTGTTTCATTATATAGGTTATTTATTATTAAAAAATGAAGTTTTGATAACAAATTGCTAATTTTAAATGACAGTGTTGTCACTTATGACAAGCGTGAAGTAACTTCATTTTGTTTTGGTAATGTTAATACAAACGTTGTACCCTCACCAACCGTTGAATCAACCTCTACCTCAATACCTAACTGTTCTTTGACACTATATACTAGATACAAACCAATACCTGAGGATGTTGTCTCATTACGATTAGCCGTTGAAGTGAAGCCTCGCTCAAATATACGTGGCAAATCTTTTTTACTAATCCCTCTTCCAAAATCTTTGATTTCTAATGCCACGTGACCATCACGTTCAAAAGAACGAATAACAATATCTTGACCCTGTGAGTATTTCAACGAATTCGACAAAATTTGTCGAATCATCATACGACACCATTTCACATCAGTATACACATTCAAATGATCATCAAAATCTAAATCATAACCAATCCCTTTTGCTTGGCTAATATGTCGCGTTAATTGAATTTCTTCTATAACAATGCGTTTAAGTGGTGTTTTTTCAAAATACATATCACGGTTTTTAGATTCTAAACGTGTTAAGTAAAGTTGTTTGTCTAATAATTCATTTATACGAGACCACTCATAAAGTTGTGCTTTTTTACGATCAACATCTTCTTCTTGATCAATTAATAGTTTCATTGCTGTAACAGGTGTTTTAATATCGTGCACAAACTCTGTTAATGACTGCTCAGATGCTTGAATGTGTAATTGTTGCTCAACTACACGTTCTTTCTGATTTGTTAATTTACGATACAAATAGTTAACCATTTCACGTTGAAAGGGGTCTTCTGCTAATTCTTTATGCTTAATTTCTTCAATTTCTTTATTATTATATAAGTGTTGATAAAGTTTTACTTCTTTTAAAAAAGTAAAAATAAGAAACATAGCCGTAAGACCTAAATTTAACATAACAATATAACTTACACTTTCGATTGAAATATCATAGTCAATATAAGCCATACCTAATAAAATCAAATGCAAGAATACAATCCAAAAAATCCAATTACTTCGTGTTTTAAGAAATAACCAAAACCATTTCAAATTACTCATGTGCCATGTAACCTTTACCTACTTTTGTTTCTATTTCCGTGTCCATATCGATGTCAGACAGTTTCTTACGTAAACGATTAACGTTAACTGTTAACGTATTATCGCTCACAAATGCTTCGTCATCCCATAACGCAGTAATTAATGTATCTCTCGTTACAATTTGATTTTGTTTTTGAATTAGCATTTCTAAAATAATCATTTCTGTTTTAGATAAATATATGACGTTGTCACCTTTTTGAATACTATCTTTTGACAAATCCACAATTGTATCTTGCCAGTTAAGTGTACGCTTTTCTTCAGCCCCAAATTCATAAACGCGACGATAAATGGCCTGTAGTTTAGCAATTAATACATTAGTATGGAATGGCTTTTGCATATAGTCATCTGCACCTAACTCCATACTCATAACCTGATCCATAGGGTTATCACGTGAAGATAGAAATAAAATAGGTACATTAGAAATTTGTCTGATTTTATGACACCAATAAAATCCGTCATATTTAGGCAATTGTACATCCATAATTACAATTTCTGGATTTGCTTCTTCGTATATTTCCATTACAGCACTGAAATCATCTATACCAGTAACAAAAAAGTCCCAATGCTCTAATTCTTTCTTTAATTCTTGGAATAATGTTTGATCATCTTCTACTAATAATACTTGCATCGCTATACCACCTATTATTTTGTATATTTCATTTTTTCCCCTGATTGAACTCTGCCATTAAAATGCTTAATACGGCAGTCAATTTCAAAACCTCGCATGATAAGCCCTTGAAGTGGCGCTTGAATAAAATAATAAATAGGCCAGAATAATCTTGGAATGTAATCATACAAATGTACGATAACTAAGCGCGTACCTTTGATTTGACGAAACTCCAATTTGCCCTCTTTCTTTGCATTAGATTTTAACATTGAACCAGCCACTAAATGTAATGTAATGAGCCCATTATCATCTTCAACCTTTTTCAACACTAAGAGTGGTTTATGTTTGCTCCGAACATAGACGCTATAAGTATCACCTTCTTGAAACGTATGCATAAATGTACCACGTGTATCATTTATCCATTTCATAAAATAATCCACTAAATAAGTTAGTGTCCATTTTCTAGGTAATATCATTTTAAGGGCAGTTCGAACATCGTCATACTTAGAAACTTGTAGTTCAGCATTAATATGTGGTCTTTTAATATGTGTATTCGTTACTTCGACAGGCACACCATAATTTTCCAATCGTTGAATGGTCTCACTATCAAACCGACTACCACTGACATAAACAATTTTAGATAACCCTTGTTTCGCAGCTGCTCTCGCAAAATTGTCTGCAGCGATTAAATTCAAATCTCTTGCTGTGGCCTGAGTTAATTTCGCTGAGTTTTTATTAGGGTCTAAATAAAAGACAGCAATATTCATATCTTGCATCGCCATCACAACATCTTCATAATTATAAATATCTCTTTTCAACCATATAATACGATCATTATTTTCTTTCTTCGTATTCGGATATTTAGACAAAGCATATAAGTTAACATCCTCTTCAATTACATTGCTGATATATTTCCCAATATAACCACTACCACCAGCTAAGAGCACATTAGGTTTCATTTTTAAGATTACCCCTTTAATTTAAAAATTTATATTTTATGTTTATTTATATTTTATTGCTATAATACCATGTAAGACACAATAGCTTATAAATTCGGGAGGAAGCCGCATGGCCCATATTATTCGTGAAATTAGTATAAAAGACGTTGAAGACTTTATTAAACTTTTAAGCAAAATTTACGACGAATCAGACTATACACTTTATAATCCTGGGGAATATACACCAAGTATTTCAAGTGTCAGTGACTATTTAGAACGCATCATTACTTCCCCAAGAAACACGGTTTACGTTGCAGAACAAGACGACCAATTAGTTGGTTACGCATTTATTCAAACTGAAGATTATGAACGCAAACGTCATGAAGCGATTATTACTATAGGTGTTAGACAGCTTTATCAAAAACATGGCATAGGCATGGCTTTAGTTAATACTGCTGAAGCTTGGTCTATCAATCACGAAATTAGACGTATCGAAGCTTCTGTTGTTCCAGAAAATGACCGCGCCATCGAATTATTTAAAAGTGCTGGTTTCAACATTGAAGGTGAATTAAAAGATAAATTATTCATCAATGGTCAATATTATAATAAATATGTCATGGCCAAATTACTTCTATAATATTATTTTGTCATCTCTTTTATTATACTCCAGTCATCATAATATTAAACTACTTACTGAGATGTTTAAGACAATACTAAGGATTTATTTTCAAAAAATATATATTTACTAAACAAATTCTTTTAAAATTAATTATTCAAGTTATTTAATACTAATATACTTGGAGGCTGAGACAACACCTGTCCCAGCCTCCTTTTTCTATATTGTTTAATTGATTCTGTTAATACGATCAAGCACAAGTACACGTCTCATTTCGTTTTAATATGGAGATAATGAAAAGCTACTATCCGAACTTATAGAACCATCAAAAGGCGATTGTTGATTTTGTTCTACACCTGATGATGAAGTATTTCTACTTAGAAACGCTAATACACGTTTTAAATTCTCTTTAGATTCTGGTTTCTCTAAATGAAATTGATACTGATGATGAAGATGATGTGAACCATTATAGAATAATGTACTTACAGGCACGTTTTCTTCTTTAAGTTTCTGATAGAACGCTTTATTTTGACTATAAAAAGGATCAGCATCTCCTACAGATAAGTAGGTAGCAGGATAGTTTTTGGTTACTTGGTTAATGGTTGACATTTGAGAAATATTTTTAAAATCCGTTTCCCAATGCGTTGTGCCGGTATAACTGTGCATGAACATTTGAATTCTTGGAAATTCAGTAGCTCTCACTGTCTTCATATCATAAAAGCCACCGAAAAATATAGCGCCTTTAAGTTGTGAAGGCGTGAATTGTTGTTCGAAATTCATTTCATGACGTAAATCACTATTCGTTTGCATCGCCACATATTGACTTGTTAATTGTGCCCCTGCTGAATCTCCACCGATGACGACTTGATCTAAATCAATTGGAAAACGTTCTTTATTATGCTTTATGAATTGCACGGCATCATCTAGTTGAACTAAAGGTGTGGGATACTTATAGTTAGGTGCTAATGCATAGTTAACGTTCACTACCACGTATCCTTGCTCAACGATTTGAGAAAGTAATGGATTTTTATATTGCTTATCACCAGCTACGTAACCTCCACCATGCATCCAGAAAATAACAGGTAATTTTGTATTTTTGTCGACATCATCCGGCATCATAACATCTAACTGACTCCCAGGAATACGCTTATTATATGTAATATTTTGGAATAACTTCACATTAGGGTTATTGATTTGTACTTTTTCACGTTGTTGTTTATGTTTTCGTTCTTCTTGTTGGTGATGATACAACCCCCACGCAACCAAAGCACTCACAATAATTATTATTACACCCGTGATAATGGCCCATTTCTTCTGAGTATTCATTCCTTGCAATCCTTTCAATTGATTATAGGAGGTATGGTTTTTCCCTTTTCAAATAATGAAAAGCAACCCGTATTACCATTACGAATTGCTTTTAAGATTAAAACATTCAAATTAAATTGTAAAGTCTAGCTATTTATTGTTTAAGCAATATGGTCTTTATTATCTTGCTTACGTAGGTAGTATTTAATAAGCACTGCTACTACAATAAACAAACCAACAACACCCATAATGTTATATAGGAAGTTGATTAAATCTGCGAAACCAACAAAGCTTAAAATAAATGCCGCAATCATCATTATAATAATGAAAATATGATATTTCTTACTATATGGTTCTGTAAAACGTGCAGCAAATGAATAGCATAATCCTAAGATCGTATTGTACATTACAGCTAACATTATAATTGTTAATATAAGACCAATCCAAGGGTGAATAGCATTTGCTAATGTCAATGTTGGAATTTCAACATGTTTGATCTTCGGATACTCTGATTGCAATGCGAAGTTGATTAGCGCTAATAATATAGTATAAATCACGCCACCAAACATCGCGCCAGCACCTGAAATTTTACGTTTAGATGCATCGCCCCCAATGGCAACAACGGTACTAAATCCAACTGCAAATGCAAGGCCACCATACATTAATCCTCTAACAATACCCCAGAACACACTTGTTTTATCTACAGTACTATTAACTTCACTAATCGGAACACTACCGGCAAATAAGTAATAAACGGCAATAAGAATTACCATAATAATTAAGAATGGTGTAACGATACCCAGTGCGCTCACAATTTTATTGAAGTCTAATAGTAATGTTAAATAGATAACAACCGTCATAATTAGGGCACCTAACCAAGTAGGAATGCCAAAGCTTTCCTGGAAGGTAGAACCTGAACCGGCTATCATTGTTACTGCTATACCAAATAAAAAGAATACAAGTATATAGTCGAAAATTTTACTAAATTTCTCTCCAAATAAGTATTGCAATGTCGATTCATGATTCGTAGCTTCAAAAGCCGTACCAATTTTAGCTACTTGGCGTCCAATAAAGCCGAGAATCAACCCCGAAATTAAAACACCAATGTATGACCACAGTCCATACGGTGTAAAGAATTGCATTACTTCTTGTCCAGTTGAGAATCCGGCACCGACTACAATGCCGACATAGGCGAAACCAATTTTTATAGCCTCTCTATTTAATCCCATGTGAAAAATTAACCTCCTTAAATTTGACACATTGTGCATTATAACGTACTAGAATTATTATGCAATAGTGCATAACGGTTGCGGCACAATAGATATCGCCTGTAAAGACTATGCTAAATATGGTTACAAAAGATTGAAGGAAATTAAAAAAATAATTAAATTTATCATTTTTTCATAAATAAGTAACTAAGAGGATATAAAAATAAGAGCGAGAGAGACATTCATCATCATCATGAATGTCTCTCTCGCTTTGTAATTTGAATAGCATGAACAATTTATTACAAATGTAATTAAGTCCAACGATTTTTATAGTTTGATTTGAAATATGGCGATGGTATTAATTCGAATTACCATATTGTTGAAGTTCATTAATATCTACGACAACGTTATCCATGCGTTTCGCCGTTTCTTTAAGTGCATTTCTCGCCACATGGTTACTTGGATCTAATTTTAAAATTTGCTTAGCAACTTTAAATGCTTCTGAGTCTGTAATAACTGGCTCTGGAATTGCATGTAATAATAACATTTGCAATAAGCTCTTTATTTCTTTACCATTTGTTAATTGAATCGACGCTTGTGCGTGATAATATGCAGAATCAAGTGCGCCTTCGACTTCACTTAAAGGATAAACAAGTAAGAGAAATGCTAAATCATGTAACTCTGCTGTTTCTTCAAATTTAATCATGTCTAGAATACAAGTATAAAACATCATGCTTTCATGTTCATGTGCACATGAAATGTAGGCTTCTTCAAAATCCAAAAAGTCTGCTTGGGCCATTATTTGTCTCACTTGTTCAAATTCGCCACTTAATACGTATTCCTTGATGCTTTCATGCATGACAATGCCCACCTACTCTCCAGCTATTTTACAATAATACTATTTTATCACAATCATTTTCGATTTTCATTTTTTAAATAACACTATTATAAAATTTATTTCAACTATCTCTAAGTCATTGGTAATGTATTAATTTTTAATCAAATGCTGCGGAGTTATATGAACTTTTTTCAACTTCTTTTACTGCGTCTTCTATCGATCCTCCAACGGATAATTTAACAGCCGCCGTAAAACTACCTTCTACAATCGGTGCATTGAGTTTTGTCACATTGTAAGGACCGTCATACATATCTAAAGCTAAGTCAATGTTCATTTCAGAAGACCCTAGATCATAAAAACATAATGCGTCTTCTTCTAGATTATTAATAATTTTTTGAATTTCATCAAATGATGTACCAATGTCGCCATTAACGCCACCATACGCTATCACATTCACATTATTAGCCATTTGACTGAGTAGCGCTTTAGTTCCATCTGCAATTTCTTTACTATGACTAATCACTACAATGGATGTCATTTATATTCATCTCCAATCAGTGCATTAAGGATATATACCATACTTTGCGCGCCAGGATCTATATAGCCGATTGAGTCTTCTTTAAAGTATGCTGCACGTCCTTTGGTTGCTTCGATATCTTTTGTCTCGTCTGCAAATTGTTGTAACGTATCATAGGAAACACTGTCACCATTTTCAAGTGCTTCTCTTACTCTATCTACAACATCAAACATTGTCTTTTCATCACGTTGGACTTTACCTCGTTGTGCAATTGCATTCGCAAAGGTCTCTACCATCACTTTTACGTTTTCTCGATCAATTTCATCATTAACTACAGTTGCCATTTTCACAAAACTAAAACCATATAAAGGACCAGAGGCCCCTCCAATATTTGACATTAATGCCATACCTGTCGATTTAAATAATGATTGCATGTCACTGTCGTCAATTTTATCTGGTAAACTTTTAAATCCACGCAACATGTTCACACCGTGATCTCCATCACCAATAGCTCTGTCTAAATCAGTTAATAACGTTTCTTTTTCTGAAAATGTAGTTTCAAGATTTAATAAGCGTTCTTTCATTTCCTTAACATTCATGAAAATCACCTCAAACTTATATATTTATTTTAAAAATAACGAGATGTAGTAGGCGCTTCTAATGCTTCGCTTAATTCCTGACCATATGGTAGAAGCGTAATTGAAAATCCTTGCATATCTAATGATGTCATAAAATCGCCAACAAACCATTGTTTCACTTGTCGTTGTTGCTCAGATAAAAATAGCGAACAATATTTAGTAACGATGTTTAATTCGGATAACGGCGTTCCTCCCATGCCATTTATCATAACAATGACTTCATCGTCATTAACTTCTTTAAGCAATCGAGTTAATAACCGTTCGACTACATTATCCACAGTCTCATAAGGAATACGTTCAATACCTTTTTCACCATGGATACCTATTCCAATTTCAATGTCATCATCGCTGATATCAAAGCCATATTGACCGGTAGTCGGAACCAATGGTGGCGTTAAGGCCATACCAATACTCTTAATTTGAGGTATTAATGTTTCAACTTTTTCTTTGATATCTTGTAGAGAATGACCTTGTTCCGCTAAATAACCAGCATATTTATGAACTAAAACGGTGCCTGCAACACCACGGCGTTGTGTTTCATCGGTCACAGAAATATCATCTTTAATAATAACCATCTCAACCATAATATCTTCCATTTCAGCCATTTCCTGTGCCATTTCGAAGTTCATTACATCACCGGCATAATTTTTAACAACGAGTAACACGCCATCTCCAGTGTTAACTGCTTTAATCGCTTCTAGTATCTTGTCTGGTGTTGGAGATGTAAATACTTCACCACATACAGCAGCATCTAACATACCTTCTGCAACATACCCAGCATGTGCTGGCTCATGACCGCTTCCACCACCTGAAACAATCGCGACGCCATGTGTTTTTTGATTACTACGTACTACAACTGTATCTGCAACAATTTCAATATTATTTTGTGCTATTTTAAGTCCATCCAACATATCTCGAAGAAAATGCTCTTTTTGCTTAATTAACTTTTTCATGAAATTGTCCCTCCTTTATCTATCATGTACATTATAAATTATGGCGTATGTATGCGCTAACATTTTATGTTCATTATTGCCATATGTCATTACTTATTCATAAAAATCTCAAAATGTCTCGTAGTAGTTTGAAATTTTATTTTCCAAAATGAAAAAAGAGCAAGATAGAAATTCATAAAAAAGAAATTCTATCTCACTCTCGTATCACTTTAAATACTCTTAGATTTGTACATTAAATAAATGAAGTAAGGTGCTCCAATGATGGCAACGACAATACCAGCTGGTACGCCTGTTGGCTCAAGTATGATTTTACCAAGTGTATCTGCAAATACTAATAAGAAAGATCCTACCAGTATAGAAATTGGTAAAAAGAGTTGATGTCTTGGTCCCACGATTGATTTCGCAATATGAGGACCCATTAAGCCGATAAAGGCGATTGAACCAGCTACGGCTACGGCGATGGAAGAAAGGATTACCGCAACGAAAAATAAAATAATGCGTTCACGTTCTAATCTAACGCCAAGCCCTTTCGCGATATGTTCATGTGTATTGATTAGGTTTAACACATTCGATTTGTATATTAAGAAAGGTACAATAACGATAATCCATGGCAGGGTCGCAATGACAAATGTCCAATCATCACCCCATATATTTCCAGCAAACCAATTTGCGATAAATTCCGATTGGTCATCATCAAATTTAGACATTAACGTAATCGAACCACCGTATAATGCTGTTTGCACACCGACACCAATTAACACCATACTTGCTGGTGTAATGCCATCGCGTTTGTTCATACTAAATCCGAAAATAATAATCGCTGTGGCAATGCCCCCAATCACACTAATGATTGGTAAAACATAAACAAAATTATCTGGATCAATTTGACCTATTGAGATAAATAATGCAATCGCAAAGCCACCACCAGCATTAATGCCTAAAATACCTGGCTCTGCAATTGGGTTTTTAGTGACACTTTGAATAATAGCGCCACTTAGACTCAACGCTGCACCTGCTAAAATAGTAATAAGCATGCGAGGAAATCTAAATTGTACTAAGATTAATTGGTCGTAATACTCACCTTGACCAACTAACGTTTTAAAGAAGCGTCCAACCGGAATTTTATATTCTCCTGAAGACACACTCCACGTACATGCAGCCAATAATAGTATCGCAAAGGTAATCAATGTGATGATTTGTTTGCGTCTTAATTTAGGGTGTATCATATTGTGCGCCCTCCTCTTTTAACTAAATATAAAAAGTAAGGTACGCCAATAAATGAAATAATAGCGCCAACAGGTGCTTCGCCTAACATACGTGCAATCGTATCAGCTACGATCATTAACAAACCACCAGATAAAGCTGTCAGCGGTAATACTTTGGCATAATCTGTACCTACTAAAAATCTCACAATATGTGGCACCATGAGTCCGACAAACGCGATTTGTCCAACCATTGATACAGCTACACCAGCTAAAATCATGGTTAAAAGTAAACTAATCCCACGAATCAATGTAATATTCTGACCCAATCCTTTCGCCAGTGTTTCGCCCAAGTTTAATATCGTTAATTGCTTACTCATAGCAATAATGATAATAATGGCGATAATAATGACAGGCCCACTCCACATAAGTTGAGTCCAAGTTGTTCCAGAAACACCACCAGCGCTCCAAAAAGTAAGCGATTGGTTTAATTTAAATGTTAACGCAATACCTTGACTTAATGCTGTTAACAAGGCACTTACTGCAGCACCTGCTAAAATAATTCTCATTGGGTTGAAGCCGTCACGTCTTGATCGTCCAATTGTTAGAACAATGAAACCACCTAACATTGCACCTAAAAAACCGGCAAGCATTAACATTAAGAATGGCGCAGCTGGAAAGAATCCAAATGTTAATGCTAAAGCAAATGAAGCACCAGAGTTTAATCCAATTAAACTTGGATCAGCAAGCCCATTTTTAGTTACACCTTGAATCACTGCACCAGCGACCGACAAAGCCATACCTACCAATATAGCTCCTAAGTCTCGTGGTATACGAATCTCACTAATAATATTATGCTGTTGATTTTTTGGATTGTAATGAAAAATAGCATCCATAATAGTAGAAAAATTAATTTTTGCTTCACCTATTAAAATAGATACTAACAGGGCACCTATTAGCAACACGAAGACTAAAATAAGATAGCCTATAAATCCGATATTAAATCTTTTCTCATTCCCCATCATCTTAAAATTCCTTTTCTCATTTTGTCTTTCATTATGAATAATTACGTTGGAATAAATCGTAAGTTACTAATAGTGGCTTACCTGTTCTTGGATCTGTACTAAGTACGACATCAATATTGAATACTTTTTCTAAGATTTCTTTCGTTAGAACATCTTCTGTAGCACCACACGCAACAATTTCTCCCTTTTTCATTGCAATAAGATGGTCAGAAAAACGAATTGCCTGGTTAATATCGTGTAACACCATAATGATTGTACAACCTTGCTCTTTATTTAATTGTTGCACTAATTCTAATATTTCTAATTGGTGAGAAATATCTAAATATGTTGTAGGTTCATCTAGGAAAATAATATCTGTTTTTTGAGCAAGTGCCATAGCAATCCAAACACGTTGACGTTGTCCACCACTCAAATCATTGATTGAACGGTGTCTAAATTCAGAAGTTCCAGTAACACTTAGCGCCCAATCAATTTCTTTTTTATCTTCAGCAGATAAGCGTCCGAAACCTTTTTGATGTGGAAAGCGACCGTAAGACACTAGTTCACCCACTGTAAGACCATCTGCCACTTCCGGTGTTTGTGGTAGTATAGCAATTTTTTTAGCAATTTCTTTTGTAGATTGAGTATGAATGTTCTCCCCATCTAACTGAATCTCGCCATTTTTAATACTTAACAAGCGAGATAATGCTTTTAATAACGTAGATTTGCCACAACCATTAGGGCCAATGATTGAAGTCACTTTGCCATCTGGAATTTCGACATCTAAATTATTGATTATTGTATGATCCCCATATCCAATTTCAACTTCTTGAGCTTTTAAACGATTCATGTTTTCCCTACTTTCATGAAAATAAATCAGTATAACTGTAATGTTTTATATTAATCACGAATTTTTATATATAATTGATAATAATTATCATAGTCAATAGTCGTATTATAACACTTATGTAAATAGCTGACTATTTTAAAATAAAAAAGAGATTAGCAATTATGTATATAGATGATAGCTTTGATTACCATCACAATATTACATAATAACTAATCTCACTTCATTATCACGAAATAATTATTCATCTAATAAAAAGCCATTACCATAGACATCACGAACATCATGCACAACTAAAAAGGCTTGATTATCAATTTTACGAATAACTCGCTTCGCACGAGAAACTTGTGTTTTAGCGACTACAACGTATAGCACATCTTTTTTCTCGCGACTATAATAGCCATGACCATCCAAAACTGTAAGACCTCGACCGACTTGTTCATCAATCGCTTTAGCTACTTCGTCTGGTTTATTAGAAATGATTGTCATCGCTTTTTTAGTGTTCAATCCTTCAATCACATATTCCATTACTTTTGTACCAATATAGAGTGAGATTACAGTCACTAAAGCTTTTTGTATTGGTAATACGGTTAATGAAATAAGTACAACAATCAAATCGAAGAATAGTAAGGCATATGCCGTACTGACTTCTAAATACTTATTAGCAAGTCGAGCTAAAATCGTTGTGCCCGCAGTTGTACCACCTGCCAACACAATCACACCTATACCTAGTCCTACAGATGCGCCACCGAATATCGCATTGATCATTACATTTCCAGTTTCTACATGCCAAGACGCCGTTAAACTTAAAAACACTGAAATAAGGACTGTAGCAACGATTGTTAGAATTGAACTTTTCTTACTTAAAAATTTAAAACCAACAATGATCAAAACTGCATTTGCTACAAAGTTTGTAATCGCTGGTGAAATATGAAATGCATAGAATAATACGATAGCGATTCCAGTTACCCCACCTTCCCCTAGATTGCCTGAAATAATAAATGTATTTACTCCAGCTGAAAAGATGAAAGAGCCTAGTATAACTAAAAGTAAGTCTTTAATGTTCTTATTCACATATACCAACCCCTTTTTAGTAGTATCATAAAAAATAGTAGCACATTATCTTGTAAAGCGACAATGTACATTAAAATTTTTAAGAATTGATAAAATATAAATACGTAGCGCAATATCATTTTATTTCTATGTTGAGTTACTATTAGTTAGCACTAATCCCTTTATAATAGACACATTTGTTTCAGAAATAAGAACAAATTAAAATTTTCTGAATTTTTTGTTTACTTAAAGGCGTCACTTTGATATAATGTGTATAACTTCTTAATAAGAGAAGTTATCTCCTTTGTGTTGTTTATAGTAACAAAACAAATTTTGCTCGAAGTACTGTGACAGTACCTAGTCCTTACCGTTACAAGTACATTAATATTCATTTCCCATAAAAACCAAGTATATAGAGTGTCTCCTCACTCTTCATACTTGGTTTTTATCATTTATCTATTTAAATTAAAAGCTATCATTGAAGCATTTCTTGCTTTAATGATAGCCTTTTGAACACTTATTAAACTAATATTACCAAGCAAACAAACCTACAAATGCTGCTGTGAGTAATGATACTAAGATACCTGCAAGAAGCATCATTGGTACGTATTTAGAAACAAAGTCTGATGTTTTTTTATCTACTATACCTTTAAGTGTACCTACAATCATTCCAATTGTAGAGAAATTAGCAAATGATACTAAGAAAGTTGATATAACCGCTCTTCTATGTGGACTATATGAATTAACAGCTTTTGTAATTTCACCCATTACTACGAATTCATTTGTGACAATTTTCTTAGCCATTTGTTGAGCGACAATCCATGCTTCTCCCCATGGCAGACCAAGTAATAATGCAAATGGATACATGAAGACACCTAAGATTTGATTTAAACCGAAACTGCCTTTCATTCCTATCCAACCACCGACAAGACCTGTAATTAAATTAATAAAGCGGTCGATTAAATCAGCCAATGCTACAAAACTGATAACAAATGCAATGATAATAAGTACTAATTTACCTGCATTTAATACTGAATCTCCTAAGAACGAGAAGAACGGCTGACGTTCAGCTGTTTCACCATTATTAATTGTGTAGATTATGTCTTCCTGTTCTTCAACACTTACTGGATTTAAGATAGACGATACAATAATCGCATTAATAATGTTTAGCGGTATAGCAGTTAATACTAGATCACCAGGAATCATTTGAACATAAGCACCAACAATGGCACCTGAGATTGAACTCATAGACATCATTGCAACTGTTAAAACACGCATTTCATTCATACGCTTTAATTGTTCATTTGAAACCGCTAAAGCTTCCGTATTACCTAAGAACATCATTTCAACCCCGAAAAATGACTCAAACTTAGGCTGACGTGTAATCTTAGCAAGTACCCAACCGATACCGCCAATGATTTTAGGTAAAATATTAAAATACATTAAAATGTCAAACAATGGTACAACAAGTAAAATTGGGAATAGAGCACTCACTGCCATATCCATTTGTTTACCACTTGTAAAACTATTAAATGCAAATCCTGTTCCTGTATGTGCTGATTGGATAACCCAAGCGATTGCAGAAGCTAACCCTTCAACAATTGATCTTCCAATTTGGAAATAAACGAAGAACCATGCTAAAAAGACATTTAAGACGACAAGAATTAAAATAGATTTCCATTGGATATTTTTGCGATCTCTTGAAAATAAAACTGCAATTCCCAAAAATACAAGTAACCCAATGATGTTTATCACTAAAAACATGACACACCTACCTGATTTAATATTTTAAACTCACTATGTATAGAAACATTTCAACAGAACCGTACTTTATCCCAATATTGTTCTTTAAAGTTCCGTTAATAATACAATAATAATTATACCATGTGAAAATGTTCGCGAAAATAACATTTTACTTTATTAATGAAGAATTCACATGTATATATCAATGGTCTCCTCATATATATTAAACAACGATGTCCACTCCAATTAACTACACAAAACTCGTCTATAACTTCTTCTCTTTTTTATCGATTAAAAAAGCCCCTCACGGAAGACAACACGATTGATCGAACGTCTGTGAAGGGCAATATTGCTAAAAACCAATATAAGCTTTAATTATTTATTTTTCTCAATATCATTATAGATATAATCACCTATAAATTTAGATGATTCACCTTTTTCAATTGAACAAAAATCATTATAAAATTTATCAATTTTGTCTTTATATTTAACTTTGTGTTGATCTATATTTTTCAATTCTTCTGCTAATTTAAACTCGTCAGTGATAATTTCACCCGGAAGATCATTCATATAATCCATATAGAAACCACGAAGTCCTTTATCGTACTTCTCAATATCATAAGCAAAGAAGAATTGTGGACGTTTTAAAATTCCAAAATCAAACATTACTGATGAGTAATCTGTAATTAATGCATCAGAAATTAAGTAAAGTTCTGAAATGTCATTATAATTAGATACGTCAATCGCAAAATCATCAAAGCCTTTTAAATCTAAGGCATTGGCAATTAGATAGTGCATTCTAAGTAAGATGACATAGTCGTCTCCAATTTCTTTTTGAAGATTTGCGAGATTGATTCTTAAATCAAATAAATATTGGCCTTTTTTGACAAATTCATCATCTCTCCAAGTAGGTGCGTACATAATGACTTTTTTACCTTCAGGTAAATTTAAATCACGTCTTATTTCTTCAATATATTCAGTATCGTTTTGACGGTTAACTAAAATATCATTTCGTGGATAACCGATTTCCCAAATACGGTCTTCATCCATCCAAAAAGCAGATTTAAAAATATTAGATGAATATCTATTTGGTGATACTAAGTGATCCCAACGTGATGCTTCTGCATAGAAATTCTTTTTATAATTTGCAGTTGTCGTGCCAGGCATTCTTACTACTTTCATATCATTAGCTAAACGTTTAAGTGGTGTACCATGCCATGTTTGAATATACATTTGATTTTCTTTTTTATTTAAATATAATGGCAAACGTGCATTTGAAACCCAATATTTTGCTTTTGCATAAGCTTCATAATAAGCCCTAGAGCCTTTTTTGACTTTAGTTGCGTTTCCTGGAACCGTATTGTTGTTAGGTTTTGAAAATACCCAAATATAATTCAAATGAGGATAGTGTTCTTGCATATATTCATAGATATATTTAGGACTATCGCTATAATTTTTACCGCCGAATGCTTCGAAAACAATCGTATTCGGATCAACGTCATCTTCTTTATCTGTTAATTGATATCTTGAACGCTCTTTCATTTTGCTATTTTTCACGATATTTTTAACTAAACGTGTTTTCTTACGTAAACTGTTAACATATTTAGCATTTTCAACATCATTCATAGCTAGGAATAACACTTCAAGATTATATAATACCTTACCATCTTTAATAATATTCCACTTAAGTGCTTTAACTATTTTCACAAGTGAATCTTCAAGTGTTAAATAACGTGATTTAATATCTCTTATTGATGGATCGAATCCTTTTTTGATTTCTTCTTTCATTCTTTTAATCAAGAAATTTTTAACTTGTTTGTCATTTGTTCGTTCCATTGCATCAAAGAAGCTGTTAACGTGATCTTCAAATTTATTCGTAAAATCTTGACCTGTTAATGTATTTCCATAAAATGGGTCATAAACCTCGCCACGATAGTAGAATGGGAAATTCATAATTCTTACAAATCGTTCAGCATATTTTAAATATTCAAGTGCGAATGACGTATCTGCATAAATATTTAAATCCTCATTAAATTTAATATGATGTGCTTTAATAATCACATTTTTAAATAAAATATTACATACTGATTCTTTTCTTAAAATTGCATTAGGTCTAGTTCGATGAGATTGATACTGTAAACGCACTTTATCTTTATCTACATATTGTGGATGATCACTGGTAAATTTATGAATTGGTGCAATTAATGTGTCGAAACCTCCTATGTGACGAAGATAAAAATCTATAGCATAAGAAGCAAGTTGATCATCAGCATCTAGAAACATCACATATTCTCCTTGTGCTTGCTCTAAAGCCACGTTTCTAGCATGTGCATGCCCTGTGTTTTCTTCTAATTGAATGAAATGCACTTCTTTATCATATGATTTCAATGCTTCTTTTAAAATTTCAGTTGATCGATCTGTTGAGCCGTCATCAACAATAATAATGTCAAAGTCTTGATTTCTTTGACTTTTTAAACTATTGATGCATTCATCAATATATTCTTCACTATTAAAATATGTAATGATAATTGATAATTTATTCAATATATTTCTCTCCATTTTTCCTATTTATACTTTATTGGGTTACATCATTGATGAGTGATTGATAATTTTTTAGTGCTTCATTCACACCAAATTTTTCACTTAATTTTACATCTTTAAACCCTATATTTCTAGCCATTTCCATTGCATTAGCAAAACCTTCTATATCATCTTGATTCACAAGTATACCATTTTCACCTTCACGAATCAGTTCACTCGGTCCATATCGAACATTATATGAAACGACTGGACATCCTTTATCAATGCTCTCCATTACACTTAATGCAAAGCCTTCATATCTACTTGTAAGTAATGATGCAATGACTGTTGGAAAGACTTTTTCAGGTTGATTCGTATGTCCTTTAAATACCACTTTTTCTTCAAGGTTTAATGTTGTTACTAAGTGTTTTAATTCTTCTAAAGTGCCATCTTTATCTTTCCCATAGATTAACAGTTGTGATGTATAACCTTTTTTTAAATAGAGATCAAAGGCACGTATAATATGATCAATTTGTTTTTCTTCTGTAATTCTACCTATAAAACAGAATTGATCTTTTACTTCCTCTCGCGATTGAGGTTTAGATATTTCTAGAAAATGTGGAATAACATCTATTTTATCTTCGCTAATTGGAAACTGTGCTAGGATATCTTCTTTTTGATAATGCGTCAGTACAATGTATTTATTAATTTTTTCATGATTATCAAGTGCAAGTTTATAAGAACTTCTCACTTTGTTGTTTTGCAAATGATTACTGTGAAAAACCAAAATACGTTTAATATTATTCTCACATTCTATAAGCGGTCTATCAAGTAATCGTGCATCATTAAACACAACACTCCCATCTTTTAAAACATGATTATAATAGTATCTAAATAGTGCTTTTTCTTTTTTAAAGATAATGGGGTTATTTGCGTCTTTATAATATTGTATTTCGTTTAATTTATTATCTTCATTGTTATCATAGGTTATTTTCAAATACATATAACCATCAATATCATAATATTCTTCACTGATTTTGAATGTTGATACATTATCAAAGTGATTCACTTTGTGTAACCTACCATTTAATGTGTACTCTTTACGCTGTTTTACCGTATTGGTATGCGGATCTATACTATCTTCATATTTCATAATTTTTCTATCTTTATAAAATTTTCGAAACATAACATAGTCTTTACCGTCAAAATATTTTACATCGTCACCATCTTTTTTCGCTTTCAGCCCAGAAACTTTAACTTTAGTCTTAATTGGCAAATTACCAAATAACTTTGGTTCAACCGGTTCTTCCAATAATCTATGATTTGCTAACCAATCGTAAATATTCTCTAACATTGTACTATTTGTAATAAGACCCTTTTCTCTAAAAATTCTATAAATATTTTTATAATTAGCATTATAATTCGTCGTTAAAATTGTAGACTGTTGTTGTAAATTTTCTTCTAAAAATTTAATTCTATTGAGTAGTGCTTTTG
The DNA here is from genome assembly GCA_020544305.1 of Staphylococcus taiwanensis. Taxonomy (NCBI): domain Bacteria; kingdom Bacillati; phylum Bacillota; class Bacilli; order Caryophanales; family Staphylococcaceae; genus Staphylococcus; species Staphylococcus taiwanensis. The sequence goes on from CP058667.1 coordinate 2,180,199, forward strand.
TTCTTCCACCATGTGTTGGAGGCAACGTTGACGTTATTGTATATAGCAAAGTTTTTCCCTCCGTTTTATTTTTATCTTATGGGGTCTTTCAATTTCCAAAACATGCATACACTTCGAACTTAGACATGATTATTTCATATTAATGGTGCGAACTCAAAGCATAACCATTTACATTAATTGTTAAAATATAACGATAAACGATTGTTATTGCAATTGCGTTGTAGTGAGTCTATCAAATATTGAAATATATTATTTATTACCCCATTACACATTAAATAATGACTACTTTCTATTACCATAGGTCTTTTAAGTATGAAAAAACCTTCAAAGTTCCACTATTTCAGCGTTTACTTTGAAGGTTTTTTAAGATGTCAGCTCAACCTCTAAGTTTATTTATATTATTCTGTTAAATTTTGTGTTTTAACAAATTGATGATATTTATCATGATTAGCCATTAATTCAGCGTGTGTACCTTCGCCTGTCACTTGCCCTTGATCTAAGAAGATAATTTGTCCGGCTTTTTTAATCGTTGATAGTCGATGTGCAATTACGATGGTAGTTCGACCTTCCATTAGCACTTCTAAAGCTTCTTGTATCTTTTGTTCACTTTCACTATCTAAATTAGCTGTCGCTTCATCTAATAATAAAATATCAGGATTTTTAACAAAGCTACGTGCTATATCAAGACGTTGACGTTGACCACCAGACAATTTCAAGCCACGTTCACCTACAAGTGTGTCGTAACCATCATCAAATTGCATAATAAAGTCATGACAATTGGCAAGTTTGGCATATTTAATCAGTTCTTCATCTGACACTTCACGATTGATGCCATATAGAATATTATCTCGAATCGTACCATTCATCATTGAGTTGGATTGCATCACATAACCAATTTTGTTTCTCCAATTGGTTATTGGGATATCATAAATACTTTGCGGACCATATTTGATATCTCCCGCTTCGATTTCATACATACGCTCAATTAAGTTGAAAATGGTACTTTTACCTGATCCAGATGGTCCAACAAAAGCACTCACTTCACCTTGTGGAATACGGAAAGATACATCTTTAAGTATAGATTTTACATCATATTTAAAGTTTACATTTTCAAATATAAGTTCTCCATCTGTAACTTTAACATTATCAATTGGTTGTAAATCTTCCATAGGTTCAACTGGTTCTTGCATAATTTCATAGATTCTACTACTTGCACCAACTGCTTTTTTATAGTCCGTCACAAGTGTTGATAAATTCATTAATGGCATTGAAAGTTGCATGACATAAAAAATCATCGCAATCAATGCACCAGCTGTAATTGCGCCAGTAGCAATTCTAATAGCTCCGAATCCTAAAATCACAGCAATCATCAATAACATAATAACGCTTGAAATAGGTTGAATAACTGCCGTAATTTTGGCCTGTCTTAGTCCTAAATTATAAATTTCACGTAAATTACTATGCGCATTATTTAATTCCTGTCGCTCAGTATTAGATACTTTTACGAGACGCATTTCTGTCAACACACGACCTAATAACCCACTAAAGTTGGCGATTTCAGACTGTGTATTGATCGAAATCTTTTGCATTTTTCGTCCTAATGGAATCATAATTGCCATAAAAATTGGAATCGCGATAAAAGTGAGCAACGTCATCTGCCAATCCATAATGAATAACATTACAATAGAACCAACTAATGTAATAACCGCTGGCAAGAGTTGTGGTAACTTTTGGGATATAAACTCATTAATTACTTTGGTATCATCCGTTAAACGACTCATTAATTGACCACTTTCATTTTTATCGAAAAATGGCATTTTCAATTTAATAATATGTTCCCATAGTATAGAACGGATATCATAAATCATTTTTTCGCCGATTTTGCTGAGTAAGTATATGCCTATACCACTTAGTAAAGCATTAGCAATAAATATACCCGCAAATAGAATGACAATATTCCAATTAATATTACTGGTAGAGAATTTATCTACCAATCGGCCGGTAAACAATGGAATTAATAATCCACTAATACTTCCTAGTGACGAAATAATGATAGCTGCAACTATTAATCCATATGGCCAAGTTAAACGCTTAAATAAGAAAAATAATGGATTTTGTCCTTTCATAAACTAGCCCTCTTTTTTATATTCATTTAAAATACACAATAATTCAAATTCCCATATAAAAACTTTTCTTAAAAATATTTATATCAATATTTCTCTGTGTTAAAATACCTTAGTTATCATTTAGAAAAAGGAAAGAAACGTATGAAACGCATTATTACACTAACATTAATGACACTATTAATCGCTACAATTATAACACCTATAACACAAGCTGCAGATAATGAACCTACACCTACAGAAATTGCTCGTGAGTCTGGTTATTCTGACGTATCAGATGCCTACCAACCAGAAGGAAGCATTAATGTGACACAATCAGGTCAAATACTGTATGATTATCAATCACATAAAAAGTGGTACCCCGCTTCCATGACTAAACTAATGACGATGTATCTTACACTTGAAGCAGTCAAAAACGGAAAAATTAGTCTAAATGACAAAATACATATTACGCACTCACATTACCGAATGTCAACTTTACCAGAATTAAGTAACACCAAATTATATCCTGGTGAAACATACACCATAAAAGAGTTACTTCAAATTACTGTTTCTAACTCTAGTAATGCAGCTGCATTAATTTTAGCTGACAAAGTATCTGGTAATGTCAACGACTTTACTGATCTCATGAATAAGAAAGCCAAAGCATTAGGAATGAAAGATACATATTTCGTAAATCCAACTGGTGCTGAAAATGCACAACTCAAAGATTTTGCACCATCAAAATATAAAGACAAAGATAATAATGTATCATCAGCTAGAGATTTTGCTATACTTGATCAGCATGTCATCAAAGAAACCCCTAAGATCTTATATTTCACAAAACAATTGGCACCTACACAGCACGGTGTTACTTATTACACGTTCAATCACTCATTAGAAGGGGCTAAAATGAGTTTACAAGGAACTGACGGATTAAAAACTGGATCAAGCGATATTGCCGATTATAATCATACGATTACCACTAAGCGTGGTGAATTACGTATTAACCAAGTGATTATGGGTGCAGGAGACTATAAAAACTTGGGTGGTGAAATGCAACGTAACATGATGGGAAATGCTATGATGAACCGATCATTTAATCAATATGAATATAAAAAAGTGTTATCATCAGGCATTCATAAAATAAATGGTAAAAAATACTACGTTACTAAAAATTTATATGATGTTATGCCCAAAAATATAGCTAGAAAAGACTATCAATTTGTTATTAAACATGGCAACGTTCACGTGCAATATAATCGTCATTTCTTAATTAAAAATGATGGACCACCTAGTGTCAAAGTAACACGTCCAGTAGTTCATCAAGCTGATACTTTAGCAAAAAGCACTTGGAAAGAACATCCTATTATGACTTTCATATCACTAGCACTATGCTCTATTTGCTTAATCCTTATCATCTATTACATTATTCATAAATTATTTAAGCGTAAATCATAATATTAAAGGCACGTCACAATTTGCTTAGCTTCACTAGCAATCATGACGTGCCTTTTAGTATCATGCTATTTAAAATTTTAAAACAATTTTATTTAGCGTCTTTACCGTAAAGTTCTTGTTTAATTTTAGTTGTTGAAATGCCTTCAGTACGTTTCAAGTAAACAACTTCACATTTGTCTTTTAAGAAATCAAATTCGCCTTCCCAGTCGTGTCCCATTACGAAGACATCTACGTCATAACGGTCTACGTCGATTTCTTTTTGACCCCAGCCATTTTCAGGAATTACCAAATCTACATAACGAATTGATTCTAACATCATTTTACGTTGTTCAAAATCATAGTATGATTTTTTATTCTTAATTTGATTGAATTCATCAGTTGATAACGCAACAATTAAGTAATCGCCCATTTCACGAGCTCTTCTTAATAATTCTATATGGCCATAATGTAGTAAATCATACGTACCATAAGTAATTACTCTTCTCATTTTGTGTTGTCTCCTTAACTTAATTTTTATCAAAACTTTATAATCTTAATGTAGCATAAATAAAATTCACATACCATCATTTGTGTAATACGCTAACTTATCTTTTAAGCATACGCTTAACAGTTTGCTTACTATTGAAAGCGAATTTTTTCGGCATTATTTGCGCTTTAAAGCGGAAATATCCTGGTCTGCCTATTCCTACATTGACAAGCGTTTGACGCCACTTTTCATAAGTGTCATGTGTCCAATTCGTAGCGCCTTGTTCTACTGCTTGTATAATTCTGAACAAAGCATCTCCAGAATAATTGGTATGTTGCATATCATTAATATAATGCGTTACTTTATCAACAAATTCTGATGTTATTTTGCTATATTTTAATAAATAAGCTTGTATTAAATAACTTACAATCAAATTATCCATACGATAGCTATAGTACGTTTTCTCGTTTGTAAGCAATAACATCTCCATCACACTTTGACGTACACGTCTTGCGTCTTCTATATAGTCTAAGAATACATCTGCACGTTTATCTGTCACTGACCCTTCACGTTCATTGTATCCATAAACAATTAAAGGAAGTAATTGTATATCGCGTGCAGTTAAATAGGCACGTGTAATAAACGTATGTTCTTCGCAAAAAACGACATCTTCGTCGAATCGTAATGCGTTAAATTTAGAATTAAATAACTTACCACCTGGACCTATAGATTGTAAAATCTCTGGTGCTTGCGCTAATGTCACAATATCTTCGCGATTCATTTCTTCATGCGTTGGTACAATTTTCCAATCCCCATTAACTCCTCGACCAATTTGACCAACTACGATGTCGACTTCTTTATTCCGCACATAATAATCAATCATTTTATCAAGTCTACCTGGTAAAAATTGATCATCAGCATCTAAAAACATAAATGCTTCAACATCGTCAGACATGGCTGCTAAGCCTATATTTCTACTTGTCGCTGCACCTTGATTGTCTCGATTAAATATCAATAGATTTTTTTCTTCTTTTTGTAATTGAGTTAACACTTGTCTCGTATGGTCAGTTGAACCATCATTCACGCAAATAATTTCCACTTCGTGCGTTGTATCTATAGACTTTATCGCTCTACGTATTGTATTTTCACCATTATATATCGGAATAATGACAGCTATTTTCACTTTTCCACCAACTTTTCAATAAATTGAGTTACATGTTCGGCACTTTCAGGACTATTGTAACGATGCCAATTTTTAAATAAAGGTTGTATGTCATCTATATGATTCTTCATTTTTAAAATTAATTCTTCTTCATTATAAACTTTAAATTGCTGAGGAATTTGGTTATAAAATTGATTTAAACCGCGTACATGCTCATATTTGTCTTCGTCATAAACGTAAAATAATGTTGGCTTATTTAATAAACTTGCCTCTATAGGTAACGAACTATAGTCACTAATAATCATATCAGCCATAACCATTAATTCTGGTGTAGAAGCGCCTGATTTACGTCCTGCAATAGATGGATGTAATTGATTAATTATCGTATAGTCTGGTAAAGCTTGTTCAAAGCGAGATACATCCAATTTTCTGTTATCCTCAGCATTTTCACGATACGTAGGAACATAAATCGCTAATTTCTTAGAAATATTATACTGTTTTTTTAAGCGTGTTTGCTCGGCCTCAAGGTTGAAATTTAAATATTGTGATAAACGAGGCAAACCAAGCTTCAACATTTGATTATCTTTCGCATTAAATGATGCTTTAAAACACGTTCCCATTTCTTCGCCACCAATAAGATAATAATCCGTTGCATTGTAAACACGTTGATACTGCTTAACCATTTTCGGATTATTCAAATCTACTTGATGATCGGTAAGACCGAAGTTTTTCAATGCACCAGAAGCATGCCATGTTTGAATAATCGTTTGTGATTTCTTTTTAGCATAGCCACCAAGCATCAAATAATACGTATCAATGACAATTACTTTTGAACAACTTAATGCTTTGATATGTTTGACTATATTTTTATTTCCAACAGGAATAAATGTTACATTACTAATATCTTTCAAACGTGCTTCTTCGTGTGCTTTAGCAATAATCGTAAGCGCATAACCTTTATTATTCAATTCTTTAATTATTGGCATAACATCTTCTGGAAAGGTCATTAAGAACGTAACATGATTATTCTTAACTTTTTTAAATTTAAAAATAAAGTTCAACATAGCAATCATAAACATATAAATGCTTTTTATAATTATTCGCATAAGTTTATCCCTCAAATCATCTATATTAAAGAAATTATAAAACAATTTTTAAAAAGTTGCTTTGTATATAAAAAGGGAGTGGGACAGAATTCTTTTTAAATTCGTCGTCCCACTCCCAACTTGCTTTGCTTGTAGAATTTCTTGGTGAAATTCTCTTTGCTAGGGCCCCCGCCCGCAAGGATGACTAGAACTGAGAAAAGCTTGATTTAAGCACCTTCTCAGTTCAGTCAGCTACTGCGCATTTGCAAAATAACATTATATCATTTATGTCCAAGGCTCCGATTTTTCATTTGGACATAGCTGACTAAATCGACATGCATTGCTATTTAGCGCGTTCAATTCTTGTCATACTATCTACGAGTAAAATCTACATTTTGTATTTTTAACCGAATTTCCAACGATTTCTGTATGTTACTTTTTAAAAATTATAAGAAATCAGCGAAATGATCACGGTATCTACGATGTAAAATTGATCCTAAAATAAAGAAAACTAAAATAACAATAATATTATATAATAACAATTTCCAATGACCGATAAAGTACCATTCATGGAAAAGAATCGCCGCACGATAAGATTCAGCTAGGAAATAAACTGGATTAAATTTAATAATTTCTCCAATTGTACCACCTATTCCATTATCTTTAGGTACCCATAATATCGGTGACATGTAAAATAAAATTCTTAACAATGCTTGCATAATCATTTGTGTATCACGCACTATAATGCCTAACGTAGACGTGAATAAAGCCACTGATGCTGTAAAGAAGAATGTCAGTGGTACATATATTAACAACTGTATAATATGGATAGATGGGAAGATACCATTTACCATACATATACCAATAATAATCAAAAGTAAGCCAATATGCCCATAAAATCGGCTCGTTACTGTATACGTTGGTATAATGGATAGTGGGAAGTTCATCTTCGCAACTTGGTTAAATTTCATAGCTACGGATTTCGTACCTTCTAAAATACCTTGATTGACGAAGAACCACATACTAATTCCGACTAATAACCAATAAATAAATGGAATGCCATGTACGGGTTGGTTACTTCTAATCCCCATACCAAATACAAACCAATATACCATGATTTGTAATGCAGGATTAAGTAACTCCCATGCAACACCTAAATAGTTATTCGTATTCGTTATTTTAATTTGGAATTGTGCAAGTCTTTGCACTAAATAAAAATTCTTGATATGTTCTTTAAAAACAGAGCCAACAGCCGACATTGAAATTAACCACACTTTCAATTAAATATCCACAATGTATTTAAATATTTTAATCTATAATTCGAATAACTACATTATATATAACATTTCCGTAAAAGTTTAATATAATTATTACGTACAAATTGTATCATTTAATATTGCAATGAAGTTTAACATATAAAAAAGAGCCTTAACTATGGACTTCATTTTCCAAAAAAAGTAAAATCTACTTATTGTTTACAAAAAATCATACAAAATCTCTTATACACTTTACACTAGGTTAATAAATTTAACAACTGTTGTGTGATGTATTATAATCTATATGACTCTTTATAAGGAAGGAATAATCATGAGCGTATCTGTAAATATCAATAATGTGACAAAAGAATATCGCATTTATCGCAATAATAAAGAACGCATTAAAGACGCCCTGATCCCTAAGAACAAAAACAATACTTTTTTCGCTTTAGATGATGTTTCTATAACAGCTCACGAGGGGGATGTTGTAGGTTTAGTCGGCATTAATGGTTCTGGTAAATCTACATTAAGTAATATGATTGGTGGTTCCATTTCCCCTACTTCTGGCAACATTGAACGTAACGGTGAAGTTAGCGTCATTGCTATTAATGCTGGTTTAAATGGACGTTTAACTGGTGTGGAAAATATCGAATTTAAAATGTTATGCATGGGCTTTAAAAGAAAAGAAATTAAAGAGCTTATGCCTCAAGTTATAGAATTTAGTGAATTAGGCGAATTTATTCATCAACCCGTTAAAAACTATTCAAGTGGGATGCGTGCGAAATTAGGATTTTCAATCAATGTTACAATCAATCCTGATATTCTAGTTATCGATGAAGCTTTATCAGTTGGTGACCAAACGTTCACTCAAAAATGTTTAGATAAGATTTATGAATTTAAAGAAGCTAATAAGACGATCTTCTTCGTTAGTCACAATATCCGACAAGTACGTGAATTTTGTACTAAGATTGCTTGGATCGAAGGTGGCAAACTGAAGGAATACGGTGAATTAGATGACGTTTTACCAAAATATGAGCAATTCTTAAAAGACTTCAAGAAGAAATCAAAAGCTGATCAAAAAGCTTTTAGAAAACAATTAGACGAAAAACGTTTTATTGTGAAATAAAATATAAGATGATACACAAAGCATTTGGAGAAACTTTATATTAAAAGGCTACATTGCAAATGCACAGTCGCTGACTAGGACTGAGAAGATGCTTTAAATCGAGCTTTTCTCAGTTCTAGTCTTCTTTATAGGCGGAGCAGAATTTCACTAAGAAATTCTTCAAGTCAAACAAACTGGGGACAACGCATTCAGAAGAATTTTGTTCCAATCGCTTTCTACCAATTTATAATCAATTTGATTTATGTAACTCGATAAATTTAATCTAATCAACTTTTAAATCACATAAGAATGAATAAATACTCAAATTTTTTAAAAATATCATTATTTTTGTGAGTTAAATACTTTAAAAATAAAACTATCCGTTATACTATAAATATAGACAGTAAATTTTATTGCTATAGTTAAAGAAGGTGACGATTATAGCCTCAAATAATAAGACACAACAATTTGCGAATTTGGTGCGTGCTTATAGAAAATCATATATTGGTAAAGGTCCAGAAAATATTAAAGTTTTCTTTAAGGATAATTGGGCTATATGTCATATGACTGGTAGTTTAAGTAAAGTTGAGAATTTTTATTTGCAAAACAAAGATTTCGAGAGTATGCTTAAACAAGGACGTACAGAAGAAATAAAAGATTTATACAAACGTCAACCTCCAACAGAAATGGAAGAGCTAGTTGGCGCTAAATTTGTGAAATTATTTACTGACGTTGACCTAGAAAACGATGAAGTAATTTCAATTTTTGTTTTTGATCAATCAATTGAAGATTAATACTTCAATTATATATATGATACATAATTTAATAACATTGAACATTAAAAGATGATGCAACATTACACATCATTATTTTTTGGGATTGGTGTAAGGTACTCGGTGCTGTTTGCTAACCCTCTCTATTGAATTTTTATTCACTTAAAGGAGGTGGTTACGCAAATCAAGTATCGAGTTTTTTTAACGTTATAAGTGCTCTCAACACAGAATTACTAGAAAGACTAGAAAAATTCTAAATTTAGGAGTGTATATTTATGAAAATAGTAGCATTATTCCCAGAAACAGATAAAGGTTTAGACAATCAATTACTTAACACTGAAAAAGCAATTGGTTTAAGAGAATTTTTAAAAGACACTGAACATGAATTGGTTATTTTAAAAGATGGCGAAGAAGATTTAGATAAACACTTAAGTGATATGGATATTATTATAAGTGCACCGTTCTATCCTGCTTATATGAGTAAAGAACGTATTGAAAAAGCACCAAACTTAAAATTAGCGATTACTGCTGGTGTTGGTTCTGACCACGTAGATCTAGAAGCAGCAAGTCAACATGATGTTGGTGTTGTTGAAGTAACAGGTAGTAATACAGTAAGTGTTGCTGAACATGCAGTTATGGATCTATTAATTGTTTTACGTAACTTCATGGAAGGTCATCGTCAATCTGTCGAAGGCGAATGGGACTTATCTAAAGTAGGTAATCAAGCACGTGAATTACAAAATAAAACAATTGGTATTTTCGGCTTTGGTCGTATCGGTCAATTAGTAGCCGAACGCTTAAAACCATTTAACGTTACAATTCAACATTATGACCCAATCAATCAAAAAGACAATGAAAATTCTAAATTTGTTGACTTCGACACATTAATTAAAACTAGTGATGCCATTACAATTCATGCACCACTTACACCTTCAACAGATAACTTATTTGATGAAGACGTTTTAAGTAAAATGAAAGAAGGAAGCTATTTAGTAAACACAGCACGTGGTAAAATTGTTAACACTGAAGCTTTAGTACAAGCTGTTAACAGTGGTCACATCCAAGGCTACGCTGGTGATGTATGGTACCCACAACCTGCCCCAGAAAATCACCCTTGGAGAACTATGCCAAGAAATGCTATGACCATTCATTATTCTGGTATGACTTTAGAATCTCAAAAACGTATTGAAGATGGTACAAAAGATATTTTAAACCGCTTCTTTAATAACGAACCTTTCCAAGATAAAGATGTTATTGTTTCTAGTGGTAAAATCTCTAGTTCAAGTTACACTGCTAAATAATAGCATTTATACACGTTAAAAGTTTAATCATAAGCACAATACTTAAAATAGACCTTGATTATTCGTAAAGATTTCTTATTAGAGCAAGTTATATAGTATTACAAGACTATCCCTGAATTCATGTATGCCTATATTTGCTTAATCTTATTTATAGTAGAAAACAACCCTAAAAATTTAAATATAAAATTTATCTAAGTGTTATAGCTTGTTAGGTGTCAGAATAGACTTAATAAGTTTGAAAACACGCATATCTTAAATGAAAAAATATATACTTCGATTTATCCCTGTTCAAATCGAAGCTCGGTAAAGATCAAAAATTATAACATGATTTGCAATCACAAAAATAGTCATCATCACATATTATCCCTGTTCAAATGTGATGATGCATTGTTCTCCCCTTAAACAAAATAGGAGAAGATGGTAATCCCTGACCATCTTCTCCTATTTTTTCTTTTTCATTTTTCTTTCTACTTTAAATACTTTAAACATAAATTTAGGTATACTACTTAAACGTCCAATACGCTTCCAATCTATTAACAAACGATAAACCCATTCGATATTGAGTTTGATAAATAATTTTGGTGCACGCTTTTTAGTACCACTAAATATTTCAAATGATCCTCCAACGCCCATCAATACTGTTTGCTCGAATGTGTGACGATACTTTTGAATCCATTCTTCTTGTTTAGGAAAACCCATTCCGACAAAAATATAATCAGGATTAAAACGTTGGATACGTTTAATAACTGTTTCATCATTTAAGTTAATATAGCCATGGTGATAATCAAATTCAGCTTGAGGATATTTATGACGTAAATTATCACATGCCAGTTCTATAACTTCACTTTTTGCTCCAAGTAAATAAACCTTTTGGTAATTCGTATGTGCGATTTTCAAACAATGATCCATCAATTCAATTCCAGGCACACGTCTCTTTAATGGTGTTTTCAAACGATTAGAAGCTTTAATGACACCTGTACCATCTGGAACGACATAATCCGCACTATTAATCAGCTGTCTATAACTCACGTGTTCCGTTGCATAATCAACAATTTCAGGATTAGCAGTCACGATAAATAAATTGTCTTTAGCATCTTGAGCGAAAAATGACTTAACGTACTCAATCATCTCAATCATAGTTACATTGTCAAATTGAACACCTAAAATATCTACTTTGTTTGTTGTTTCTTTTTGATTATGCATTTAAGCATTCTCCTTACTGTCCATACAATTTCATATGCATCTATTATATGAAAATATAACAAAAATACATACTAATTTCTTTTTACAAATTTTAAAAAAGCTAACTCATCTTTAATTTACATTTCAAGTTTCTAGAAAATAAGGCTAAAGTCCAAACGCCAACGCACCTCTTTTGACTTATAATAGATACTATAATCCTTATTCAGGCGAGGTCAACTATGGTCTATTTAGAAAATTTCTTTACAACAATCATTGCGTTAAATATATACTTAATCATTATTATTGCGATTATTTATATTATGATTCACCAAAATAGACATCGTCAAATAAATCAATATTTAGATGTCTATCTCAATTATATCCCAGTTCTCACACATGAATTCGGTCATGTATTATTTAATAAACTTAGTGGTGGTCGCGCAAAAGATTTAGTTATCGTCACGCGCCCCAGTGAAAGATTACAAACGATGCAGCAAGGTTATGCTATCACTCAATCTAAAGGTCTGATTGGGCAATTCATTACTACTTTAGGTGGTTATATTATGCCACCTATCATGCTACTAATTGGTATCAGTGTTGCACATTATGGTCATCCAAGTCTCTTTCTCGTGTCCTATATTTTTATTTTTATCTATTATTTAGTACTTACTTCGCGTAAACTGTCACCTATTGTGGTGCTTATCATACTTATCACATTGTTATATTTTTTAGTACAACATGATAATCAAATGATGTTCTATTACTTAGTTGTTTTACTTTACCATCTTATCTTAGGCGTATTACTTGGCGAAGTACTCCAATCAAGTTGGACGATATTCAAGCTTACTTTTCAAAGACCAAGACCTAGTTGGGATGGAAGTACTTTAACAGAAATTACACACATTCCAACTATCGTATATAGCACAATTTGGATTGCGATTAATCTATTCGCGATTTATCTCATGTTTCAATTCATACTTTAATCGATGATTTTCCATAAAATAATCTCCAATAAGGATTCAACATCACATTGTCCTTATTGGAGATTTTTTATTTCTATTTATGCACGTTCCGCGAAGATATTCATCGCGTTATCATAACTTAAAATCGTAATAACATCGTTACGTTTAACGATAATGACTTTATTAGTATCATCCTTCGTCATTATTTCAACTGCATTCCCAATCGATATGTCTTTGCTTGAGAGATAAACAAGTAATTCTGTCTTATCACGTACACGTTGAATAACAACCTTGTCCCCCGGTTCGTAATCAAGTAATGACACCGTAAATTTCTCATCAAGATGATTATCACGCGGAATAATGCCACCATGCGGACACGTTTCAGGGTAATTCAGAAGATTATCTAATCTTTCGACAAATAAATCAGAAACACGATGTTCTAAGATTTCTGCTTCTTGATGCACTTCTTCCCAATTATAGTGTAATACCTCTATTAAAAAAAGCTCCAACAAACGATGACGTTTAATAATATCAAGGGTATGTTTTAAACCTTCATCTGATAACTTCACACCTTTGTAATGCTTCGTTACCACATAACCCGTTTTCTCTAAACGCCCTACCATTTCACTAACCGATGGAGGTTTAATATTTAAGTACTGAGATAATTTTTTGTTTGAAACGAAAGATTTGTCACCATCATTAGCCAAGATTGCTTTTAGATAATCCTCTTTTTCTTCAGTTAACATCATTTCACCTCACACATACATTCACCTTATTGTATCACGAATTGATTACGAATGTTATTGACTCATTTTTAAAATGCAGGACCATATACGTTCTACAAATATGTATATCGCAAACAAGTTGCGTGCTGTCATTTTCAAAAAATAATGGGAGTGAGAATGATTTCATTACGAATTCATTCATCTCACTCCCAAGAATGACATGCACTAAAACAATTTGGCATGAACGCCTTCTTAGTTCAGTGTCAGCAACTATGAATTTGCAGTCTAGTCAATAATTAGATTCTATCTGCCAAACTCATACTCACTTCTTAATAACACGAATTAAACTAGTCAGTTAAACTGTCAACAATCACCATTTCATCATAGTTAATTGCTTCTCTAAGTTTCAATGCCGTACTTTCAGTTATTTCTTCATCATCTATGAGACTAGCTAAAATACGACGTTGTTCTCTTAACGCATTCAATTTAATCTTTGTAATAGAATCTTCTGCACGTGTATTGAAGAAATTAGATGGAGATAGGTTATCGATTCTCATAAGATAACCATCACAAATCATACCTACCTCTAATTTATTATCTTCATTCGCTTCATCTACTAAACGACTCACTACATTATAGTGTACGATTTTATTAATCTTAGATAATTCCATTAAGTTATCTGTAACACTAAGTGAAGATGCAGCATTCGTACGTGTACGAATTCGACGTTTTAATAGTAATGCTCTTGCCATTACAATCATACGACGAATTAATGATGCTTGACGATAAACTTGTGTACGTTCAGCATAACGCATATAGTTTTCTAAAACACTAGCCGTAATTTCACCTTCACTCGCAAGTTTTTCGAGTGTTTTTGTTTCAACTTTAAACGCTAAACTTTGTAGTCGTTCTAGTTCTTTAGAGTTTTCATCTTCTTTTTCAACTGACTTCAAAAATGTCAGTTTATCGTGATATTCTTTGATAACATTTCCATATCTATAACTTGTTTCAAATGATGAATGTTGATTTAAGTAATCGATAACATGTTCAAGTATATATATTCTGGCTTCCTTAAAGTTCATACTTCCAATTTTAGGTTTCGGTTTATTTGCAGTGACAAACGGTAACACGACTTGCGCTAATACAAGACTAATGATAACCATACCTGATGAAATAAAGAGTAAATCATTGCGGAAAGTAAATGAATGATGATCAGCTAAATAATACGGTAGCGTCAATGCGATAGCCAGCGAAATAGTTCCGTGGACACCACATAATGTCATAATCAGAGCATACATACTTCGTTTAGGTGGTTTCTCTTTTTTCTTGTCGTCGCCTTCCTCATTCATTAATTTTTGGAAAGGACTGACTGATAAATAGAATAGTGGATATAACACGTACACCCATATAAATCTAAATAGATAAACAGCCAATGCAACAAGTGCAGTAATCGCTACTAAAAATAACAAGTTATGTGGTTCAGTTTTTACAATATTCCCAACAACTTCTGGAACTAAAAATCCTAATATTGAAAAAACAAAGCCATTTAACGCATAACTTAAGATATTCCAAGTATGGTTGTAGCTCATTTGAAGTTGTGTACGTGTTTGTGTAATTCGATCACGTTCAAATCCATGAACTAAACCAGCAACTACAGCAGCAATGATACCTGAGGCATGAAACATTTCTGCAACTAAATACGTAACAAACGGTGTTAGTAGTTGTAAGAATGTAAACATATTGATATTTTCAATACCGCGTCTAGTAAGCGTTAATCTAAATCTTACAAGTGCAATACCAATGATTAAACCGATAATAGCGCCACCAATTGAAGCAACAAGAAATTGTTGGACCGCTTCCACTAAAGAAAAAGCGCCAGTAACTAACACACCAACTGCAATTTTAAAAGAAATGATACCAGCTGCGTCATTAAGTAATGATTCACCTTCTAAAATAGTCATAGCACCTTTAGGTAGAACCTTACCTTGTGTAATAGCTTGAACTGCTACAGCATCTGTAGGACATAGAATGGCAGCAACAGCAAACGCTGCTCCGATTGGCAAATCTGGCCAAATCCAGTGAATAAAGAGTCCTACACCAATAACAGTTGTAATGACTAGTCCTAATGCCATTAACATCACTGGTTTAATGTAACGACGTAAATGAACTCTGGAGACATTAACTCCCTCAACAAATAGTAACGGTGCGATGGTTGCTACCATGAAGAGTTCTGAATCGAAGTTAAATTCTACTGGTACTGGTAGTAAAAAGAGGAGCATTCCTAACGCAATTTGTATGAATGCCAGAGGCACTTTAGGAATAAGAGTATGAACAAAGGAGCTTACTATAACTACAGCCAGAAATATTAGAATCGTTTCAAATATTTCCAAACTTCCACCCCATTATATGTCATATTTAATTAAAGAATTAAGATTTGCTTGATAAAGTTTTTTTATGTCTAATTATATCCACAAATGATTGATCTTAAACTCTTAATTGGTTACTTATAATTTTACCATTATTCTGACTATGAATTAACTAACTTGCACTATTGTTTATACAAATCAAATTAAATTGTTACCATTTTATAAGAATGCCAATTCATCTTAAAATCTTATATAAATTATTCAAAATCACTTATATTCTTTTTTGTAAATGAGCATAAGTACAAACGAGATATTACTAAAAAATGGGTTAGCAAACATTATTAATAAAATAGTTACTAACCCATTCACATTTCATTTAGCTATTCATTTCTTTTCATGTTACAAACTTTAAATGTATGATTGATACTCTGGTTTCCATATTTCTTCATTAATCACTTTATCTACATCATCAATAGGTTCTCTATTTAATCCTTGATCAATAACGCTATGTGCTACAGCTTTCGCAATAGCAAGCGAACATTGTTGGATTTGCTCTACTGGGGGTAATACTGCAGCACCAGGTTCATCCGCATCAACCATGCCTCCAAGTGCATGGCTCGCTTCTGACAGCATCTGTTGATTTAATCGAGTTGCTTTCGAAGCGATTAATCCTAGGCCTAATCCCGGATACATTAATGCATTATTTGCTTGTCCAATACTATAACTTGTTCCTTTATACTCAATATCTTTATAAGGTATGCCTGTACCTATTAAAGCTTGCCCATCAGTCCATTTCAATAAATCTTGGGCTGTTGCTTCAGCCAATTTTGTAGGATTAGAAAGTGGAAATATTAATGGACGTTTTGTATAATTTAACATTGCTTTTATAGCGTCTTCTTTAAACGCCTTTGGTTGTGTAGATGTACCAATTAATACAGTAGGTTGGACTTTGTCTATCACGTCTTTAATATTTTTCCAATTCATTTCATCAGAAAAATCTTTCTTACTTTTAGCGAATGCTTGTTGCGCATTAGTTAAATCGTTCATATCATCAAATAATAGCCCTTGTTTATCCATAATATAAAAGTGTTGATGCGCTTCTTCTTCCGATAACCCTTGTTTAACCATTTCATCTTTCAAAATATTTGTAATACCCATGCCAGCAGTTCCACCGCCATATATTAAGAATTTTTGTTGGGTATAATCTTCTTTTGAAATATTTAATGCACCTAAAACACCTGCAAGCACTACAATTCCAGTACCTTGAATATCATCATTAAATGTAGGTAACACATCTTCATATTTATCTAATATATTTTTAGCATGGCCTCTACCAAAATCTTCCCAATGTAATAATGCGTTAGGATATTGTTTTCGCACAGCATTAACAAATTTATCAATAAATGCATAATATGTTTCATCATCTACGCGCTTATGACGATTTCCCAAGTACAATTCATCATTTAATAACTGTTCGTTATTCGTACCGACATCTAATGAAACTGGCAATACTTGAGATGGATTGATTCCCGCTGCCGCAGTATAAACCATTAATTTACCTATTGCGATATCGACACCATTGACACCCCAATCACCTATGCCTAAAATCCCTTCTGCATCTGTAACAACAATTAATCGAATATCTCGATCAGTTGAAACATTTTTCAATTCTTGTTCAATATTGTCAGAATGATCAATTGATAAAAATACTGCATCTTGTGGACGACTAAAGTTCTCATTGTAATTTTCAATAGACTCTGCAATCACAGGATCATAAATAATTGGCATAAATTCTACGATATGTTCAGAAGTTAGTTTATAAAATAGTGTTCTATTTCGATTAAAAATGGACATTAAAAATAGACGTTTTTCAAAATTTGTCTTTTTAGCTTTAAATTGTTCGTAGCATTGTTGTGCTTGTTCTTCAATCGTACGCACCTTCGCCGGAAGTAAACCATCTAGGTCCAATTTTTTTCTTTCTTCTTGTGTAAATGCTGTTCCTTTGTTCAAAAATGGGTTGTTAAGTAATTCAATGCCTTTCATTGGAATCATCCTTTTAAAATCATTTTAGTCAATAAAAGTTCGAGCGTTTTTACATTGACTATTTATGTGTATACTTACCCCAAATAAATGATTCCATTCAAAAGTTATCTTAATGAAAACGTTTTTATTAAAATTTATGGAAATAAAAAATTATTATATATAAAAAATTAATGTTCTATTACTATAAAGCCAGTTCTTTTAATCATTCCAATATTTAAAGATAAGACCTTAACATAAACTTAAAATTTAACTAATATTTAATTAAAGTTGGACTACTATCCTTTAATAAGAGTTGTTTAAACAGTAATCTTTACGTTTTGCACAATATTAAAGGAGGTTTAAAATGGTTATTTCAAGAAAATTATCACTTATAACATTTAGTATTTTAATACTCGTTATTCTTATCGCAACATTTGCAGATCAATCCATATCTAGTCACTTTATTGATCAAAATTCTATATTTGGTACTCTATTTCAAAATTATGGTTTATTTCCACCCACATTAATTTTAATTATTTCTATGACTGTTTTTAACTTTTATATCATTAAAACGTTAAAAAATACCTTTGCTAAAGTAATTATTATGTTACTTACATTTGTGTTTACACTCATTAAAACAAATTCACTTATATCTGAAACAGTTCAATACATATTATCAACATCTAATAATATTAAACATCACAAACCTATGGGTATGGCCAATAATGAAGGAAACGCTGGAAATGCATTATCACTTGGTTTAAGCTTTTTGATTTCGTTTATTATTTTGTTAGTCATTGCTTTTGCTTTGTATCAATTTTGGTTAAAAAATCTAGACTTATCTGAACTCGATAGATTATTTAAAGTTTCTGTCATTAGTTTTATGGTATTATTTATTGGTTTAGAACTCGTGGATAATATGAAAGAACTTTGGGGACGTGTGAGACCATACGAACTTAGCGACAAAGGGGCACATTTTACTAATTGGCTCACAATTAACGGCAATACAGGTCATAGTTCATTCCCATCAGGTCATACGGGAAATGGTGCCTTTCTCATGTTTTTAGCTTTTTATTTTAAAAAACTATCATCACGAAAAATCATGTTCACGATTGGATTAATATACAGCATATTAATGGCAATAAGTCGCGTTCGCATAGGAGCACATTTCACTAGTGACGTTACTATGAGTTTAATTATTATGTTTTCTTTAATGGTCATTGCAGATTTTATTATGCATAAACTGAATTTAAATTCCACATCACATTCTAGTAAATAATCATTATCAACCTTGTTGTTATTTTAGCATCAATCTAATATATGTATAATTGGCGAGCCTGGGACATAAATAATAAAATAATGTTATTTTGCAAATTCGCAGTAGCTGACTGAACTGAAAATACGCTTAAATCAAGCTTTTTCCAGTTCTAGTCATCCTTGCGGACGGGGCCCCAACAAAGAGAATTTCACTAAGAAATTCTACAAGCAAAGCAAGTTGGGAGTCGGGGCCCCAGCAAAGAGAATTTCATCAAGAAATTCTACAAGCAAAGCAAGCTGGGAGTCGGACGACGAATTTAAAAAGAATTCTGTCCCACTCCCGTGTTTTTTCTAATTTTTATCATTCATAATAAAGAGAATTCAAATTACTAAATATGTTAAAATTTTGTTACTTAAACAAATTGAATATTTACACATTTCAAGCTTTATGAATCTTAAAAATATCTTCGAAAACTTATTTTACTGTAGTGTTAAACCTGAAATTTATATCATAAATATATTTAGTTTATAAGGAGGAGTAATGTTGGAAATGATTATTGAAACTGAAAACTTATATTTAGCTAAACCTGACTTTAAGTATCTAGATGATTTACATCATATTCACTCCGATCCTCAAGCCTATTTATATAGCCCTAAAGCGCCTCATAATCATATAGAACAAACTAAAGCTATGCTCAATGATTGGTTAACACACTGGGAAAATTATGGATTCGGATATTTCTTAATGCTTACTAAAAATCACGAACTTGTTGGCGTCTGTGGATTCCGTTATAAAAAAATAGTAAACGAAAATTATCTCAACTTATACTACCGCATCAACCCTAAATTTATGAGAAATGGTTATACAAAAGAAGCATGTGTCTCAGTAATAAATTATTTAGAAATGAATTGCATTAATGATCATATTAAAATGGTTGCACTTACAAAAAAAGATAATCAACCCTCTATAAAAACAGCATTGAGCTTAGGTTTTTCATATGATTCTTCTTTTGATAATCTAGAAGATGAGCATAATAGATATTTCTTTAAATAAGCGTAAAACATTTATGAATGAAACGGAGGATATTATGAAGATTTCGTGGATTTTTTGGTGGATAGTAAGCATTATTGACGTTTTAAGTTTCATAGGCATAACTTTATTCCTTTGGAACCGTTCTGTAGATGCCGCCGGCGTCACACAAACACCTGAATTAAAGTGGATAAGCATCATTATTATGGGAATTGTCTTTTTAGTTCCTTTTATTATACAAATTGCTTGGCTCATTACGAATCTCATCTTGTCCCAACAATATAACAACCAATCAATACGTTAACTTATACATGCTCAATAAAACTAAAAATGAGATTGAACATTCGAATCAGTTGCTTCCCCTACTACTCATTTGTGTTCAATCTCATTAATTTTATCAATCTTTTGTTTCTTTTCTAGCTTTCGATAAATTCGCTATATTTTCTTCTTGTTGTTTTTCTCTTTCCTTTTGTCTTTGTTTCTGAACATCATAATATATTTTTTCTCGACGTTCTTCCCGCATTTTCGCTCTACTTTCAAGCTCCTCTTTCGAATTATATTCTTTGGAACTTAATAATATAGAAGATTGTCGTGGCACATCATCTTTTCGATACATGTATGCGCCAGTACGATAAGCTGCTCTAGCAACTAAATGCATGCCCACTGGCGAAGTTAAATTAATAAATACGATAGATAACAATAATCTTACGCTAAAGAAACTTTGTTCATTCGTAAAATAAATTAATACACCTACTAATGTATGTAATACTGATAATGTGGAGCTCTTTGTAGATGCATGACTTCGTAAAAATACATCTTGAAATTTCACAATGCCAATAGCACTAATTACTGCAATAATACTTCCTAGAAATATGAGGATAGTTGCGATTAAATCAACGATTTCTTTTATTTGTTCCATTGAATACGCGACCTCCTCCAATAAATCTAGAAATAGACACCGAGCTTACAAATGAAATAATAGCAATCAACATAATTGAATCGAGAAATGACACAGTATTATAAATCACACTTACTACACCTACAATACACATGAGCACTGCACTGGAAGCATCGAATGCGACAACTCTATCAGCGGTCGTTGGCCCTTTGATCAAACGAAATAAGCCGATTAAGAACGCGATGCCGAATAATACTAATGCGCTTGTAATAAAGAAATTTGTGAATGTTTCAATCATTGTGTCACCTCCATAATTAAATTCTCATATTGCTTAATACTCTTAAGTAAGCTTTCTTTCTCTTTATCTGAAACGTCTATACTATGAATGAAAAATTTATTCGTCGCTTTCGAAATTCTTATTACAGTTGACCCTGGCGTTATAATAATTAAAATGGTCAAAAAAGTAATCGCCCAATCGTTTTTCAAATTAGTTTCATACGTTAAAAGGCCTGGATTCATATCTTTTGTTTTAAATAAAATATAATTAATAATACTAATACTGGAAGTAATTAACTGATATAGATAAACAAACAGAAACTTTATAGCTACCCATATTTTTTTCGGATAAAATTCCTGTCCAAAAAAACGATGTAGAATATAAATCACTATGAGCCCGATGATAAAACCAGACACAAAGGTGGAGAACATAAATGCGTCTTCATCTTGGAAAAGAACCCAAAGAAACGCAATTAAGATATTTAATACAATTTGTCTCATCTATTCTCCTCCTTTAAATGTGGATTTACTAAACTATGGAAATAGTTATCATTCATATTGAGTTTTGTTGCATTTTCAGTAGCGTGCATAACTACTGGTGCAGCAATACCCATTGCAAGTACAACTGCAATTAAAATACCCAATATAGACTTACGATGTTTTGGCAATGGATTAAAGTCTACTTGCTCACCATCATTATCGCCAAAATACATAATGAATAGGATTCTAAATAAACTGTACATTGCAAGAAGGCTTGTAATAATCATTAAAGCTAAGCCAATGTAATTTCCGTTTTCAATCGCACCTTGGAAGATAAGTACTTTTCCTGGGAAACCACTAAACGGTGGTACACCACCTATAGCAAATATCATTATGATAAAGGCTACCCCAAAGAACGGTTCCTTCTTAGCCAAACCAGATAAATATTTATATTCACGATAGCCTGACATATAGACTAAACTACCAATAATGAAAAAGAGCATTGTCTTCACAATAATGTCATTCGCTAAATAAAAGATAGCGCCATGTACGCCAGCAAATGTATTAGAACCTAAGCCTAAAATAACAAATCCAATCGATAAAATAACTTGATAGGATGCCACTTTTTTAATGTCTCGATAAGCAATCACACCAAATGCACCAACAATCATCGTAATACAAGACATAAATACTAATAGTGGATGCGTCACACCGGTATGTTGATCAAAGAGTAAAGTAAAGAATCGAATCAGTGCATAAGCGCCCACTTTCGTCATCAATGCCGCAAACAGTGCTGCAAGTTCTGTATTTAAGACTGCATATGCCTTAGGCAACCACATAAAGAGTACTAATGCAGCTTTTGAACCAAAGGCGACAATAAATACAATAGAAATGATGATAATTGCTTTATTATCGTGAATTTGATCTAAACGTAAAGCAACCTGAGAGAAGTTTAACGTACCGACTGTTTTATATAACAGTCCAATACCTAACAGGAATAACCATGACCCTATAATATTTAATACTACATAAATGATGGCAGCTCTTAACTGTTCAACTGATTGTCCTAAAGTCACTAATACGAATGATGCTAGTAACATAATTTCAAACATAACGTATAAATTAAACAAATCAGAAGTTAAGAATGAGCCAAGCACACCTGTCGTTAAGAATAGAATAAACGTTGGTAAATAATAACGATTAACACGATTTTCTCCACGACCAAATCCATAAGACATAATTAAAGTCACTACAAATGAAGCGACAGTGACCATAAGCAGGCTAAGTGAGTCACCTAGAAATTGAATACCATAAGGTGCTTTCCACCCACCGAAGTCTAATGTAATCGGTTTATGGCCTAATACATAAATGAGTAAACACAGTGAAATAATTGTGTTGATCGACATTGTGCCAATATATAAAACTTTCGATAGCTTGTTCTTATCTTTAGTAAATACAAGTATCAGTGCGCAAAATAATGGTAAAAGGATTGGAAGAATCAATATATTACTGTTCATTGTCATCCTCCTCTCCTCTTAATACATCGATATTTGCTTCTTTCGTTACGCGATATGTTCTATACACAAGCACGAGTAAAAATGCTGTCATCGCGAAACCAATTACAATTGCTGTTAATACAATTGCTTGAAGCAGCGGATCGACATAATTTGTATTCGAGCCATGGATTAATGGTTCAGTCATTTTGTTACTATAATGACCCATGCTCATAATAATTAAGTTTCCTGCATGCGTATAAATTGAAATCCCTATAATAATTCGAATTAAATTGAGTGATAGTACCATGTACGTTCCTATAAATACTAAGAAGCCTATCACAAGGAGTAAAATCAAATTCATGATTTACCACCACTTAAGGACAGCATTACTGTCACAATGACGCCAACAACCGTTAATAGAACACCTAGTTCAAAAAGCGTAACCGTTGTGACATGTAGCTCACCCATTAAAGGTAAATGAAGGTGTGCTTCACTTTGATATAAGAAAGATTTGCCAAAGAATATAGGAACAATAGCGGTTAGTGCTGAAATCATAGCACCAACAATCATTAATTTTTTAAAATCGATGGGTAAACTTTCTAATACTTCATGAACATCAAATGCCAAGAACATGAGTATGAAAGCTGAACTAAAAATAAGGCCGCCAATAAATCCTCCTCCTGGATTATTATGTCCAGCGAAGAAGACGTAGAATCCAAATGTTAATAATATAAATACCACTATTTTAGTAACCGTCCTTAAGACGACATCATTTTCTTTCATCTTGGCCCCTCCGATCTTTGTAATTTAATAATGTATAAATACCTAAACCAGCAATAATTAACACAATACCTTCAAACATTGTATCTAATGCTCTGAAATCTCCTAAGATTGCATTAACGATATTTTTACCACCTGTTAATTTATAGGCATTCATATAATAAGTAGAAATTGAAGCGAAACCATCGCCTTGTTGTGCAATGAATATGAGCGTAACCACTGCACCTGCCATAATAAATGACACGATAATTTTAACGCTTTCCTTTTTCAAATTAGGTTTCGTACGTGCAATGTTAGGTAAGCGAGAGAAACTGACTATAAATAGAATTGTCGTAATCGTTTCTACTACTAATTGTGTCAACGCCAAATCAGGTGCTCTCATTAATAAGAAGAACAACGCTACACTATATCCAACAATGCCGTTTAAAATAACCATTGTTAAACGTTGACGAATAAATACTAAGGCTACACCCACAATACTAATGATAATTGCGAGAATAACTTCCAATGGTCCAAACTCAGATACTTTAATTTCATGCAACTTTGGCAAACCAACTTGGAATATGCCATAAGCAACAAGTATTGAGAAGATGAGCAAAGTAATAATATTGTAGTGATTTAAACGGTTATTCATTAAGCTACGAATACTTTGACCTGAGTAACGTTCAAATGTACGGTAAGCTTTTCGATAAGAATTTGTAATAGACGCATACTTGATAACTTTGTGCGTCAATGCTTTCCAATCTACTTTTATCGCTAAAATGAGGCCAACTACAATCACAATGATACTGAAAATAAGTGGTAAATTAATACCATGCCATTGTGATACATGTGGTGCAATTGCATCTACTTTAGTACCTAAATGCGTCACATTTCTCAACGCAGGTAATACGATATGCTCTGTGAAAAAGTTAGGTATAACGAAAATAATTGGTAACATCACCATTAAAACTACTGCTGGTAAACTGAAAAGCCATGGTTCATGAATATGTTTTTTCGGCACTTGTTTATCATCAAAAGCACCCCAAAACGTTTCTTTAAGCATGTAAACTGCATATACAAATGTAAATACGCTTGCGATGACACCAATCGCTACGACAATAATGGTTAAAACTAGACCAAATTGTTCTAATTGCATTGCACTGACTAACGAATCGAAGAACATTTCTTTACTTAAGAAACCATTTAACAACGGTACCCCCGCCATAGAGAGTGCTGCAAGTGTCATAACCACATTCATTTTAGGGAAGAATTTACGCATGCCACTTAATCGACGAATATCACGCGTACCTGCTTCATGATCAATGATACCTACGCCCATAAATAAAGCACATTTGAATAAAGCGTGATTCATTAAGTGGAATAAGCCAGCAAACAAAATTAAAGTATATGTTTCTGCCATTGCTCCAGTTGGATGCTGTGCTATACCTCCGCCTAAGCCGACCATTGACATTATCATACCTAATTGGCTGATTGTTGAATAAGCTAAAATACCTTTTAGATCATACTGTCGCAGAGCAGTAATAGAACCAAAAATCATTGTAATTAATCCGATAAATGTAACAATATAAATATAACTATCGCTTAAACCTAAGACAGGTGTGAATCTAAATAGCAAGAAGATACCTGCTTTAACCATCGTTGCTGAATGTAGATAAGCACTAACTGGTGTCGGTGCTGCCATTGCCTTAGGTAACCATATATGGAAAGGAAATTGTGCAGATTTAGTAAATGCACCAATGAGCAACATGATCATCATTGGTATAAATAGAGAATGTTCACTTATATGATGGCCTTGTGAAAGTAATTCTGAAATCGTATTTGTACCAGTAATGATATGTAACATAATAAATCCGGTTAACAGGGCTAGACCGCCTAATACCGTTATGATAAAAGATTGAATTGCCCCTAATTGACTATCCGCATTACTATACCAATAAGAAATTAATAAGAATGAAGATACACTTGTTAATTCCCAGAACACATACATCAGAATCGTATTATTAGAAACTACAATTCCTAACATACTAAACATAAATAGTAGTAAATATAGGAAGAAACGAGGTAAGTTATCGCTGTTAGGCGATAAGTATTGTGTAGCATAGAAAAAAACCGCTATCCCAATAATGGAGATAATTAATCCAAACATTAAACCTAGACCGTCTAATCTTAAATCAAGATTAACATCGATCGCAGGCATCCATGGAATTTTGAACGCTATAAAATGTTGTTGCATAATATTGGGAATCTGGAATAGAAAATACCCTGAAGCTAGGATAGGTGCTAGTAAAGCAATATATCCTGAATATCGTCTTAATGGTTTGATAAATAATGTTATTAAGACAATACCCATAATAACTATGAGTCCACCTAGCAGATAAACTAAGCTCATCAAAAGCCTCCTTTATAATTAATATTGAGTTATAAATTCAAAGCGATAATAGTATGGTGTTCTTCCTTTTGAGACAAACCAATAAACTTAACCGTTTCATGTGTAGTCTGATGCCCCAAATATTTTTGTATGATTGCAATAGAAATACCCGATTTATAGGCATGATATGCAAATGTCTTACGTAAGGTCGTTAAACCGATATGATTTAAACCTAATTCTTCAGCTGCATGATGAATAATTCGATATGCTTGTTGTCTTGATAAAGCACTATGCGTTCTTAAAGATTGGAAAAGCAATTGATCATTCATGAGTTTATAATCTTCAATAAATTGATTTAATTCCATTCTCAAATCAGCAGGTAACATAATCTTTATAGAAGGTGCACATGGCTGTATCCAAGAAGCTTTAATATCCTCTCTATCATTCATTTTCACGTCTCTAACTTTTAAATTGATTAAATCCATCAAACGTATACCTGTATGTATTGCTAATTTAAAGAAAAGATAATCTCTCTCAGACTTTTCTTTTAATACGTTATACATCTTTTTAACATCTTCTTTATTTCTAATTGGTTCAACTTGATTCATCTATCCACCTCATAAAAGTTTCTTATTTAATGATAATATATATTTGAGTAACATTAAATGTTTTTGCTCATTTTTTTTACTTTGAAGTGTCCCTTCTTTCAATTTATTTCGATATATAAAGTGAAAGGAGGTGACGCACTCATGAACGAAGTAACTCAATTAACTGTTGTTTGTACTCATATCACTCATGACGCAAATGGTAAAGCTAAAGAAACGAAACGTCGTTTTGCTAATTTGAACTTAAAAGCTACAGAAGCTGATATCAGATCTTTTGTCGATACCGTTTCTCACTTAACTGGAGAACAGTTTGACAAAATTGAAGTCGTCCAAACGCATACTTTAGCCTAATCTACTAACAAACTGACAAGGAGGTGTATAACATGACAAAATCATTAGAACTTACATTTAAAACAAATTTAAACAAAACTGCTAAATTGCAATTCCCACAAATCGAGGCGCCAGTTTCAGAAGCAACTGCCAAAGCTGCTATGGAAAATATTATTAATTTAAATATTTTTAAACCCACTTCTGGCACACCAATTAAAGCTGCATCAGCTAAAATGATTGATGTAACAAGTACAACAATTTTCGAAGCAAAATAATGAATTGTTACCAATCTATACTGAGTTTGAGACAAAAATAAAATTTTCAGGCTACTTAGTATAGATTCGAAGTAACTGACTAATCTGAGATGCCTTATTTATCAAGCTTTTCTCAGTACTAGTCTTCCTTACAGGGCTGGAACGATGAATTCGACGAGAATTCTGTTCCAGTCCTTTTTTCTTATTTCAACTAGAATTCATTTTGGGTTAGGCGATAAAGTAACTTTGAAAATCACAGATATAATGCGTATAATTGTTATGTCTTTTACATATGAAAACTAAGGGGGAAATTAACGAGTGATATTTTTATTTATACTTGGCATTGTTGCAGGTATGATGGTTCCAATTCAAACTTCCATCAATTCTCGCTTAGGTAGATATACTGAATCTTCATTTTATGCATCAACGATTTCATTTTTTGTAGGAACACTATTTTTACTCCTTTTAAATGTTATCTTCAATACTAAAATGTTTACAGGTGACTTTTATAGTGGTCATTCTGTAGATTATCATTGGTGGGTAGGTGGATTACTAGGCGTTTGTTTCTTAACAGGAAACTTATTATTACTACCTCGTTTAGGTGCTGCATTAACTGTAGTTATGACCGTTGCTGGTCAAATTATCATGGGTGTCGTCATTGATACTTTTGGTTTATTAGGTGCAAGTCAGCATCATTTCACATTACTTAAAGCAATTGGTATTATCATCCTGTTCTTTGGAATATTATTAATGAATTATATACCTAAGAATAAACTGGAAGAGAAAGCAAACTCATTATTTTATTTATGGCTTTTAATAGGATTTGTATTCGGTTTTGCGCCACCTTTACAAACAACGATTAATAGCGGTCTGTCACAACAAATGCATTCTTCACTATTTGCATCTTTAGTTTCTTTCACTGTTGGTACAATCGCATTATTCATTTTGACATTAATATTTAATAGAAGTTTGAAAATAAAATCTGAACAACCAAATATTGGTAAGATTAAACCCGTACATTTTATCGGTGGTATTTTAGGCGTAGTCTTTGTAACATCTAATATTATTCTTATGCCCTTTTTAGGTGCTGCATTAACAACGATCATAGCAATGCTAGGACAAATGCTCATGGGTGTTATTATTGACCATTTTGGTTTAGGCGTGCAGAAAAACCCAATCACACTGCGTAAATCATGTGGATTAATAGCCATTGCAATAGGCATCATATTACTGCGCCTATTTTAAATTGTAAGTAAATTCATTTTTTGAAAAGGCAATCATATAAATAACCATAACCGCGAATAAAATGTTCGTCCGATATGCACGCAAACAAGTTAGTTTTACAGTCTAACGTGTTTGCGTGCTTGTTTTATCACTAAACATTATAAATATATACGTCTACTTTTCATTTTGTACCACACTTCCATCTGCTTTTAATGTATAATGAATGTATAAAAAATGAATAGAGGTGCCTCGTTTGAAAAAATTTTTTACTCCTTTAACACTTTTAATAAGTGTACTAACTCTTCTTGTAATCTCTTTTAGCTACTACATTTATCTAAAGATTCCTTCCAATCCTGATATTTCTAAACTTGAGACAATTAAAGCTAAACCTCTGTATTCTCTCTCATTTATAGGTGTTCAACAGCCTCAACAAAGTTTTACAGTATATTTCAATCCAAATCTCGGCAATGTTTCTAAGATTTTCGTTAAAAATGATGAAACAATCACACCACAAACACCACTACTTGAATATTATAATCCTTCTATTGAAAAGAATATTGTATCTAAAAAGAAAGCATTATCAACACTACTTAATCATTCCCCTAAACAAAATACTATCCAACAATTGAATTTAGTAAATCAAATTTCAAACCTACAAAACCATCTTCATACACAAATAACCTCACCGATTCAAGGCAAAATTTCCTTATTAGAACCGTTCCCATCAAAAAGAAATACAAAAATAATGCAAATTAATAGCAACAAATATATTATTCGTGCTAATATAACTGAATCGCAACTAGCGCATATTAAAGTGAATCAAGACGTCAATGTTACATTCAATCATTCGAAATTGTTCACTGCAAAGATTCTATCTATTTCTTCTGTACCCTTTTCAGTAGAAAAAGGGGAATCAATCTATCACGTCGATATTTCCACACAAGATCATTATCAAATTGGACGACATTTTGATATCGATGTAGGTACATCTGAATTTAAATTGCCAGATAATGTAATTTATGAAAAATATTATGTTTTAGTTACACAAAATAACAAAATTATTAAAAGAAAAATAAACTATACAAAAAGTCATCAAAATGGGTATATTATGGTATCCAGTGGTTTAAATATTGGGGATAAAGTGATCCTACATCCATCATCATCACTTTTACACAGCGATAAGTGATTTTTTTGTAAGGAAATATTGAGATGTTTTTTTATTAAATAGAGTCAAACACTAATTGTTCTAAAATAATTAGTTTTAAAAATTTGCTTTGAATTTCAAACAAAGAATTAAATAATCAAAATATTGTTTTATTAAGTGCTTTTTTGTTTACTTCTTAAATTCATTTAGTTATAATAAACTAAATAATATAGCATTAAATTAATTTAATAAAATTCTTTTAATCTAAATTATTAAAGTAAATTTAACTATTAAACACGTTATATATAAATTAACGGGCAAAACAAAATATAAATAGAAGATTGATTGGGGAGGTTTCAAAATGGCTATTTCAAAAATTAACGATTGTTTCGAATTATTAGCTATGATTACGTACGCAGATAAATTAAAAAGTATTATTAAAAAAGAATTTTCAATTAGTTTTGAAGAATTCGCAGTATTAACATATATTAGTCAAAGTAAAGAGGACGAATATTATTTAAAAGATATTATTAACCACTTAAACTACAAACAACCACAAGTAGTAAAAGCAGTTAAAAATTTATCTCAAGAAGACTATTTCGATAAAAAACGTAACGAACATGATGAAAGAACAGTATTGATTCTTGTAAATGGAACGCAACGTAAAAAAATCGATGAATTATTAAGTAGAGTAAATACGCGTATTGAAGAAGCTAATAAAGAAACAGATTTATAATTTCTTTGTGGCTTTTCTAGTTTAATATCTTCGATAGGATTGCATTGTCTTAAAGTTGTTTCAAATCAATTTGAAATCACTTTAGGGCTTATTTTTTTGCCTTTTTTTAATTAGACACACTTGCATAAAAAAATAAACTATACTCACAAATAACGTTCAAAGTTAGTATAGTTTATTTATTAAAAAGTATTATATTTTATGTTGAGTAATACGTTCTACATTTTCTAAGAAATTTAAATATATATCTAAAAATTTGTCAGCTTCTTCTACATATGGGGCGTGACCTGAATCTTCAAATAAGACTTTTTCCACATTTTCAAAACGTTCTTCTAATTTGTAGTACTCTTTATTATCAATAATTGGATCATAACGCCCATTAATAATAAGTGTAGGAACTTTAACATAATTCGTAAATTCTCGATTAGCATTAAAAGTATCTAGAAGTGCTCTACTAGCTATCGCACTATCTTCCGAATTTTGTTTACTATACAAACGTTGTCGTTGAAACCATTTCATTGCTTCTTCACGTTCTTTATAAATGTAAGGGAATAGTAGTAGTAACGCTTCGGATTTATTAAAACCTGCTATCTCATCTTGGTGCTCAATCATTAATTTTGTAAAACCATGAACAATATCCTCAGCTTTTGAAGAAATGATTGTTAAAGATAGCACTTTATCTTCATATTTTTCGGCAAACGATTTAGCAATAATGCCTCCCATATCATGGCCTAAAATATGCGCTTGCCCTAAATTTAATTTATCTATTAAAATGTATAAATCTTTAATGTGATCGGCTAAACCATACGAATTGGGACGAGTCGATTTCCCATGTCCTCTTGTATCGTATGCAATAACTCTATATTGTTGTTGTAGTTGCCTATTTAATAAATCAAAGGCAGCGGAATTACCATCTAAGCCATGAATTAAGATAATTGGAATGCCATTTCCGTTATCTTGATACGCTATCTTGGTATGGTCTAATGTTTCAATCTTCTTCACATTGGCACCTCCCTTAGTCTTTACTATACCCATTTCAATAAAAGATATGCTATGAATGTTCTTAACTTTAATTATAAATATATTTTATAATTATTTTATATAAAAAAAATAACACCATCTCCTTCAATGAAGATGGTGTTATCTAATGACATATTACGATTTAGTTCTAGATGATAATTTAATAGTATAGAAAATAATTAACGCTACAATTAAAATCCAAATAACTAGTGAAAAGATTTGAGCGATTTCAGGATTTGTTATAATGGCATCTATTGTCTTTTGACAAAATAGTAAACCAATTGCGGTATATTCTAACCTTTTAAAGAAAATACCAAATAAGCTTAATAATATACCTATAAAAAAGACAAATTGATGACTATACATTGTAATTGGAATAATTCCCCAATTAAAATTAAATGCTCTCATAACAATTAAAATTAAAGCAATAATAGCTACAATGTATCCTAAAATAAGTTCAAAGCGATTACTGTACAAGTATTTTTTCCGCTCAATACGAATATTGATAAAAATCGTTAGCGGAAAAACAATAATACAATAAAAGATTGATATAGCAGTGGCGGCTTGAAATGGCACATACTGCTTATCGTACAAATACGAAATCAAGACAAAATTCATAATAAAAAATATAACTGGATTCAATTGTAATCCAAACAAATTACGTTGTATCGTCAAAATAATTTGCGCTGGTGACTTTCCTCGGTATTCAAGATAATCTTGATCTCTATATTCTGATTTTTTTAAATCTGTGCGTAAATTTTCTTTAATATCGTCAATAAGATTTGGCGCCATGCCTTTATGGCTAAAGTAATCATTTATGTTTTCAAGTAACACTTTATCGTTCGTTCTCATGAGTTACTCCTTTGAGCTAATTTAGCAATTATATTCATGTATACGTTCAATTAAGCATTTTATCATACATTAGACTTAATTTCTTTTTTGAAAAAATAAAACAGGAGTAAGATAGAATTCTAAATCAGAATTCACTATCTTACTCCTATTATTATACTAGAATACATTATAAAGAATGCGCTATATTAAACTATTTAGCAAGATCAATGCGATATAATTTTAAGTTTTTATCTTGTGGTGAATTTGAACCGAATTGATAGCTTGTATTTCCTTTTTGAATATAGCCGAAGTTACCGCTCACTTTATTATATTCAGCACGTGCAATAGCACCTTGACCTAGATTTTGTTTCACTTGTTTATAAGTTGGTCCATTTGCTTCATTATAAGTCATAGAAACTCTAGTTACGTAACCTTGATTTTTTTTACCATTTGCAGTTACGACTAAAAGCCCTTTACTAGTACGATATTCGTAATAGTTTTCATTATTACTTGGATTTTTAGAATAAATAGCTGTGCCATATTTATTTGATACATTTTTGATTGATTCACCAATTGTAATATTCTCTAATGATTTTTGACCTTGAGTCAATTGTTGTACTGTTTGAATTGTATTACCGCTAGCTGCTTCAGCGTGGTTTACGCCTACTCCTGTCATTACTAGTCCTGAAACTAAAAATGCCGCTACTAATTTTTTCATAAGCACTCTCTCCTTTATCTTGTTTCTCGTCTTGTGCTTATTCATAGTATACCCTATATATTACTAAAATAACAGTATTATTACGAAAATATTACAGAATTTATCATTTTATGTAACAAATCTTTTTGTAATTCGTTCTAACATACAAAATAACTAATGTTTAGGCATATATTTTTTGATAAACGGTGTAACATCCTCAATAAATTTGTTTTTCTCTTCTTCAAAAGGATATAAGCTTGATTGAGCGTACACATCAAATTGTGCCTCACTAATCAAATCAGCAACTTCTTTAGACTCAATTGTAGCAATACGTTCCCCATGTTCTCCCGCAATAATGAACGTTGGCTTAGTCACATGTTCAAATGCTTTTGCAATGCCTTCTTGTTTAAAGACATCTTCAACAGCTTGCGTTTCTTCTTTTGTAGAAATAGCATTCGTATCTTCAACATGCTTTAAGAACTTATTCACTTTTCTTGGTTTATAAAATCGATGTTTTTCTAAGAACTTGTCTTGTTTCTCATCATTCCAGTTTCGAATTTTATGAGAGTATTTTCTAAACAAACGTTCTTCTGGTAATTCTCCTTCTATTGAAGTTGGGTCTACCATGATTAATGAAGAAACATATTTAGGATAGCGTTCTGCTAAATTTGCAATAATTGTTGCTCCTAATTCATGACCAATAAATGCTGCTTCGTCTATATATAAATAATCTAGTAATAGAATAATATCATTCGCAAATTCATTAAATTTAATATGTCTTGGTTTATCCGAGTAACCATGCCCTCTTAAATCTATTAAGACGACTTGAAAGGTCTTTGCTAATTCTTTGGATACATTTTGAAAAAT
Organism: Staphylococcus taiwanensis; assembly: GCA_020544305.1. Taxonomy (NCBI): domain Bacteria; kingdom Bacillati; phylum Bacillota; class Bacilli; order Caryophanales; family Staphylococcaceae; genus Staphylococcus; species Staphylococcus taiwanensis. The sequence continues at coordinate 2,214,460 of CP058667.1, forward strand.
TGAGGCATTTTCATACGCCGTATGCACCAAAACAACTGGGTAACCTTCTCCCATCGTATCATAATGTATCGATAAACCATTTGCTTGAGTAAATAAATCCATCTTATGAATCTCCTTCCTGTGTCATCGTTATTGGCAAGATAGATAATAATTCTTCACTGGTTGTAATAATAAAATCAACCTCTTCTTCTAAAGGTTCAATTTCAGCATCATCATGTTTAAACCATACGCTTACCATACCCATAGCACGTGCCGGTGCAACATCATTTAAAGCATCATCGCCGACATACATGATTTCTTCAGGTTTTGCGCCAATTTGATCAATCATATCTTCAAATATTTTAGGATGTGGTTTACGGTATCCTACCGTTTCAGAAGTAGAAAGATAGTTAATCACATGCCCAATACCTAAGGAATGTAAACGAAATTGTTTTATTTTTGATTTACCGTTAGCAATAACCCCTAATATGTAATTGCTTTGAGATAACTTTTCCAGAGTATAAAGCGTATCGTAGTATGGAAAGACGTAACGGTAAAAGTGCATTTCAAAATCATTGAATAGATCTTTCCAAGTTAATCGATCTATATGAAATTGCTTAATTATCGCTTTGTATAAATCAGGTTTATCATTATCTTCGTCATCATCTAATTCTATAAATTTACGCTTGAAATCAGCTAACTGAACATGGACGAAATAATCATGAAATCGTTCATATTGTTCTTCAATAAATTTATCTCTAGACTTAGTTCGATCTAATAATGTACCCTCTAAATCAAATACCACTGCTTTTATATGACTTAAGTCCATTGTTATTTCCCTCATCGTTCTATAATTATTCTTATTTTAGCAAATATCACTATTTCTCGTAACATTTTCAAGATAAATCAAATAATCAAATGGCGTAAATTATTGTCTATTAGCATTTGATTGCTTTAGTAAAATATAAAACAGTGCTGGAATACCTATCAAAGCTAATATAATACTAGCAGGTATTTGAACCGGATTAATTACGATGCTACCTATCCAATCAGCCAGTATCATAACCGTTGCACCGATTAATATATTTAACATCATTTGCAACCCGAGCGTATACCGCCAATAGTAACGTCGGACTAGTTGTGGCACAATCATTCCAATAAATCCTATAACACCAATATACGCGACTGCCACAGCAGTCATAATGGATGCTAATGTCAATACAATAAACGTGACACGTTGGACATTGAGTCCTAATGACTGACTTTTTAATTCACCTAACTGTAAAAGCTTAATAGCTGAAATCATACAAAATAGTAAGATCATCGCTGGTATAGCGATAAGTCCGATATAAATGACTTCTCTTGTTTCAGCTGCTGCAAAACCACCGAAAAAGTAATTAGCAATTTGATTCATTTTATTTGGTTTGATTAATACTAAAATATATAGTAACGCATTAAATAATGCCCCAATCATCAGACCAGTTACAACGAGCATTTTAACTGGATAACCTTTTGATACAATTGCTGCGATCACTAATACGATGATTAACGTAGAAATGCTAAATACGATTGAAAATAAAGGAACCCACATAAATGATAATCCTAAGAATATAGCAAATCCCGAACCAAACGTCGCACCACTCGCTAATCCTAATGTAAAACTATCAGCTAATGGATTATTTAAAACTGTTTGGAACATATATCCTGTTAACGTTAGAATGGCACCTGTTAAAAGCGCCTCAATCGTTCTCGGTAACCTTACTTTATATAGGATGGTTTGATTAAACGTGTCAGATAAACTGCCTAAATCCCATAATAAGCTTAATGCAATAACGCAGCATAAACTTATAATCCATATTAAAAATGATATATATATTTTTCCAGTCATTTTATCAACTCTTCAACTATCTTTTTATCATTTCTCTTATTATAACTGATGATATAACAAATCGGAGTGGAACAGAATTTCAATTTGAATTCATTGTTCCACCCCTGCAAGGATGACTAGAGTTGAGAAGAACTTAATATAAGCGTCTTCTCAATTCAGTCAGCTACTGCGACTTTGCTAAGTAGCCTCAAACTATTATTTATATCTTATGTTCATTGTGTAAAAAACTAGTATTTTACACTTTAGCGTTTATAAATCGCATCTCGCAATTCTTTTAATCCTTCGTCAATGCGAGGACCTGGTCGTGAAATTTCATCGCCGTTGACAGTTTCAACACGTTCATTTTTTATTGCATTGATTTGCTTGAAACCATCTCGTTTTTTTAGAATCTTATAGTAGTCTGCTTTAGATATACCTTCAGTTGAAATTAATATATCAGGATTTTTCTTGATAATACTTTCTTTATCAACTGCTTTCCAACCTTCTATATTTGAAAAGCTATTTTTAGCATCCAATTTATTTAACATATCATTGAAGAATGTATCTTTACCTGCTGTATAAATTTCTGGTTTAGATGATACTTCCATAAATACTGATTGTGATTTATGGTGTCTTGGTACAGATTTAATGACCTTATCAACATTTTTCTTCGTTTCATCAACCAAGTCAGCTGCTTCTTTTTCGCGTCCAGTTACTTTCCCAATTTGTTTAAATGTGTCATATGTTTGGTTAAGCGATTGTGCGTCTTTCACAAACACAACCTTTACGCCACTTTTTTCCAAACTGTCTAGCACTTTCTTGGCAGATCCTTTTTGTGATTCATGAGCCAATATTAAGTCCGGTTTCGCCTTTAATAAAGATTCTTTATTTAAATTCATTGCATCGAATTGCTTTTTCCCTTTTTTAACATTTTTAGGATAATCATCCACTGTCGAAACACCTACAATGTCTTTTCCTAATCCTAATCTATAGAGGATTTCCGTATTACTTGGTATTAATGACACAATTCGTTTATATGAGGGGCTGTTTTTAGATGCTGACTGTTTCGTTGTTTTATTCGAGTCGTTATGTTTATCCCCTTGATTATTTTGCCCACTTTGTCCACACGCTGCTAATACTAGCATTAATGCGATAAGTACAAACCATACCTTTCTATTTAGCATTGTTACGTTATTCCTTCCTTTCTGATGATATGTATGTATTTATCATACCAAATTATTATTCTAATTAATTTATATTTTTCATATTTTAAAATTTAAATTTTATATCATCGACTATTTGTGAATCATTTTCAAAAAGCTAATAAAAAAGGACATTAAATATTTCTAAATTTAGAAATATTCTATGTCCTAATTCAATAATTATTCGCCTTTCGGATTAGGCCCATATTGATTTGTGCCTTTTTCACTATCAGTGGCGCAATATATAACAGCGATAATCAATAATGCCAATAAAGCAACAGAAAATATAATTAAAATAATAGCTGCGATGATTGCCATGACACCACTGAAGAAATGATCAATTGATACAGTTTCATTATGATCAATAATATTCGCGACTTCTTGAATTAACATAAATATCAATAGAATAAGTGGTATTGTCATAGTGCGACCAGTATCGTGAAAACGACGCACAGACATCGTAAATACCCCGATTAATACAATTAAATCAATAACCGTATAAAGTACATTGAAAAACAGTTCTGTGCTACTAAATAATTTAATAAACAAATCGCATATTAAACTAATAATGATTAACACGATAATATTGCATAATAAAGCAAACCAATAATGTCGGCGACGTGTCCGATCTTTTACATTTAAATAGTTCTTCCAAAACAATTGATACGCTTCAATCATTATATTGTCTCCCTTAAATATGATTCATTATAATCATTGCACAATAAAGAAGATAAGAAAACAATTTATTGGATGTAAGCTTGAATTGCTTTCGCAATATATTCATTTAAATGATTGTTACGATTTTTATTGATATTTTTAGCAAAACGTTCATCATTTTCATAAGTCAGTGCCATGTAATTTAAAAATTGGTTATCTGCATTAGGCACTTGTGTTCGAAGTATATTTTTCAAGTCTGCAATATGCTGATTCACATGTGCCTCATTGGCAGAATAGCCTTCTTCCAAGAATTGGTTCATTAAATTGAAAAAATCATTAAGTTGTTGATTGATATCTTTGTCGTTTTGCTTTTTGTCATCAATATTCAAGTGGTCTCTTCGTGCTTTATACATTTTATAATAATCAGTATCTCCGTATTTTAAGGCCGCTTCTTTATCATATTGTTCATGTACGTCAAAATCATTGAACTTCTCCATATTAATCTCCTCATTTTCATGATTTTTGAGATGATGATTTAGATAGTTAATCATTTGATTAAGTTGATCGCGTTTTTGCACAAGTTGACTTACGTTACCTTCTAAAATTTTGTTTTTTTCAGAAATGCTTTTATCAAAATAGCTTTGAATAGCTTCAAGTGATAAATTCAGCTGTCTTAAGAATAAAATTGTTTGAAGTTTGGCAATATCTTGCGTTGAATAGTACCGATAGCCATTGTCTTTAACAAGACTCGGTATGAGTAATTTAATTTCATGATAATAATGTAAAGTGTGCGTGCTTATATCTGTGATTCGGCTTATTTCTTTAGGGGTAAAATAATCATTTTTCTTCATTGTTGTTATACCACCTTAATGTTTAATCTTTTCTAACTAACTCATATTCATCATCTACAAAGGAGTATGCGCTATAACGTAACGTCAAGGTCAATCATTTTCTAGAAAATATTTATCTAAGAATGTATATCGTTGTTTCCCTTTCCCATTAAAATAATTCTTTCCAAAATTATCTAGTAACGCATGGAATTCATTGGCATCTTGATTGGTAAAATGATTTGGTAATGTCATATGTCTTTTGAATTTATCATAGCTTTCAGTGTAAGCGTACCCTAGTTTACGATACAAACGTCGTGTATAGCTATCTGGAATAAATTCGATACCTTCAAAGATATAGACTAATAATACGTCTGCCGTTTCACTACCTACACCACGAATTTTTAGCAATGATTCTCTTAAGCTATTCCCATGAACTTGAGCGATATAGTTATAATCAAATTGGTAATCATTGAGCCAATGAAATAAGGCGTGAATCGCTTTTCCTTTATTTTTATAGAACCCACTAGAACGAATAATGTCTTGTAGTTCTTCTAATGGCAAATTCAGAATTTTTTGTGCATCAAATTGTGTTTCCTCTTTTAAACGCATTAAAGCCATATCTGCGTTCTTCCAATTTGTATTTTGTACTAATATCGCCCCGAGCATCATTTCTTCCGGGCTTTTAGCAGGCCACCAATGTTGAGGCCCCATATTGTCTAATAATATTTTATAAAGAGCTTCTGTCGTAAGCGTTGGCATGCTCTCACTCCATTCTTCACATAACAATACCCTCACAAATCGCAATTTATGAGGGTAATATGATTATTGATATCTATGTTATTTCATAATTATTTACATTGTTTCAGGTGCTGATACACCAACTAATGATAAAGCATTGCGTAACGTAATTCTAACTGCATCTACTAAAGCAACATGTGCTTTTGTTTTTTCTGCATCATCTGTTAATACTTTTTCAGCATTATAGAATTTATGGAATGCAGATGCTAAATCTTGAATGTAGTTCGTTAAACGATGTGGTGCGCGACTTTCCGCTGCACTTTCAATAGTTGGTTCAAATTCAGCAACCTTCTTCAATAAATCGATTGCTTTTTCATTCGTAATTGTTGAAAAGTCAGCATCAGCAGTAACTTCAACACCTTGTTCTTTCGCCTGCTTCAAAATTGAACATATACGAGCATGCGCATATTGAGCGTAATAAATTGGATTATCTTGTGATTTTTCTTTCGCAAGTTCTAAATCAAAATCGAAATGAGAGTCAGGACTACGCATTGTTAAGAAATAACGTGCAGCGTCAATACCTACTTCATCCATGATTTCACGTAAAGTAATCGCATTACCTGTACGTTTACTCATTTTCACTTCAACGCCATCTTGCATTAAACGAACCATTTGCATAATTTGAATTTCAAGGCGATCACTATCCACACCAAATGTTTCAAGACTTGCTTTCAAACGATTGATATAACCATGGTGATCGGCACCCATTAAATCGATTAAAATATCATTTCCACGATTAATTTTATTGTAGTGGTATGCAGTGTCTGGTGTGAAATAAGTGTAATTGCCATCTTTTTTAATTAACACACGGTCCTTGTCGTCTTTAAAATCAGATGTACGTAACCATGTCGCACCATCCGCTTCATACGTATAGCCGAGTTCATTCATTTTAGCTAATGTGTTATCAATGGCACCATTTTCATATAATGATGTTTCACTGAACCAATTATCAAAGTGGACATTGAAATCGGCTAAATCTTTTTTCAATTTATCCATTTCATAATCAACACCTAATTGTCTAAACGTTTTAAGACGTTCTTCATCAGAGTAGTCTTTCATTTCAGGGTGTTTATCAGCTAAATCCTTACCAATTTCGATAATATCTTTACCGTTATAACCATCCGCTGGCATTTCATGACTTGTGTCACCAAGTGCTTCAAAGAAACGTGTTTCAATTGAACGCGCTAAGTTAGTAATTTGGTTCCCAGCATCATTAATATAGTATTCACGTGTCACATTATAGCCAGCTGCAGTTAAGATGTTCGCTAAAGAATCACCTACAGCTGCATTTCTAGCATGTCCAATGTGTAAATCACCAGTTGGGTTTGCTGATACATATTCTAATAAAATATTCGTATTTTTAGATGTTTCAGCATAACCGAATTTATCCCCTTTATGAATCGCTTCTGGGATTACTGCAGTTAAATATTGGTTATCTAAATAAAAATTGATGAAACCAGGGCCAGCAATGTCTACTTGCTTAACGTTTGCTTTACTTGTGTCTAAATTATCAACGATTGCTTGAGCAATTTCACGTGGGTTACGTTTTGCAATCTTTGTTAAGACCATTGCAATATTAGTTGAATAGTCTCCATTTTTAGTGTCTTTAGGAATTTCTATTTTAATTTCAGGAATATCTTCAGCAAGTCCAGCTTTTTTAATACTTGCTTCGATTTCTTGTACTAATGTCGATTTTACTTGTTCAATAATATTCATTCGCCTATCTCCTTGTAATTGATTTCGTATTGATATGAACCCATTTTTTCATCATTTTGGTGTAACTCGTATTGGATTTTTAATTTCCCACCATTATCATTAATAAAATGTAATATACTTCGTGTCTTAACCGTTAATGGGATACGTCCCGCAGGAATATCGTAAAGTGTCGTGGTATCTTGACCTTCTACAAAGTGAAGATTCATATTAATATCACCTTTACGAATTAATTTGATGCCAGTCTCTTCGATTTTAATTGTTACATTGACTACAGCATCTTCAATTTGTTCTTGGTATCGAATGTAATCTGCATTCTTCTTTTGCCATAACCCTTGCACTGCTGCTTCAAATTTTTGCTTTTCACCATTTTGTTTTAGGACTTGCTTCGTTTGAATGTGTATATTCTTATCCAACGTTTGCCTCACCTTAGCTTCTAAATAATACACTACATTATAGCATAAATTAGATAGTGCTTGTAGTTGATACTTCTGAGTTTTAAAGCATTTTTGAAAACATTATTATACCCTTAAGTAAAATATAAATTGAGTATGGATTATGACTTAATAATAATTAATGTAAGAGATATTCAACGATTTTCCTCTATTTTAATAAACACGGATTAAAGAAATTACAGATAGGTTTTATTTTGAGAAATATTCACATAAAATGACTTATCAGAAGTTAGCGATCATCGTATATTCGGAGATGTTATAATATACAAGTCGCCTATCTCTCAGGCGTCAATTTAGACGCAGAGAGGAGGTGCATATCAGATGGTCGAAGCTCTTGTTCACATCACGACCACAGTCATCAGTGGTTGTATTGTTGCGTTATTTACGCATTGGCTACGTACACGTAACAATAAGAAAAAATAGGCGATATTAGCCAGCACCTAAAAATCCCCTCACTACTCGCAATAGTGAGGGGATTGGTGCATATAATGCACGAAGCTCTTGTTATCTAAATTATAACACCATATTAGGTAGGAATGCAAAATACAATTTTCAATAGTATTAAAAAGGACGGAACAAAAATTGAATATGTATAATGGACAGAAAAGTTTTTAATTTTTCAAATTTACATGAGGATAACCAATCTCCCAATTCTTATTATTAAAGCGATTGTCTATATATTTGTGTTGGTAATAGGTGAACTCTTTATTTGATATGCTAAATTATCGGGATTGTTCAATTTGTGTACACTCTAATCATACAAATATGGTTATTGAATTCATAGTAACTTAAACGTATGATTAGGGTGTATATTAATTACGGAGTGAAATATATGATTGTTGGTTATGCAAGCGTATCATCAATTGATTAAATCTAGAAAGACAACTTGATAGTTTAAAAACGTTTGGAGCTGAAAAAGTTGTCACAGAAAAAAATCTGGCTAATCTATTGAAAATAGAACGACATTTCAAGAAAAGAAGAAACTTGTTTCCAAAAACCTAAAATCTGGAGGTTAATAAATGATTTTTATAAGTGCATGCTTAGTCGGCCAAAATGTTAGATATGACGGAGGAAACAAACTCAACAACAATTTAAAAAAACTTGTAGACCAAGGTGTAGCAAAACCAATATGTCCCGAAATCTTAGGAGGATTATCAACTCCAAGAAATCCTGCAGAAATCGTAGGAGGAGATGGTTTTGACGTTTTAGAAAATAAAGCTAAAATCATTGATAATCAAGGAAACGATGTTACAGAAGAATATGTAAATGGAGCGAAAAAAGCATTAGATACTTGTCAAAAAATGAACTGCAAAACTTTAATACTAAAATCCGATAGCCCAACTTGCAGTTCAGAAAATATTTACACTGGTGAATTCAACGGAAACAAAAAACAAGGAGTAGGAATATTTTCCGCACTACTAATAAAAAACGGAATACAAGTTTATAACGAAAAAAACTATAATATTTAAATACTTTATTCCGATTGATTCAATGATAATCCTATTAAATGTGAATATTGAATTGATTCTATTGATTTGCTTATAGATTTTTCTCCATAATATTCACCCTTCTTTTGTCAATTTCATATTATCTCCACTTATATTAAATGCCGGTGCTATTATGCTCATTTATTTTTTATACATGCTCAACATCAATGAATAACTAAACATAGTAATAAAAGATATCCTACTGTATAATTAGTTATTATTTTAGGGAGTTGATGAAATGCGAATCAACGTTTTACAACACACACCTAATGAAGGTGTAGGCACTATTGGAGGTTGGGCTAAAGAGAATGGGCATGACTTATATATTTATCATCCTTATTTTTATAATGGTGTTCTACCGAAAGCAGAAGAAACAGATTTACTTATCATTTTAGGTGGTCCTATGAGTCCGAATGATTTAGATGATTGGATTCTTAAAGAAAGAGAATTGATAAGAGTATTGTTAAAAGAGAAAAAGCCAATATTTGGTGCTTGTTTTGGTACTCAACAAATAACGAAAGCAATTGGTTATACAGTAAGTAAGGCACCAGTAAAAGAAGTAGGTTGGGATAAAGTATATCTTGAAACAAATACAATACCAGACTTACCAAAAGAATTAATGGCATTGCATTGGCATGAAGAAATGTTCCAAATACCTAAAAATGCAGAATTACTTTTCTCTAGTGAATATTTAACTAATCAAGGTTTTTTGTTAAATAACAATGTTATTGGATTGCAATTTCATTTCGAACCAGGACCATTTGAAGTTAAAGAAATTGTAACTAACGATTTTTCTTATGCGGCTGATTCTGTATTAAACCAAACTCCACAAGAAATTATTGAACACGATGTTCCTAAAGAGAATAAAGAAGTTATGTTTAAATTACTTGATTATATAACTGGTAGATAGATTAATTTTAAGTATTTTCATAAATTAATTTCAAAAAACATAATCTTAATAAGTAAAAATATGCGACATTAACCACACTAAAAAATCCCCACACTATTTCAGTAGTGTGGGGATTGTGCATTAATTGTTAATCATTTTCATTATTTGATTATAACCCTAGTAAATCAAGGAATTCAATTGACTATTACTTGAACAAATCATAGAAAATTGATGTTACTCCAACTATTTTTGAAATTGTGATTTAAGTATATTTTAAGCGCCTGAGCCTTCAAATCCAATAATTGCTGATTGTACTTTACCGTTCTTTTGTACAAAAGTTACGGGTGTATGATAATTACCATTTTGGCCACCAACTAATTTATAATCATCACTATTAGGATTTTTATGACCGTGAACATCTGCTTGTTCTACAAGGTCGTTACCATAAACAGATTTAAGTTGTTTCACAGTTACATTGTTCACTTTGATTTGAACAGATGTTGCAGTCTTTTCTCCAGATTTCATAGAATCAAACGATTGATCGTATTTACTGAAGGTATTCAACTTACTGCTTGTACCCGTTTGAGGTACTATTTTAGTTCCATTAAACGTAACATTGCCATACTTAACCGCATTTTTAAACGTTTTATTTAATAAAAATGAACCATCGTTGTTTACGTAGCCACTATACGTATAATATGGTGTAGTAGCTGCATGTGCTTGATTATTGTGTGGTTGTTCTACTGAGGCTCCGACTCCGAATACTGTTCCCATGGCTAAAGTTGCACTAACAATTGCTTTGGCAGTTTTATTCATATGAATCTTCCTCTCATTTTTTATAGAATCGCCATAACCCTTAATATGTTACGATTCGATTACAATATTACAAAAATATTTCTTAAATTGCAATTTTACAATTTACAAAATTTTATACATAAGTGCTAATTTTCTATATGATATAAAACCCTTTTAAATCAACATTCTTTTTTTATACAGTTCCAAATTAAGAATAATTATAAATTAAATGGATTATTTATGCATTTAAATTTACAATATTTACATTAAATTTACATATTTTTAACATTAATTCTACTTAAGATTTTAATTAAATACGTCAAATTACGAATACTGAGTAAAATTGTTTCACAAATTTTGTACTTCGACTAATTAAAGTAGTTACTAATGAAAATCTATCTGTCTCTCACAGTATGTCAATGATATAATGTACACAATTCTTACCTCTCAGGTGCTCATTTAAATACTAAGATAAGTAATTAACTTTTTCTCGAAATCCTTTTCCACATTTGAATCTTAAACTTCAGTAGCAATAGATTGAGTTAATTATGCTTATGCTGAGTAATCACTATAATTAGGCATTCGTTAACCCATTCTTGTCCTTCATTACAAAAATAGTAAGATGTTTCGACGTCTATGTTGGATTTTCTAAAATAAAAATGATTTCTAGAGTGTTAAGAATTAAAAACTATATATAATATAAAATTAGAGGAAATTATGAAAAAATTATGCATCTTATTATTACCACTTATTTTAATCACATTACTTGCTAGTTGTGATAAGGCTTCTGACTCATCCCAAAAAACATCATATGCACCAAAAACATTAAATGTAGAATTTGTGCCCTCTCAAAATAACAAAAGACTTGAAGCAAAAATCAAACCATTACAAAAATTATTATCTGAAGAGCTTGGTGTACCTGTGAACGTACATATATCGACTAATTATAATACGATTATTGAAGGATTAAAGTCTAAAAAGGTCGATGTTGCTTTTATCTCCCCCGTTTCATATACCATTGCGCATGATCAAGGATCTGCTGATGCGCTATTAGTTTCAAAAGGATTTTTAGTCGATAGTAAAGGAAACAAGACGAATAAATTAGTAGATTATTATCGCTCACAAATAGTAGTTAACAAAAATAGTAAAATTAAAAACTTAGAAGATTTAACAGGTAAAAAGATTGGACTTCAAGATGTTCAGTCAACATCGGGATATATCTATCCCCTAGCAAGTATGGAAGAAAAAGGTGTTGCAAAACGGGACATAAAAGTGCAACAAATTAAAGGTTATGATCAAGCATTAATTTCACTACTCAATAAAGATGTTGATGCTGTTGCTACATATCAAGATGCAAGAGCAGATTTAAAGAAAGATTATCCAAATATCTATAAAGATACGAAAGTGATTTATCGAAGTTCAAAAATCCCTAATGATACCATCTCTGTAAGAAGTGATATGCGCAAATCTTGGAAGAACAAAATTAGTGATGCATTTATCAATATAAGTCAATCAAGAAAAGGAAATAAAATTATTAGTGAGATTTACGGACATGAAGGCTATGAGAAAGCACAAGATTCAGACTTTGATGAAGTAAGACAATATAGAAATAAAATTGAAAAAGAAGAATAATATAAAGTTTACTAACTGGACAACCTATGACCTCCTAATTTTTTAAAATCAAATTGTAATTAAATAAATGGAGGTTAGAAAATATGAAAAAGAGATTAGTTACAACTGCGTTAGTAGGAACAATGTTAACAACAGGTATTTTAACAGGACAAGCACATGCGGCTGAACAGAAACGCCCTATTTATGTGTTTACTGAAAAAGAATTTAATGAACACAAAACAGGTGAAACTGAAGGCTTTGGTGGTGGACCTGGTTCAGATGTTACCGAAGTTTTTGGAAATGAAACTTATCAACAGTATCTCAGCAGAGTTAAAAAAGGTGAACGTCTAAGCGAAAGCCTATCTCCTATTGAATATGTTTATCCTAAAGAAGCACAAAACTATATTCAAGGAAATGATGTGAGCAACAATTCAACAACCAATACTCAATCTGTTAAACCTACGAATAATAATCAGTATTCTAATAATGTAACAAATAAACAATCTACTGATTCTCAACAAATTCAACAACCATCTAAAGTGGATACACAGCAGTTACCTGAAACTGGTGAAGATTCAACAAATACTACATTCGTAACAATTATTGCTTCAATATTATTAGCAGTTGGGTCATTGTTAACATTTAAACGCTTTTCTAAAGAAAAGTAATTGTCATATTTAAAACACTTATCAAGACTAGTGTTAATTAGTTCAAAAGTAAAACCGCCTGTGATACAGGTGGTTTTATTTTTGTCTATTGTAGTTTAATTTCACAAAAATTATGAATACTACTTATTAAGTAAATGATTGGTAAGTAAATTTGATTTCATCTAAACGATTTATGAAAGAATCGATATAAGTTTGTGGGCCTAACATGCGTACCAATGGAGCTAATTGATAAGCGATATAATAAGCATCCAATTCAGTACATGATACTAAAACGATGACTTTTTCATCTTTGTACTCTAAGACTTTTTCAATAGAGAATTGTTGTTTAAATTGAGACCATATGGACATATCAATTTCAAATTTAATTGGTTCCATATTAGAAACACCACAATATGATGACGACTCTAATATGTATACAGACTTAATGTCACGTACTCTTTCAGAATAAATTTTAGCTTCGTATTCATACGTTATCCAATAATCATAATGCATATATGCAAGTGATAATGGTTTAACTATCATTTTATCATTTAAATCAATGCGAACTTTTAAGCTTTTAGTGATCCCTTTTTGCAACTTCATTAAATTGACACCTGGTAGTGGTTCATTTCTCAAATTAAATTGATCTAGTGCATTTTTCAACAAATACTTATCTTCAATTCGATTATGTGATAAATAATCTAAAAATAAATTATATACATCTATATGTAAGACGGGTGTTAAACTTTTAATTTTAATTAATAGACTTAGCAATGCAACACTATCTTTTGAATATGAACCGTTCGATAATGTATAACCATCTAAAGCACGACTATAAACGACTTTAGTGTGCTTATTATTCCAATAGTTACTTTCATAAAAGAAATTATTTAAGTCGTTAATATCTCTCTGTATTGACTTTTCTCCAACATTAGCAATATCACTAAATTCTGATTTTTTGACGACATCTCCATTTATTAAACGTGTAAGTAACGATAAAACGCGTGTTGCTTTATCCAATTTTTACCACCCCCGAGACGTAATATACATATCTAAAAAGACACAATACGTCCGTTTGAGAATAAAATGTTCTAAAGTATTTGATTTTAACCCAAATTAAAAAGCTTGCATCCTGATATTTAGGAAACAAGCCTTTTTATTAGTCATACTATACAGACGCACAAATTTTAAGGTTCACTATAATCCATTACTTTTCTTAAATTCTATCTCTAAGTTCCCTAACTCGTCATACTTATTGATACTATTTTCACTTTTCTTCATAGTCATCCTGTAAAGGTTGTCTACACTCAAAAATATTTTCACTGCATTAAAGTTATACTATGTCATAATGATGTCTTTCTAAGAAGTCTTGTATATTTATAGAAAAAATGATGCTAAAACTGATGGATGATATAAAAAACCTATTCACCAGGTATAAATACTTTGGCTTCACTATCTTCTGGATAATAATAACCATTTGGAATAGCCTGTAATTCAATTAAAGCATTAAATGGCGCTTTAACATAAACACTTTTACTACCTTCTGAATCTTCATATGTTGAATTATCATGTGTTTCGGACAATGGCTCAGCACCTGCACGTGTCGCATTGTCTAGTACATCTTCAATTCCATCTACCATCAATGAAATATGATTAAATCCTAAATCCTCTAATTTAAGTGGTTCTTTCTGATTATTACTTTCAACTTCAAACATTTCAATATTTGGACCGTCTCCAATAACAATCATTCTTTGACGTACAATTCTTGCCCCTTGAGTAAGACCTAGCATACGTTCCACTTCTGCACCTTCACGTGGTTCGTCATCATAGGTAAGTGCATCGTATGCAATTTTTGCGCCAAACGCTTCCTTTAAAAATGTTGTTGCTTCTTCAATATCTAAAACTGTTAATCCAATATGATTGATACCTTTAATATTACTCATAAACATCTTCCTTTCCTCTTTCAAAACATGTTTACCCTAAATCAGTGAAATTAAAAAGACGAGAGACAGAATTCAAATTGTATTCTGTCCCTCGTCTGACTTATAAAAGTTTGTAATAACTCATTACATTTATATATTAGAATTTAATTACCATACGTCCGGTAATTGTACCTTCTTCCATTTCTTCAAAGATATCATTAATTTCTTCTAACTCACGCGTTTGTACTTTAGGAACTACTTTTCCTTCAGAAGCAAATTGGAATGCTTCTTTCAAGTCTTGACGTGTACCTACTAATGAACCAACAACTTCAATACCATCAAGAACGAGACGTGGAATTTCTAAGTCCATTTTTTCAACTGGTAAACCTACAGCTACAACACGTGCACCTGCTTTCACCACATCTACTGCTTGGTTAAATGGTGTTTTAGCTACAGCTGTAATAACTGTTGCATCTAACCCTTTATCGTCAGTTAATTTATTCACTTCTTCAACGGCGTCTTGATTTTTAGTATTAACTACCGCATCTGCACCTAATTCTTTCGCAAAATCTAATTTATCATCACTAATATCAAATGCGACTACTTTCGCGTTAAATACATTTTTAGCGTATTGAAGTGCTAAGTTACCTAAACCGCCAATACCAAATACACCAATCCATTGACCTGGTTTGATGTTACTCACTTTTACAGCTTTATACGTTGTTACACCAGCACAAGTAATTGAAGAAGCTGCCGCTGGGTCTAAGTTTTCAGGCACTTTTACAGCATAATCAGCTGTAACAATAACTTGTTCTGCCATTGCGCCATCTACTGTGTAACCAGCGTTTTTTACATCACGACATAAAGTTTCACGTCCTGTCGTACAGTATTCACAATGCCCACAGCTTTCAAACATCCAAGCAATTGATACACGATCGCCTTCTTTAAGAGATTCAACGCCTTCGCCTACTTTAATGACACGTCCAATACCTTCATGACCTAATGTTACCCCTGTAACATCACCGAAGTCTGCATTTTTAACGTGTAAGTCTGTATGACAAACACCACAATATTCTGTTTGAACTAAAGCTTCACCAGGTTTCAAGTCACGTACTTCTTTATCTTCTACACTTACTTTATGATCATGTGTTACTACTGCTGCTTTCATGGTCAATCACTCCTTGTTCAATTAACATTTAATGATGAATCTGTAAATCTATCTTCATTATATGAAATCGCTTTCAAAAATGGTATTATTTTCACTCAAATATTTTTTAATTTTCAAATTTCTTTGTTTTTTAGTTATTTAAAAGTTCATAAACCCCGTTCCTATAACTATTTTCAATCTTATATTTACCTCCCTTCCAATTAAAATAGCGATATAAATATGCTATAATTTCACTTGTAAGATACAAATAAATATAGATTGATGACATCAAGACTTATGGAGGGATTTTTCGTGAAAACACATGTCCTATATGGCAAGTCTGAAGTAGAAGTGAATGTACCTGATGATAGTACAGTTATCGAACCTCAAAAAATAGATGCTTTAGATGATTACACTTCAGCAATTCAAGAGGTTCTAAGAAATCCAACAGGTTCGAAACCTCTAAAAGATTTGGTAAAAAGTGATGATACAGTCTCAATTGTTATTAGTGACATCACTCGGCCAACACCAAATCATATACTGGTACCTTTACTAATTGAGGAATTAAACCACGTGCCTCGTGAAAATTTCGTAATTATTAATGGTACGGGTACACACCGTGATCAAACACGTGAAGAACTAATCCAAATGTTAGGCGAAGATATTGTGGATAGTGTCAGAATTGTTCATAATCATTGCGATGAAAAAGAAAGCTTGATTAAAGTTGGTCATAGTAAATATGGTTGTGATGCTTATTTAAATAGAGATTATGTTGAATCTGACTTTAAAATTGTAACTGGCTTTATCGAACCCCACTTCTTTGCCGGATTCTCTGGAGGTCCTAAAGGTATAATGCCTGGTATCGCAGGTCTTGAAACGATTAAGACCTTCCACAACGCTAAAATGATTGGTGACCCACGATCAACTTGGGGTAATTTAGAAGATAATCCTGTACAAGATATGGCACGTGAAGTTAACACAATGTGTAAACCAAACTTTATGTTAAATGTTGCCTTAAATAAAGATAAAAAAATCACTGCCGCATTCGGTGGAGACGTTTTTGAAGCACATAAAGAAGGTTGTGCATACGTTAAAGAACACGCAATGTTCAAATGTGATGACCGCTTCGATGTAGTAATAGCCTCAAATTCTGGCTATCCTCTCGATCAGAACTTATATCAAACCGTTAAAGGTATGAGTGCTGCTAGTAAAGTTGTTAAAAAAGGTGGCAACATCATTATGGTATCTGAATGTGCTGATGGTTTCCCTGATCATGGTAAATTTGCTGAAATATTTAAAATGGCGGACACACTACAAGGCATTTTAGACTTAATCCATGATCCGAACTTTTCAGAAGTGGACCAATGGCAAGTTCAAAAACAAGCTAGCATTCAAACATTCGCAAATGTTTATGTGTATTCAGAACTCACTGACCAACAGCTTAAAGATTCTATGCTAAATCCAACGTCAGATATTGAACAAACGATTGCAGAATTAGAAAAACAATATGGTAGAAAACTAAGTATTGGTGTTATGCCACAAGGTCCATTAACAATTCCATACGTAGAAGACGAAGCATAATCGAAAGGATTGATAAATATGACTGAATTACAAAATAAAGAACTTAAATTAAATCAATTATTAGAAGATATGGGTAGCGTCGTGATCGCTTTTTCAGGCGGTGTAGATAGTAGTTTAGTACTTAAAAAAGCAATAGATGTATTAGGTTCTGGTAATGTTAAACCAGTAGTTGTTAAATCTGAGTTATTCAGAAATGAAGAATTCAACCAAGCCATTGAATTAGGTCGTGAACTAGGTATTGAAGTAATGGAAACTGAAATGGCTGAATTAGAAGATGCGAATATCGTTAAAAACACACCTGAAAGCTGGTACTACAGTAAACGTTTAATGTATGGCAAATTAACGCAAATCAAAGAAGACTTAGGTTTCAACTATGTCTTAGACGGCATGATTATGGATGATTTAGAAGACTTCCGTCCTGGCTTAAAAGCAAGAGACGAATTTGGTGTTCGCAGTGTATTACAAGAGGCAAAACTATACAAAGCAGAAATCAGAGAATTAAGTAAACAACATGATTTACCAGTTTGGAATAAACCCGCTTTATGTAGTTTAGCGTCACGTATTCCTTACGGCGAAGCATTAAGTTTCACAAAAGTAAATAAAGTAAACGAAGCCGAAAAACACATTTTAAGTTTAGGTGTTAATAATGTAAGAGTACGTTACCATCACAATATTGCACGTATCGAAGTATCAGAAGATGATTTGGCAACTGTCATTAAAAACAAAGATAACATTACATTGCGTTTAAAAGAACTTGGTTTCGACTATGTTACTGTTGATTTAGAAGGCTACAGAACAGGTAGTATGAACGAAGTCATTGATACGAAAGCGACTAAATTAGTATAAGGAAGTATACACATGAGTAAAGATTCTAATTTTATTGAAGACTTGCTCGAAGGTGTTAAATCAAATCAAATATCAATTGATGAAGCTAAAGCCCAACTCAGTCATTACGACGAATTGGGCTTTGCTAAAATTGATTTACATAGAGCAAAGCGCCAAGGATTTCCAGAAGTGATATTTGGCCAAGGTAAAACAAAAGAACAAATCAATCAAATCATTACAAGTTTATCTAATCATCATAACGTTATTTTAGTGACACGTATCAACCAAGAAAAAGCAGAATATGTTTTAAAACAACATCCTGAATTAACGTATCATAAAGAGGCAAATATTGTTTGTACGTCACTGGAATCTATAGAGAAATCACAGCAATATATATCCGTACTTTGTGCTGGCACATCTGATTTACCCGTTGCTGAAGAAGCAGCAATTACAGCCGAAGTGATGGGTATTCAAGTGAAACGTTTTTATGATGTAGGCGTTTCTGGTATTCACCGCTTATTTGAACATATTCAAGATATTCGTAACGGTAAAGTATCCATTGTAATTGCAGGTATGGAAGGTGCACTTGCAAGTGTTGTAGGTGGTTTAGTGGATCACCCAGTTTACGCAGTCCCTACAAGCGTTGGATATGGCGCAAACTTCAACGGCGTTACAACTTTATTATCAATGATCAATTCCTGTGCACCAGGCACAAGCGTTCTGAATATTGATAATGGTTTTGGTGCCGGATACAATGCATCAATGATTATTAGTATGTTAGAAAATCAATAGAACGGAGCTAAAATGATGAGCAATGCTTTATATTTAGATTGTCATGCTGGCATCGCTGGAGATATGTTACTCTCTGCACTTGTCGATTTGGGTGCTAATCCGACTGAAATTGAAAATGAATTGAAACAATTACCGCTTGATGAGTTTGGTTTACATTTTGAAAAGAAAGTAAAACAAGGCATTAATGCCATGACATTAAAAATAGACTTTCACGAACACCATCATCATCGCAAAGCATCAGATATTTTCAAAATGATTGATCATAGCCATTTAGCAAATCGAGTTAAAGAACGTAGCAAACAAATATTTGAAACGATTGGGTATGCCGAAGCTAAAATTCATGGTATGACAATCGAGGACGTACACTTTCACGAAGTGGGCGCGATGGATTCAATCATAGATATTATAGGTGGTTGTATTGCACTTGAACAACTGGGTATAGATACGCTATATTGCTCTCCTATTCCTACAGGTAATGGCAAAATCAATATCGCACACGGTATTTATCCAGTTCCAGCTCCTGCAACTGCTGAAATTTTAAAAGGTATACCACTTGCTGAATTTGACGTACAGAGTGAATTGACTACACCTACCGGAGCGGCATTTGCTAAAACTTTAGTATCACACTATGGCCCATTCCCCGCAACAACTATGGAAAACATTGGCTATGGTGCAGGTCATAAAGATTTTGATTTCCCAAATGTTTTACGTGTGATTCAATTTCAAGATGCCTTAAAACATTCGAATGATCAAGTCCAAGTAATAGAATGTCAGATTGATGATATGACACCTGAAATCATGGGTCATTTTATGGATATAGCTATAAAACATGGTGTATTAGATATTTATTACACGCCTATCACGATGAAAAAGAATCGCCCAGGCGTCCAATTCACACTCATTTGCAAAGTAACGGATAAACAGTACATTGAAGATTTAGTATTAACACACACTTCATCATTAGGTGTACGCAGTTATACCGTTAACCGTCAGATTTTAAAAAGAGAATTTCGATATGTAGAAACCGCTTACGGCAATGTAAAAGTAAAATTTGCACTGAAAAATGGAAACATCTTAAAAATGAAACCTGAATTTGAGGACATAAAAATATTGAGTGATACATCTGGCAAACCACTGCAAACTGTATACAATGAAGTTTTAAATAAAATTTATGATGTATATAACGTAGGAGAACCGTTAGCATAGTATGGTACTATGCATCCAGTGTAGTGCGCTTAAACATTAAATAAATAGCGATGAAGTTATCTATGACGTTAGATATCTTCATCGCTATTTTAAATGTTGGTTAGTCATGCTATCACAACTTATTCAAAGGCTTTGAATAGTTCTTCGCTAGAATTATTCCACATTTCTTCGTTATGAGATTTTAAAAAGTCTTTTAATACTTTTTTATTATCTTCACCGATTTGGTCAATGATCACTTTTCGCTTCATAGATTTATCCATCATATTCACATGTTCTGGCATACTTTTATAACCTCGACGTTTACTTTTATTTACAAGTAAATAGCAAGCTGTAACACCAGCGTAGTATGGGCCTTGTTCACCACGTTCTGTAGTAACCCAGCAAAGCCAATACGCTTTAGCCTCTTCACCTTCTACTTCTGCTTTATCAGTTATCCATTTAACGCCTTTTTCAACTTGGGCACGGGCATGCATACCACCAATATCAATAAACGCTTCTTTATTAGCAACATCGATAAATACTGGCGCAATATTGTCCAAGCTGATTGAACCTATATTCGTTCCTTTATGACCGTCTAGAGGGTCATTTTTAATAATATTAAATTTAAATCCTTTATTCTCTGACACAAGTGACACCTCCGTAAAACTTTGAACTCATAACTATACTATTATGAGTAATCTTAAAACGTTTGAATGACTTAATTTAATTCATTCAGTAAATTGATAATTGAACCTTTTATTTGTGGATTCTCAATATTAAGTATCATTTCTTTAGGGTAATATAATTTATAATCTTCACGATTAATACCTGTGATACTTGAAATAACTAATGACTGACTACTAATTTCCTTGATACTGCCGTTACGTCTAAGTAAATGAATAGGTTGACGATTAGATCCAGGACGATCGTAATCATATGGTAAATCAGAGAAAGCTTCACTAACAAAGTAATAATTAGGGTCTATTCCGCCCTCAATAAACAATTCTTGTAATTCAGTAATGGTAATAATTGAACCATCAAATGGAATATATTTAAATAAATCTCTATTTATAAACCGGCGTGCTAAATCACTCAATATTTTATCATCTTCATGTATCCATTTTTTCAAGTAATATAGTACAACTACTTCATCTAAATCAACATATTGTTCAATGGTTGGTTCCCCTTCGAAAAATGGCACAAAATCTTGTGGGTACATTTTAAATTGATAGCCTTCTTTGTACAATTGTTTCACACGTTTCAAACAATTGTTAAGCAATACTTCTCCGCCCCTACTTACAGGATGGAAATAAATTTGCCAATACATTTGATAGCGACTCATAATGAAGTTTTCAACCGCATGCATACCGCTCTCTTTAATAAGTACTTCATCTTTAGTTGGTCTCATTAAACGTAAAATACGTTCCATATCAAACGTGCCATAAGAAACACCAGTGAAATACGCATCACGTTGTAAATAATCCATACGATCAGCATCTATTTGAGATGAAATCATGGAAATCACTAATTTATTACTATGTGTTTTATTGATGACTTCCGCCACTTCTTTAGGAAACGTACTAGACACTCTACTCAACACTTCATTCACTTCAGTTGGTCCAGTAATGATAGCTTGCGTAAATGCTTCATGATCAGTGTTAAAGATTTTCTCGAAACTATGTGAAAAAGGACCATGTCCCAAATCGTGTAGTAAAGCTGCACAAAGTGCCAATGGTCTATCTTCATTATGCCAAGCTTCTCGACCCACAAAGGTTTCATCAATCATTCTTCGTACAATTTCATAAACACCTAAGGAATGACCAAATCGGCTATGTTCTGCAGTATGAAAAGAAAGATACAATGTTCCTAGCTGTTTAATACGACGTAAACGTTGAAATTCTTTCGTCTTGATTAAATCCCAAATAAGCTGATCTTTGACATGAATGTATTTATGAATTGGATCTTTAAATACTTTTTCTTCAGCTAATTTTTGTTCAACATAAGGTGTTTGCGTCAAATGGACCCTTCCTTTCATAACAGAATAATGGATATGTTATAAACTTTTCTTCATTAAAGCTAAATCTAATTGTTCGCCGTACATTTCTGGTTGATAAGAACGTATGATATCAAATCCTTGATTTTGATAGTATTTAATTGCATCTTTATTTTTATTATCAACTTCTAAATAAACGTCATCATATTTACCTTGAAAATGTTCTAACCCTTTATCAAGTAAGCTTGAGCCATACCCTTTATGTTGAGATTCAGGATGAACATAATGTGCTGATAAATAAAGTTCTTTACCATAAATGAAGTTAGCAAAACCAATAATTTCTTCATTTTCTTCAGCTACTAAAAATAACTGATCTTCTAAACGTTTTTTTAAATGTTGCTCATTATAAGAGGCAGCAAGTAACTCATTAATAGTTGATGCAGCATAAATATTTAGATATGTGTTATACCATGCTTTAGTAGCAACATCTCTAATTGCTACCACGTCATTTGCTGTTGCTTCTCTGACTTTATACATACTTGATTCTCCTGACTTTACAATGGAATTAATAATGAAATTATATCATAGTCCATAGACTATCGCTTATTGAGAAATCACTGATTTTTTCAAAATGAGTATCATATGATTTCTAATTTTAAATTTATGCCAATGTTGCTTTCCATTCTCGCGCTCTTTCAAGGGCAAATGCATCTTTAGAAATATCTCCTGGTCTTTCAGCTGTACCAATAATATAACCATTAAGCTCGCCACCAATAAAATCTAAAGTATATTTCATTTGCGTGATACATGGTTTAGCTTTCACTTTAGGACAGTCACCACCAACGAGTATTAATCTGAAATCTTTTTGAGACATCTTTTCTTTAAAATCACTATAGTTTGGATCAATCAGTGTTTCAGACCAATGGTCGATAAATGCTTTTAATGAGGCAGATACACTATACCAACAAACTGGAGACGCAAAAATGACCGTATCACTTTCCAAAACTTGATCAATAACTTGTTTATAATCATCGTTATAACTTTTAATATCTCTATTATCATGACGAAAATCTCTTACTGGATTAAATTGATAGTCCGTTAAGTCAATCCATTTATAATCAAGTCCTTCTAACGCTAATTTAGTTAATTGTGCAGTATTACCTTCTGGACGACTTCCTCCAAATAAAACTGTAATCATTTTTACCACTCTCTCTTAATTATATTTAAAAATATGACGTTTATTTCCAAATTGGTTCGCTACATAAATACTTTATACTAATTTAATATTTTACATATTTGCCTTGTACCCTTATTTCATATCATATATGTACAATTTTACAAAATAAAAAAGAATCATTACTATTTATTCAAGTTTCTAAAAAAGCTCTTACACAAATATAAACGGTGTAAGAGCTTGAATTACTTTAATTATTTTATCGAATATTATTCAATTGGAAATAGTTCATCAATTTGATTAATTTCTTCATCAGTTAGTTCAATGTTTGCCGCTTCAATATTTTCAACGACTTGTTCAGTACGTTTGGCACCTGGAATAACTACATTAAGCGCTGGACGACTTAAATAAAATGCTAGAACCACATTTGCGATAGAGGTATTGTGCGCTTCTGCAATACCTTTTAATTGTTTCACTCGACGAACATTATCATTAAATACCTCTGGCTGGAAGTCACGACGAGGCGCACGGTGATCATCAAATGTTTGGTTTTCTTCATACTTACCAGCTAAGATACCTGATGCTAATGGGAAGTATGGTATAAATGTGATATTATTTTCTGCTGCATATTTCATAACTTCTTCATTTTCACGATGTAATAAGTTATATTCTAATTGCACGACATCTACATACCCGTCTTTATTCGCTTCTTTAAGTTGTTCTAATGAGAAGTTTGATACACCAATCGCTTTAATCTTACCTTCATCTTTAAGCTCTTTTAACGCTGCAACAGCTTTATCTTTTGGCGTATTTTCATCCGGAAAATGAATATAGTATAAATCAATATAGTCTACTTGAAGACGTTTCAAGCTATTCTCAACTTGTTGCTTTAAATAGTCAGGATCATTATTTTGAACGACGTCATCATTGTCTTTAATGACATGAGAACCTTTCGTTGCGATTTGAACTTGTTCACGAGGATACTCTTGAACCACTTGACCGACTAATTCTTCAGAACGTTCAGGGCCATAAATATAAGCAGTATCTAATAATGTAATACCATTATCGATTGCTTTACGTACCACTTCTTTACCTTGTTCTTCATCTAAGTTTGGGTATAGATTGTGACCACCTACCGCATTGGTACCTAATGCGATTGGAAATACACGAACATCTGATTTACCTAATTGTACTAAATCTGCCATTCATACTCGCTCCTTTATACTTATTAACTATTTATAGTTTACCCGTTTCGACTTAAGACATTCATATTGACATTTTATATAAGATATATTTTAATGTAACTAATCAAGTTACATTAAAGGTGATATATGATGAATTTAGAATTTAACATTGCTGTACACGTGCTAAGCTTTCTTGCCAAGCACTCAAAGAAACATTTCAATAGTCAAGAATTAGCAACCCTTACTTGTCTTAATCCAGTGCAACTAAGACGCGTTGCCACTACACTCAATAACCACCAACTTATAGACACTATTCGCGGAAAAGGCGGTGGTTATCGAGCGAATGAGATCACACCCACGATTACGTTAGATACACTGTATCAACTTTTTGTGTTAGACAAAGTTTCTGCACAACGTATTTTTACTGGTAGCGAAGAGAGTCATTGTACGATTTCTAAAAATATCGCTACCACTATGACTAAATATAAAGAGCAAGAAACTACCTTAATACTCAACTTTTATCGTAACTTGACAATTAACGACGTCATCAAAGATACACTTCAGGAGGACACAACATATGACACATTATAATTTATTAGTTTTTGGTTTCGGTAAAGCAGGTAAAACACTTGCCAAATATGCAGCAGCACAAGGTCAACACGTTGCTTTAGTAGAACAATCATCAGATAATTTTGGAGGTACATGCATAAATCACGGTTGTATCCCGTCTAAAGTACTCGTACATGATGGTATTGACGGTATAGATTTTGGTTCTGCATTTTCAAGAAAAAAAGACGTTGTCAGTGCCTTAAATAAGAAAAATTATGGCAACTTGGCAAATGATGCAAATATTGATGTATTCACTAACAAAGCTCAGTTTAAATCAAATACTGAAGTTAATCTTGTAAGCGAAGATGGTACTATTGCTCAGACATTAACAGCAGATAAGATTGTTATTAATACTGGTGCGAAATCAAACATTCCTTCTATTAAAGGGATAGAAACCGCACAAAATTTATACGACTCACGCGGATTATTAAATATTCCTACACAACCTGATCACTTAGTAATTATTGGCGGTGGCTATATCGCCTTAGAATTCGCTTCAATGTTCGCAAATTTTGGTACTAAAGTTACTGTTTTAGAATATGGTTCACAAATCATGCCACGAGAAGATCAAGACGTGGTTGCTCACGCAATTAAGGATTTAGAAGACAGAGGTATTTCGTTTATTTCAAATGTAGAAACACAAGCATTTAAAAATGAAAACAATCAAACGACGATAGTAACTTCTAAAGGTAATTTCTTAGCTGATGCCGTATTACTAGCTACGGGTCGTATACCTAACACAGACTTAGCACTTGAAAATACTGACATTGAACTTGGTGAACGTGGCGAAATCAAAGTGAATGACCATTTACAAACATCAGTTGCGAACATTTATGCAGCTGGGGATGTTAAAGGTGGCTTACAATTTACTTATATCTCATTAGATGATTTTAGAATTTTACAGTCTGAATTATTTGGTGACCACTCACGAACTACTAATAATCGTGGTGTAATACCATACACAGTATTTATTGATCCACCATTTTCTCGTGTAGGATTAACGGCAGAACAAGCGAAGGCACAGCACTTTAATTACGCTGAAAATACCCTTCTAATTAATACCGTGCCAAGACATAAAATTAATAATGACCCTCGCGGCATATTCAAAGTAGTCATTAATAAAGATAACAATGAAATTTTGGGCGCTACGCTTTACGGCAAAGAATCGGAAGAAATCATTAATCTAATTAAATTAGCGATAGACCAACATATTCCTTATCAAGTACTCAGAGATAATATTTATACACACCCAACCATCGTAGAATCATTTAATGATTTATTTAATTTTTAAAAATTTATTTTCAATGCATAAATTCAGTCATAGCAAGCCTCACCAGGTTATAAATTGAAATTATCAATATTTTTAAAAATAAAAAGCTTTACTTATTATTCAATTCAAGTTATAGTTGACCTAACGTAATAAAAGCTCGTGAATTTAAATGTAGTGTGTTTGTCTAGAATACTCTCTTTTTTATAAATGAATTTGTTACAAATATTTAGTGCAAAAGCACACATGGAGGTATTCTATATGAATAACGGTACAGTAAAATGGTTTAACGCAGAAAAAGGTTTTGGTTTCATCGAAAGAGAAGACGGTAGTGACATATTCGTACACTTCAGCGGTATTGCTGGTGAAGGTTACAAAACTTTAGAAGAAGGTCAAAAAGTTGACTTCGATATCACTGAAGGTCAACGTGGCGAACAAGCAACTAACGTAGTTGTAATGTCATAGGATTGAACCTACTTAAGAGTCTGGGACATAATTCCTAGAGAAATAGCCAGTAAATGAGTTTTAACAAATTCATTTACTGGCTTCTTTATTTACAATACTCCGTATTGTTGGCTCGCTTTCTTAGGGGACAGCTTCAGCCTGTAGTCTTCAGCTTGTCCTGTTCCCTCAAGAGTCTCGCCAAAATACTTTGTATTTATATGTAATTTTACATTGTAATACTTTAAAAAAATAAAGCACTTTCGTATAATTTAATAAACATCACTAAACTAAATTAACGAGGTGCCTTATGTATAAAAATTATAACATGACTCAACTTACTCTACCAATGGAAACTTCAGTTCTTATCCCCACAAATGATATTTCACGACATGTAAATGATATTGTTGAAACAATTCCTGACAATGAATTCGACGAATTCAGACATCACCGTGGTGCAACTTCGTACCATCCTAAAATGATGTTAAAAGTGATTCTATATGCCTACACACAATCTGTATTCTCAGGTCGTAAAATAGAAAAAATGCTTAATGATAGCATCCGAATGATGTGGCTATCACAAAATCAAAAACCTTCTTATAAAACAATTAATCGATTTAGAGTAAATCCAAAAGTAGATGCTTTATTAGAATCTTTATTTATTCAATTTTACAGTCAGTGTATAAAACAAAATCTTATAGATGATAAAGCTATTTTTATTGATGGTACAAAAATTGAAGCAAATTCCAATCGATATACATTTGTATGGAAAAAGAGTATTCAAAACCATGAATCAAAGATGAATGAGGATTCTAAAGCCCTCTACCATGAATTGGTAACCAATAAAATCATACCGGAAATCAAAGAAGATCATGATAATGAATTAACAAAAGAAGAAATAGATTTGATTGGTAGTCATTTAGATAAAGAAATCGAAGATTTAAACCAACATATCAACAATGAAAAATGTACTAAAACAAGAAAACAAATACGTCTCAAAAGAACTAAAATCAAAAAATACAAAAAGCAAATCAATGATTATTCTGAGCGAAAGTATCGATACGAATTTCAAAAATCTATTTTAAAGGATAGAAATAGTTATTCTAAGACAGATCATGATGCGACATTTATGAGAATGAAAGAAGATCACATGAAAAATGGACAACTTAAGCCAGGGTATAATTTACAAATAGCGACAAATTCCCAATTTGTTTTATCTTATAATGTGTATCAAAATCCAACGGATACTAGAACGATGATTCCATTTTTAAATTCAATTCAAGAGACCTACGGTCATTTACCTGAATATATTGTAGCTGATGCAGGTTATGGTAGTGAATCAAATTATATGGCAATTATAGATGACTTTAATCGAACGCCACTCATAACATATGGAATGTTTATAAAAGATAAAACTAAAAAATATAAAAGTGACATCTTTAATACTCAAAATTGGGACTATGACGAAATTAATGACGAATTCATTTGTCCGAATAATAAACGGCTAGGTTTTAAAAGATATGCCTATCGTCATGATAAGTATGGTTACAAGCGAGACTTCAAATTATATGAATGTGACGATTGTTCAGAATGTCCTCTGAAAAATCAATGTATGAACTTCAATTCAAAAACAAACAAAAAAATAATGAAGAATTATAACTGGGAATATTTTAAATCCCAAATTAACAAAAAGCTTTCAGAACCAAAAACAAAAAATATCTACAGTCAAAGAAAAATTGATGTGGAACCTGTTTTTGGATTTATGAAGGCTATTTTGGGTTTCACTCGGATGTCTGTCCGAGGACTCAATAAAGTCAAAAGAGAACTTGGTTTTGTATTAATGGCACTTAATATAAGAAAAGTAGTAGCTCAACGAGCTGAAAATAATCAAAAAATTTATAAAAAAGACAATTTCTATATTATTTCAATAGAAATTGTCTTTTATTCACTTATCCAAGAACTTTATGTCCCGAACTCTTTTTTTGTATTTAAATCAATATATCTATAAGTCTAGCTACAAAAACGATTATGAGACAATAAAATATTATGAGGCTACTTAGCAAATTGGGGCGGAACTTTGAATTCAAATCGAATTCTGTCCCACCCCAACTTCTACATCATTTAATTGTTAACATTATAAATTAATACTTAAGCTCTACACTTCAATATTCGTCATTTATTTAGCAGCTTTTCGTTTAGCTAATTTTTCTTTTAATTTTTTATCTTGTTCTTCCTTACGACGTTTTCGTTCTTCATTTCGTTTTCTTAAACGTTCCTCTTCTTCAGGATCACGTGGCTTTTTAAGTTGAGCTGTAACTTTTTCCATTAGCTCATCTTCAGTTAGCGCAGCAAGTGGACGGTTATTCACAAAAGCAAACGTTTTACGGCGTCCGGGACCACAATAAGATTGACAGCCTATTTCAATTTCCGCTTCAGGATCTAGTTTTTCAAGCTTTCTTTTTAGTGATTTAAGATTAACCGCCTGACATTCATCACAAATCAAAAATTTATTTTTCACCTTGCTACCCACCTTTCTATGTATTATCCCATTTTTTATATCAATACTTAATACGAGTCACTTAATTTAACTCTATTTATTTTACTCTTTTTATTAAAAAATTCAAGCACATGTCTATAAGTACATATCGTTTTCAATAAAAAAGAGCAAGACTTGTATTCAACGTGTGAATTCTGTCCTACTCATTCAGCAATTTCAATTATTGTCCATTATATATTTTGAATTCTAATGGTTTAATGCCATATGCTTTCCATTCATCATAAATGCGTTGTTTATCAATTTGGTTATCAATAATTGTGATACCACAGTCACCGCCACCTGCTCCTGAAGTTTTAGCAGCGCCACCAAAGCGTTCACCAATATCGCATAATAATTTTAAGTTTTGCGTTTCAATATCGACGGTCGCTTCGTTATCCATTTGTTGTATAATATTACGATTTTGACGAATCATTTTTTGAACGCCTTTAATATTATTTGTTTTAAAGGCATAAATTAAATTTTCCACACAAGCCTGTGATTGATCTAGGAATTTTCCATAAAAAGAAGGATCTGATTTCAAACGTTTAACTTCACTCACTAAATGAGGAGATGATGCAGGTGATCCTGTCCAACCAATTAACACTTCCATGTTCTCTGGCGCTTGTAATGGCTCAATATGAAGGCCTGGCCAGTTCTTTTCTAGCACTTCATTAACAGAAGTCTCTTCCATTTGTTGTTTAACCCAATCATGATCAAATGTACTATACGCTAACCAGCCACTGTACACACTGACAGCGATATCACCACACGAGCTTAAACTTTGTAATCTCATATTCGCAATCACAGCTAATTTATAGATATACAAGTTAGATAACTGTAGTTCATAAAATTCATTCAATGCTTTAACTACAGCTACTAATACCGCAGCACTTGAGCCTAAGCCATATTTCTGACCCGAATCATCAGCTAGGTTACTATCAATTGTTAAATGGAAATGTTTTAATTTAATATTGCAACTTCTTGCATATTGTTCAAATACTTCAATAGCTGTAACAACATATTTCAATTGATTTGCTGCATGGGCATCAGAGATTTCTATTTTATCCTCATTACGATCAAATGTAACTGGTTCATAATGTAATGTCTTAGAATGAATAGTGCCTGTGACTTCATTTGAAGCTTCGATTGCCGCAGTAACAAAACGATCAACTGCAATTAGTACGGACTTATATCCTGGTTCAGTTACTGCATATTCACCTGCTACGTAAAGTTTTCCTGGCGCTTTCACCTGTATCATTATATCTCTTCCTTACTTAATAATTTCGACTCCTGATTGTGTGATATCACTTGTGATGATTTTTGTTTGATCAAATTCTTGTAAAAATTTATCTACAATTGCTTGTTGGTTTTTCTTTTCAATGAGTACTTTAACATTAGGACCAGCATCCATTGTAAAGTAACAAGGTAACCCAGCTTCTCTACATTCGTTTACAATACGCATGGCATCATAACTTTCTGGTACTAAATATGTAAATGGTGGTTGTGCTCCTAAATTAGTCGCATGCATACGTAAGCCGTTAGCTTCAATCACTTCGCCCATACGTTTGAAATCCTTGTTTGCTATCGCTTCTTTCGTTTCTTTTAAATCAGCATCCACGTGATCTAACCAATATTGATAAAAACGTGATGTGTCACGGGTCAATGACATCCCTGAGCGACTTGATACTTTTTTAGATTTATTATTTATGACAACAAAAATCATGGCTAAGTCTTCTTCCCAGCCATTTGCGTCAATATGATGAGCATATGACGTTTCATCGTCATGACCCTTTTTCCATTCAGCAAATCCACCATAAATACTACGTGAGGCCGAACCTGAACCACGACGGGCTAAACGTGATAAATCTTTATCTGATAAACCAAGTTGTAGAGCTTCATTACACGCACCAGCTAATGCTGCATAAGCACTTGCAGAAGAAGCTAACCCAGCAGCAGTCGGAACAAAATTCTCGCTTTCAATTCGCGCATATTCTGTAACGCTTGCTTCTTTACGAATCATATCCATATAACGTTGAATTTTAGCACTCTCTTTCGCATCAACCTCTTCACCGTTAAGGATTAACTGATCAGCGATTAAGGTGTCATCAAATGTTACACGTGTTTCCGTGTAAAAACGTTCTAATGTGACTGACAAACTATTATTCATTGGAATAATTAATTCCTCATCAGCCTTACCCCAATATTTAATCAGCGCAATATTCGTATGTGCACGTGCTTTACCACTCTTTTTCAATGACTTATCCTCCTAACTTCTCAATCCATGTATGTTGGGCACCGGCCTTTTCAGCTGCAGCTACAATATTCTTAGCAGTTTGCAATTCTTTAGCCAAAATAAGCATGCTACCGCCACGGCCACCACCAGTCAATTTACCGGCAACTGAGCCATTCTCTTCGCCTAATTTAAGTAGCATTTCAATCTTGTCATGACTTACAGTCAACGTTCTTAAGTCATCCTGACATTGATTAAAAATATCAGCCAATTCATCAAAACTATGATGTTCAATTGCTTCACTCGCTGAATATACTAATGAACCAATGTGGTCAATAATTTGCATGTATTGTTCATCATTATCACATAGTTGATGAACGTCCTCCACAGCTTGCTTAGTTGAACCTTTAACACCTGTATCGATCACGACCATATAGCCATCTAAATTTAAGGTTTTCAATATTTCTACTTCGCCCTTTTGATACCACACAGGTTGGTTCGTAACAATCGTCTTCGTATCGATACCACTTGGTTTACCATGTGCAATGCGTTCTGCAGAGTCAGCATTTTCCAATAATTCTTTATCAGTCAATGGTAAACCTAAATAATCATAACTTGCTCGAATAAACGCTACTGCCACTGCTGCGCTTGAACCTAGTCCGCGTGAAGGTGGTAAGTTTGCCTGAATTTTTACGAGTAGTGGTTCTTCTACTTGTTTACTTTCAACAAAATGACTTACAAGTGATTTTAAATGCTCTGGTGCATCATACAATGGACCGTCATAAACATCACTTTCAATAGCTGAATAATTACCTTTTTCTAGACTTTCAATTAAGACTTTAACTTTTCCTGAAGTGAATGGAATAGCAATCGCTGGTTGTCCGAATGTCACCGCATGCTCTCCAATTAATATTATTTTACCGTTAGACTCCCCATAGCCACGTTGTACCATGATATCTCACCTTTAATATTCTTTCTGAAAATTATTTCGAGGCTCGCACACACGCATACCATGACGTACAACCTCAATGTTTTAATTTACTTACAATAACCACACAATTAGTCTTTAACCTATGCCTATCTTCTATATCGTGGTTATCATTTATCGATTAAATGCCGATGTATAGTCTTATAATTATCATAATTAATTTTAATAAAAATTATGTTATAAAATACTGAACAATATATAGTATAAAACTTTGACAAATTTAGTTCAAAACTTAAAAATATTTATACCCTAAAAGTTAAATTTAATAACATTATATGTATTGAGAGCTTAAATACATTACGTTGTCAGAACTATAAGGTTAATTTTGTACTGATTATTCTGTTAACCTAACTTTATGACTAACTTTTAAATGCTTATTCGGCCTAAACTATTTATATTGACCTTTTCCTTAAATTTATCCACCTAAACTATATTACTATAAAAATTATTAGGAATATAGCTATTTATCATGAATTCCCTTTATTATTCTACCAATTTTCAATTTTCAGCAGTATAAAAAAGGGAAACTGGAACCGAAAGATTTTCGAATTCGTCTTATCCCCCCCTTCCTGCTTTGTTTGTAAAATTTCTACTTAAAATTCTTTATACTGGGCCCCTGGCCACCTTAAGAATTAAAAAAGAGAAGATGCTTGTTTAAAGCACCTTCTCTTTTCACTCAACTGATTGCAACTATGCAATACAGCTGAATCATATTATTTTTATACCAGAATCTTTTAAAACTGTATCATATTTTTTATATTAGTAGATTTAGCGTTTACTTTTCATTCATAGAATGATTCATTTTTTCATTGCGCTCAATCATTTTATCGAAATAACCTTCATAACGCGTCCATTCATCTTCTGTGATTGGATCCATATTAAGATTTCCACCTAAATCTTTAATCGCATGTAATAATTGGAACATGACGTCTTGTACTTTGATTTCACGCCCAAACAGTGTTTCCAATGATGCCATGCATTCAGGTTGTATATCTGGATATTTAAATTTTGTTGTCTCACCTTTAAGCGCACGTTCATAAAAGACACGCATCATCTCTGCACGTTCTGAACCTGAGCCTTCAACACATAAATATATTTGTACAGCAATGCCACCACGAACACGACGTTGTGAAATGCCGGCAAATTTCTTACCGTCTATACTTAAGTCGAATTTTCCCGGGCAATATGAGTGCTCAATTTCTCGCGTATCAATCTCTACGTCTTCATTTTCGAACATTTTACAAATTAATAAGTACATCACTGTAAATGCCTCATCAATCGTCGTTTCAGTTTGACCTTTAAAGATAAGCGAAATATTCAATACCCCTTGGTCCAACACGACGCCAAGGCCACCTGAATTTCTCACAATGGCATTATAACCAATTTCATCAGTTAAATAGCGAATACCATCTTTAAGAAATGGTAAGCGAGAATCATGAATACCAAGAATTACTGTATGCTGATGTATCCATGTTCTAACTACGTTACAAGACAAATCTTTACCTACACTTTCTGAAAACGTGTCATCAAAAGCAAATGATTGCATTGGCGCTAAACCAGAAGAATGGTCAACATAGCGCCAATCAATATCATTAAAATATTTACTTGCTAAGTCCATTATTGTAATGTTTGAGCTGCTGTAATAATTGATAATTTATAAACGTCTTCAGTTGAGCAACCACGTGATAAGTCATTAACTGGTGAATTTAAACCTTGCAATACAGGACCAACTGCATCAAATCCACCTAAACGTTGTGCAATTTTGTAACCAATGTTACCAGCTTCTAAACTTGGGAATACAAAAACATTTGCATCGCCTTGAATTTTAGCACCTGGTGCTTTTTTCTCAGCTACAGATGGCACAATTGCAGCATCGAATTGGAATTCACCATCGATAACTACATCTTTTAAGCCTTCAGATTCTACTTTTTCTTGAGCTAATTTTACTGCATTCGCAACTTTATCAACATCGTCTGATTTCGCTGAACCTTTAGTTGAGAAGCTTAACATTGCAACGCGAGGGTCCATGCCAAAGCTTTTAGCTGATTTCGCACTTTCAACTGCGATTTCTGCTAAATCTGAAGATTCTAATGTTGGATTAATCGCACAATCACCAAACACATATTGTTGATCATCTTTAATCATAAAGAAGATACCAGAAGTTTTAGATACACCTGGTTTTGTTTTAATAATTTGTAATGCAGGGCGAACAGTATCTCCAGTTGAATGTGCAGCACCACTTACTAATCCATCAGCATGACCAGCGTAAACTAACATCGTACCGAAATAGTTAACGTTATTTAATAATTCTTCAGCTTGTTCTTCAGTCGCTTTACCTTTACGACGTTCAACGAATGATTTCACTAATTCTGGTTTTAATTCACTTGTAGATGGATTGATGACTTCAATATTTGAAACATCTAATCCTTTGTCTTTTGCTAATAAGTTGATTTTGTCATAATCACCTAAAACGACAGGTGTTACATAGTCAGTTGCTTGTAATTGTGTAGCAGCTGTTAATACACGTTCATCTTCACCCTCAGGTAATACGATTCTAACATTTTTTCCTGAAAGTTTTTCTTGTAATACATCTAATAAACTAGACATAATGCCCTCCTAAATAATTTCATAATAATATTTGCATCCTTAATTATACTTCATTTTTTTTAAGATTTCCATTTCACTAATTTGTAATCATTTAGGTATATTTACTCATTCTCTTTATGATAAAATTTAGGCTGTATTAAAAAATAATTATCTTATTTTAAAGGAGCGATACACATGAGTGAAGCAGCCGAAACATTAGATGGTTGGTACAGTCTTCATTTATTTTATGCTGTAGATTGGGCAACATTTAGACTAGTGCCTGAAGATGAGCGTGAAGCAATGATTAATGAATTTAAAACATTTATTAATGATAAAGCAGGTGCTAGAGAACAACAAGCTGGTGACTATGCGTTATATAACATTACTGGTCAAAAAGCTGACATCTTATTATGGTACTTACGTCCAGAAATGAAAGAATTAAATGAAATCGAAAATGAGTTAAATAAACTACGTATTGCCGATTTCTTTATTCAAACTTACTCATATGTATCAGTGATTGAATTAGGAAATTACTTAGCTGGCAAATCTGACGAAGATCCATATCAAAATCCACATGTAAGAGCGAGATTATATCCTGAGCTGCCAAGAACAGAATATATTTGCTTCTATCCAATGGATAAACGCCGTAATGAAACATATAACTGGTATATGCTACCAATGGAAGAACGTAAAAAATTAATGTATAACCATGGCATGATTGGTCGTCAATATGCTGGAAAAATCAAACAATTCATTACAGGGTCTGTTGGTTTTGATGATTATGAATGGGGCGTAACTTTATTTGCAGATGACGTCTTACAATTCAAAAAAATCGTTTACGAAATGCGTTTTGACGAAACAACTGCACGCTATGGTGACTTTGGTGGTTTCTATATCGGACATATCTTAGAAACTGACCATTTCGATCAGTTCTTCGCAATTTAATGCTACAACCATAAGATTTTAACAGTGAAACATGACTTAAGTATGGTGAACGAAATGAACATCTTAGCAAATATTGTTTCACTGACCATAATATCCCTTCTAAGCCAAAGCTTAGAAGGGATATTTCCATTACTCTAATGATTATATTCAATATAAACATAAGACATAAACCAAAAACGCAACGCCTAATCTATAGGTGTTACGTTTATTTTTAATCATTTTAGGTTATTTAACAATGTTGGCATAATATAATTAGAAGGCTGGTGCATTCAGAATGCCCAGCCTCATTGTGTAGTATGTTTTGGGAGAACTTAATTACTACTCTGAACATAACATTAACAACCATGAAAATATTGTCGCTACCCAATATCATTCATAAATTGCTAACTAATTCTTATTTAACCAAATTGTAATATTTTGAAACATTATAGATAAAATCTGTTTATGCTTTTTATTTTAAGTATCTCGCAACATTTTGAGTGCTTCGCTTATAAATACATTTCAATCAATTGTAAGCATTTTAATTATTAAGTTTTCTTTAATTAAGTGGAGTTTTCAATATGCATCAACTATAATTAATAGAAACATCTTAACGAATGGTGATGACATGGATAATACACAAATACATGAAAATGAAGATGAAAAATTAATTAAAGACGTTGTCATGATGGCTGGTCGTATCTTACTTGAATCCGGTGCTGAAGGCACACGTGTTGAAGATACAATGACGCGTATCGCTCGTAAATTAGGCTATTCTGAGAGCAATAGCTTTGTTACAAATACTGTTATACAATTCACGCTACACAACGAATCATATCCACGAATTTTCAGAATTAATTCTCGTGATACTAATCTTATTAAAATCTCTCAAACGAATGAAATCTCACGTTTAATCACTAAAGGCGAAATTACACTTGAAGATGCTAAAGTGAAACTTGAAAATATTTATGTCGCTAAACGAGACAGTAGTTTATTGTTTAAAGGCATTGCCGCAGCAATTATCGCGATAAGCTTCCTTTATTTACAAGATGGCAAACTTGTCGATGTGATAACTGCCTTATTAGCTGGCGGACTGGGTTATTTAGTAGTAGAAATACTTGATCGTAAATTACACGCACAGTTTATACCAGAATTCATTGGATCACTTGTTATTGGTATCATTTCAGTCTTTGGACACTCACTCGTTCCAAGTGGTGATTTAGCAACTATTATTATCGCATCCGTTATGCCTATCGTCCCCGGGGTACTAATTACTAATGCTATTCAAGATTTATTCGGTGGTCACATGCTTATGTTTACGACGAAATCGTTGGAAGCCCTCGTAACTTCCTTTGGTATAGGTGCAGGCGTAGGTTCAATATTAATTTTAGTTTAGGAGTGCACATTAATGTTTTGGATATTAAATTTAGTATTTAGTTATACCGCGTCACTTTTTTTCTGCGTGATATTTGATGCTCCTAGAAGACTATACTTATCTTGTGGTTTTGTAGGTGCGTGTGGCTGGATGGTATACATTTTGTTTTATCAAGGGCTTAGTGTACATACAATCTATTCAAGTTTCTTTGGTAGTTTTGCTTTAGGTCTTATCAGCCACTATATGGCTCGTACTAAAAAAGAACCTGCCATCATCTTTATGGTACCTGGAATTATTCCACTAGTTCCAGGAGGCTTAGCCTTTGATGCAACTAAAAATTTAGTGTTATTAGAATTTGGCAAAGCGATCAACACAATGCTTGAAGTAACGCTTATCGCTGGTGCCATTGCACTTGGTTTACTATTCGCAGACCAAATTTCTAAAATTATACTATCCGGTTTTGCCAGAACTCGAAAACGTATATAATTTATTTTTCATTTTATAAAATATGACAAAGCGCGTGACTTTAATTAGCCACGCGCTTTTATTATTTCTAAATTTAATTTCTTCACACTATTTTTTATTAGTATCCTCAATCATGTCTTCTACTTCATTTTCAGAATGATTTAAAATCAAGCGACTTAATTCATCACTATCCATCTTCTTCAACTTAGGATAACGAATGACAAAGAAAATTAGACCAATAATTAACCAGCCACCTAACGCAATATATGATGGCATTGAAAGTGAAGCTGGTGATCCAGGCACTAACAATAATAATAGGAAAATAAATGATACAATTGACCCTAAAATCGCAAATGTCTTATACACTGGACCATAAGTATTACTGTTTTTATTGTAGCTAAACAATTTTGCAGCTGATAAACAAGTAACAAAATAAGCAATAGAAACGCCAGTTGATGACATATTTACGATCCAAGTTAAAGCCGTACGTCCTAACCATGGTGCAATCAGTGTAACTGCTACCAAGAAGATAATAGCTACATACGGTGTTTTGTATTTAGGGTGTAGCTTACTAAATACTTTCGGCATAATACCTGAACGTCCCATTGAAAATAATAGACGACTCGCACTCATTAAGAATCCATTTAAACCAGTGAAGATTCCCATAATAATTGCGATTGCTAACACAGCTAAACCGATATACCCAAACGCGGTTTGCGTTTCAGCACCAGTAACCCATAAGTTACCATTAAGACTTGCACTATTTGTACTTAACCAACCAGTATACAGAATCATTACAACATATGTTAATGATGCTGCGAGTAAACTATAGACGATTAATTTGAAAGTCTTATTTGGTGAAAAGTTAAATTCTTCAGCAGTTTGTGGAATATTGTCAAAACCAACATATGCCCACGGTGCAACTGCTACAATCATAATGATTGATGTAAACCATCCTTTTCCAGGATTAGCTAATGGTTGTAAGTTATTAAAATCAAAGTTATTACCAAAGAATGAACCGAAGAACATGAGTAGCACAACAATAACCATTGCCACACAGAAATAATATTGCAATGAACCCGAAACACTTGCACCTCGAATAGCTACAAGCATAAATACAAGTAATAACACTGAAGCAATGATAATCTCTGTTATGTACACATCCCATCCAGCAACGGTATACAGTTTGCCGTTATTTAACAAATCAGGTAATAAGAATTTAACTAAAAGACTAAAGGCTGTTGCATTTAATGCTACAACACAGACATACCCAAACGTTAAGAACCATGATGAGAAGAAACTTACATATCTACCAAAACTTAAATAACTAAAAGCAAATGCGCCACCAGATACTGGAAACTTTTCAACTAACGCACCATAACTTACCGCAATTAGGATCATTAGCAATGCCCCAATGACGATACCGATAGATGAAGCAATTGGACCTGATTGTTTAATCCAATCTCCCGGTAAGATAAAAGCACCCCAACCAATACATGAACCATAAGCGATAGCCCATACAAATTTCTCAGAGAGGTTTT
Source organism: Staphylococcus taiwanensis (assembly GCA_020544305.1). Taxonomy (NCBI): domain Bacteria; kingdom Bacillati; phylum Bacillota; class Bacilli; order Caryophanales; family Staphylococcaceae; genus Staphylococcus; species Staphylococcus taiwanensis. Next base: position 2,254,155 of record CP058667.1, read on the forward strand.
GCTTTAAATCTCCTCTATCTATATTCTGATTTTTACTTTCTTTATTCATAAAATAAACTCACCTCAAGTATCCTGTATACCCTAAAGGTGAGTTTCACAATCTATATAAATTGTACAATATAACACTATTTTCAAATAAATCATTTTGAATTTTTATATAATTTAAATTTGTATTGTTTAACCTACAAATTTAAATGTAGAAATTATTAACATTAACCAGCCAGCGATAAATAATACGCCACCAATAGGTGTTATCGCACCCAAAATACGAATTTGAGTTAACGCTAAAATATATAATGAACCGCTAAAGAAGACGACACCTAAGAATATAAGCCAACCTGCCCAGTTCACATTAATAGAGGTTGTACCACCAATCACACCAATGATTAAAAGTCCAAGACCGTGATACATTTGATAGTTCACCGCTTTTTCCCAAACAGACATATATTTATCAGATAACTTTCCTTCTAACCCATGTGCACCAAATGCGCCAGTACCTACTGACATCATTGTGCATAATGCTCCTAATATAATAAATAATTTCATCATTTCAATTCATTCTCCTTACTCAATTTAGAAATCAAATATTGACTCCCCGTTACCAATTTCATCGTCAGTTACCATTGTATTCGAAGGTAACTGATTATGTTGTGATGATTTCATCGTATTCGGCACTTTACCACCCATGGCCTCAATTTCAGCTGCTGTTACTTTAGAACTTTTCTGCGTATTTGTAGAACTTGTACCCTGGCTATTTGCGATATGATTATTTTTTGAAAATGAAGACCCTGACGACACAGTATCTGTGAAGTCATGTTTTTTAGTTTGACGTAATGGCATACGTCCACCTGCATTGGCAAATAACGATGTTAATGTATGAATCGTATACATATGTTTTTCAAATTGTTGATCATCCACTGCTTCATCTGCTTGTACCAACTCTTGTTCAATCAATTGAATGATTTGTTCTTTATTCATCTAAGCTTCCTCACTTTCACACCAATTTATCGGTGTTTTACCTTTAGATTCAAGATATTCATTAGCTTTTGAATATGGCTTAGAACCGAAGAAACCTCGATAGGCAGATAAAGGACTAGGATGTGGTGATTTAATAATATAATGTTTCGATGTATCAATTAATTTAACCTTTTGCTGTGCAGGTTTCCCCCACAATATAAACACTACATCGTCTCTATATTCCGAAATGGCCTTAATCACTTCATCAGTAAATATTTCCCAGCCAATATCTTTATGCGAATGTGCTTCTCCTTGACGCACCGTCAATACTGTATTTAAAAGTAACACACCCTCACGTGCCCAATCTTGTAGATGTGGTGATGTTCGATGACATCCAACATCATCTTCTAATTCTTGGTACATGTTTCTTAAAGAAGGCGGAAATTTAGCATTAGGTTGCACAGAGAACGCTAAACCATGGGCTTGATTCGGTCCATGATAAGGATCTTGTCCTAAGATCACTACTTTAATATCGTCAAACGGCGTTAAATCAAACGCTTGATAAATATTTTCTCTATCTGGATAGACGATTTGCGTCGTATATTCTTTTTCTAGAAAATCATGCATCGCTTTAAAATCATGTCGTTCTGTAATGTCATGAAATATGTCTGACCATTCCATCGCTTTCACCTCATGCCATATTTTAACATAATGCAAAGCGAATCAGTTATTGATTTTGTTCATAACTTCAAGCTAGCAAGTAGCGTAAAAAACGTGATATGATAAGCAATAGAATTACAAACTGTCGGGAGTGAATGTATATGGCTTTAAAGAAAGTTTTAACAATTGCAGGTTCAGATACTAGTGCGGGAGCTGGTATGCAAGCGGACCTTAAAACATTTCAAGAATTAGATACTTATGGCATGGTGGCATTAACTGCTGTCGTAACAATGGATAAAGAAACTTGGTCACATGATGTGACGCCGCTTCCAATGGATTTATTTGAGAAACAACTTGAAACTGCTATTTCAATTGGTCCAGATGCTATTAAAACGGGTATGTTAGGTACTCAGGAAATCATTAAACGTGCTGGCGAAGCATTTGAACAATCAGGTGCACAATATTTCGTAGTTGACCCTGTTATGGTATGTAAAGGTGAAGACGAAGTACTTAACCCAGGAAATACTGACGCAATGATTGAATATTTATTACCAAAAGCAACTGTAGTAACACCAAACTTATTTGAAGCTGGACAACTTTCTGGCTTAGGCAAATTAACTTCTATCGAAGATATGAAGAAAGCTGCTGAAATTATTTATAATCAAGGTGCGAAACACGTTATTATTAAAGGCGGTAAAGCATTAGATCAAGATAAATCTTACGACTTATACTATGATGGCAACACATTCTATCAATTAACTACAGACATGTTCCAACAAAGTTATAACCACGGTGCTGGTTGTACATTTGCTGCAGCTACTACTGCCTACTTAGCTAATGGCAAATCACCTAAAGATGCTGTTATTAGTGCAAAAGCTTTTGTTGCTTCAGCTATTAAAAATGGTTGGAAAATGAATGACTTTGTAGGTCCTGTAGACCACGGTGCATATAATCGTGTAGAACATATTGATGTAGAGGTAACAGAAGTTTAAACATCATAATATTTTATCAATAATTGAATAATCAATGTTAATATAAACAATTAGCTTTTAATCACTTTACAAGTACTTGAAAGAGACTTGTTATTTGTGATTAAAAGCTTTTTTCTATTATTTAACTTTGACTCAATATATTTTAAAAGGCGAAATATGTTTAACAATTAGCTATTCGGCGTAAACTATGAGTGAATTGAAATGTTTTTAAATTAAGGAGTTTATATGATGAGTGAATTAAATAAAGACACAGAAGTAAAAGCACCGATAACGATTATTGGTGGCGGTATCGGAGGTTTAACATTAGCGAGAGTATTATATGTAAATGGTATTCCTTCTAAAGTATATGAAGCAGATCCGTCACCTGCTGCTCGTACACAAGGTGGACAATTAGACATTCATGAATATAATGGTCAAGTTGCTTTAGAAAAAGCTAATCTTATGGATGAATTCCATTCTATTATTCATGAAGGTGCAGACGCAGCACGTATCTTAAATTCAAATGGCGAGCTACTTTTAGATGTACCTGCTGATGAAAGTAATGGTCGTCCCGAAGTATTACGCGGTGACTTACGTCAAATGTTACTCGATTCTCTTCCAGAAGAAACAATTGAGTGGAATAAGAAAGTAGACCATATCGAAGAAATTCAACAAGGCCAATATAAAGTTGTATTCAGAGATGATAGTTCTGTCACTACAAATAAATTAATTGGTGCTGATGGCGCTTGGTCTAAAGTCCGTAAATTATTAACAGACGTAACGCCAGACTATGTCGGCACAACATTTATCGAAACATATTTACATGATGTAGATTATAACCACCCTGAAACAGCTAAAGCAGTAGGACAAGGTGCAATGTATGCATTATCTCCAGGAAAAGGCTTTGTAGCACATCGTGAAGCGAACAACATTATTCATACCTACATTCAGATGAACCGTGACTTAGAATGGATTAATAGCATTGATTTTTCAAATAAAAAAGAAACAATCGATACAGTTGCAGCTGAATTTAAAGGTTGGGCACCTGAAATTATGGCATTATTAACTGAATCAGATTCAGATATTGTTGCTAGAAAAATTAATGCCCTTCCTGATAAACATCGTTGGGAACCAAAATCAGGCGTAACTTTAATTGGTGATGCTGCACACTTAATAGCACCATCTGGTGAAGGTGCTAACTTAGCAATGTTAGATGCTGCAGAATTAGCAGAAGGTATCGCTAACAATTATGATGATATCGACGATGTAATTAAAGATTATGAAAGCCGTACGTTCCCAAGAAGTGAAGAAGAACAACAAGAATCACACGAGATTTTAGATATTTGCTTAGGACAAGATAGTCCAGATAGATTTGTAAAACTATTCAAAGGTGAACGCTAACTTTAAAATTAAAAATTACTTTTATTAACCTCTTTACCAATTATTATTTAAGTTTATTGGTAAGGAGGTTTTTATATTAAATTACAAAAATTGCAATATGCAATATAGAAAGTAGTATGACTGAGCTTGAATTCGCTGATAAAGTAGTACGCATTCAATTAAAAAGTGCTTATAATTCCGTACGAAAATATGGCTTAATTTATTAAAAAGATGACTAGGTATTTAGTCGTAGATAAATATCGGATATACGTTGTACATAAAGTTGGTACTAGGGGCTCATGTATTTCTATAAAAAATGCTTTACTATATTAAGTGTAGAGAGACAAAGGAGGAATTACACATCATTGATTATCTACAAGCAAAATATAGAGAATGGTATCCCAATGTACGAAATTATCACAAGAACCTTCAAGACGATTACGGTAAAATTCGATGAAACATTTAACAAGAACGAAATCTATAAATTGCTCTCTCTACTAGAAAGTGACCTTGATAATATGAGACTAAGTTATTAAGTCATTTACACATCAAGAAGTACAGAAATTGTGTTTTCCAAATTGAGAATTCAAACAGATGAATTATTCCTAAATTGAATTTTTAAGTACTTACGCCCCCTAACACTAAGTAGCTTAAAAAGTCATTAATCATTCCTAAACTCACCTTATTAAAATAGCGTCAATGTTAGCCAAGGATTGTCCCCCCTTGGAAGCTTAGAGAGTAACTTTGAGCCTAACTAACATTGACGCTATGTTTTTATTAAATAAATGAATTTTTTCAATTATTATGACATCCCATTGTGTATGCCTACTTCGTTAACATAACCTCTATCAATTATAAATTTAACTGTTTTTGTGCCGATTTGATATTGGTATTCCATTCCATGAGGCGAAGCTATTGGTTTTTTATTGGGATTCCCATAGGCTTTTAATATATCTTTTTTAGAAACCGCACCTTTTGCTAAATTAAACCAAACACCATCTGCTTTTCCTTTACTTGCTAAATAAAATTGTTGATCATACAATTCTTTATTTTTTGCATTATTTTTACTATTTTCTGTAATTTTATATCCATTCAATTTAAAATTGTCATATTTCAATGCATTAATAAAGTTTTTATCTAAAACAAACTTACTTTGTGAAGAAGTATAGCCTTTATAAGTGTAGTACGGTTGCGTTGCTGCATGTGCTTCATTGTGAGATAAAACGTGTGTACTTGCGCCTGATCCAAGTGTAACTCCAACTGCTAAAGTACCTGCTAATAAACGCTTTGAAATTAAATTCATCATTAACCTCCTTTAAAAGTTTAAAGTATCTTTCGAAAGTAATATTACATTATTTTACAAAATATTACAATTATTACATTTTTTTATATACCTTTACACATGTAATGATAAATTAATTTACAATTTAAATTTTTTGGATAAAAATATTTTTCAAAAAAACAAAAAGCACATTGACGATTTGATTTCATCAATGTGCTTGAAAGTGTAATTAAGCATTCTTGTTTTTATTTTTCTTAACTTTAATCCACCATAAGGCTTTTTTAGGATGCGTTTCATAATATTCAAGATCTTCTTTATTGTCCACATTTGGATACGAACCTTTAAGTGATTTACCTGCAGTGCTTACGTGCAGTAACGCTATCACGATAAAGCCAATGATACTAATAGCAGTTAAATAATACGCTGGTGCGTATATATTGCCTGTTGATTCAACTAACCAAGAGTTTACTAATGGTGTTGTACCACCAAATAATGATACTGAAATGTTGAATGTTACCGCTAATGTACGATATCTAATATGTGTAAAGAACATTGTTGGTAAAGAACCAGGCATAGTTGCTTCGTATGTTGATAAGAAGAAACCTAAAATAAATACACCTAAAATAATAAATGGTAATGATTTTGTGTTTAATAAACTAAATGCAACGATACTTAAAAGTGTAAGACCTCCTGTACCAATTAAGAATACTTTCTTCTCACCGATTTTATCGGCTAATTTACCGAAGAATAATGCTAATGGAATCATAACGGCCATGACACATGTAATTAATACACTTGTTGTTGTTTCGTCAATTTTAACGATTTGTCCTAAGTATGTTGGCAAGTAGGCTGTTACTGTGTAGTTTGTTACGTTAAAGAACACAACTGCTACGAAACATACTAGGATATCTTTGAAGTAATATCTAATGATTGTAAAGAAACCAATTGTATCACGTGCTGGTGTTTCTACATCATTTTCATAAATTGGAGATTCTTCAAGTCTACGACGTAAGTAAAGTCCAAATAGACCAAGGAATAAACCTAAGATAAATGGAATTCTCCAACCCCATGCTTGCATTTGCGCATCATTTAAGAAGAAACTTAATAATGCAATCATGATTGAAGCAGCGATGTAACCTGATAGTGTACCAATTTCAAGACCACTACCTAATCTATTACGTTTCTTATCTGGTGAAATTTCAGCGATGTATGTCATTGCACCTGCATATTCCCCACCAGTAGAGAAGCCTTGTAATACCCTAGCGAGTAACAAGAGTGCTGGCGCCCATAAACCTATCATATCGTAGTTTGGTAATATACCGATTGTTAATGTTGATAAGGCCATTAAGATGATTGTTGTTGTTAATACAACTTTACGCCCGAATTTATCGCCAATAATACCAAACACTATCCCGCCTATTGGTCGTAATAGGAAGGCAATTGCTAACGCGGCAAAAGTAAATATTTGTTGAATTTGAGGGTTCGAAACCGGTGAAAAGAAATTGGCACCGATATAAGACGTTGTATAAGCATATACACCAAAGTCGAACCACTCCATGGCATTACCGATACCCGTTGCGAATACTGTTTTCTTCGCAGTTTGACCATCGACCATGTTAATTCTATCTTTTTTAAAATCCATGACCTGTAACACTCCTTCTATTTATGTTACATAATTATACAGTACTAATGTATGATGTCAAACTTGTTAAAAGTAAAATAAAACTAAAAATACAATATTATTCATTTAACAGAATTTAACAATAAATGTATGTATGCGTTTTCAAAGTTTTAATAAACGCAAAAAAAGTTATAATTAAGAATTAATTTTTTTATCAATTATTAATTATAACTAGTTTTACCCCGCCATATTTATTTGAAACAATTATTTCATTATCTTCAGGCATATGACAGTCTATAGATTCATTGATATCAGTAGTTCGGACATATTTCACCTTGTAATCATCCCATGCTACATTACAAGCTAAAAACGCTTTTTCTACAATAAGTTGTCCTGGAACGATGTCTTTATGAAGTGGATTATAATCATTAACCACACTCAAATATTGTCCTACTATTTGTGCATCAAACCTCATTTGCATTACCCTCTCCAATAAATAATTGTTCGATAATCATGCATGTTTTGTAATTTTTATTTATTTTCAATTCGAAGATATATTGGTCAAATTGCTTTACCTTATTAAAACTTTTATGCGTTAAGTATGCACAATATTGTATGTCACTTTCTAAATTTTCATACTTTTTAACTTCCGTGCGTGCCAACTTAATTCGCTCACCTATAAATGCTTGAAACATTTCAAATTCCGGCCATAATTGTGCACACATTAATGGTGGGACAGTGCCATCATAGATACGACCTATAATCTTACAATATTGACGTACTTCATGTTGATTAAATATAACATTTCGTCTTTCACTGTCTCCACTTTTCAAAGAGTACTGCATTACCCATACCTCCTCCGATGCCCATTGTAGCAACACTTAATTGCCAAGAAGGCATGTTAAAAAGACGTGCAACTAAAGCCACACCACTAGCACTGTAAGGATGACCTGAGGCAATCGCACCACCCCATTGGTTGACAATCTCTTCGCTTAGATGCAACTCATTTATAGAGGCTAGTACTTGAGAAGCAAATGCCTCATTGATTTCAACAGCATCAATATCTTTACTATTTAAATCAAATTGCTGCAATAATTGTGAAACTGCTGGCACCGGTCCAATACCTAGCATTGTTGGATCAACACCCGTTGTCACGGCTCCCTTAAATACCATCCCTGTTGTAATCCCTAGTTCTTCCGCAAACGTTTTATCCATGACTAGCGCTAATCCCGCGCCATCATTCTTCATACAACAATTACCAGCTGTTACCGTGCCACCTGGCATTAGTGGGCGTAACCTTGCTAATCGTTGTTCAGAAAGTGTAGGTTTGATACTCTCATCCCTATCAAAATAGTGTCCTTTTACTGTTAACGGAACAATCTCATGACAAATATCTCCATTATCGAAATGCTGAGTCGCTAAACGGTGACTACGAATCGCAAATGCATCCTGCGCTTCACGTCCAACACCATAATATTGTGCCACATTCTCAGCCGCTTCAATCATACTTGGATCTTGCCCTTCAGGTGCAAATGACGCCCGCTCATAAAATTCAGGTAACTGTGATTCATATACTGATTGCGGACGCTTAATCTTCCATGGTGCTCGACTCGTACTCTCTACGCCCCCAACAATATAAACACGCCCAGCACCGCATTGCACCATTCGACACGCATAGATTATACTTTCAAGTCCTGAACCACATTGACGGTCCACCGTTACACCCGGCACACTATGTGTGATACCAGCCTCCAAGAGTGCCTTCCTCGCAATATTACCACCATTCCCTACCACATTGCCTAGCACGACATCATCTAACTGTGCCATTGCTTCAGGAAATGTTTCTTTTATTTTTTGAAAAAGTGGTAACAATAACGCTTCAGGTTCCAAATGTCTTAACGCCCCACCGTATTTACCAAACGGTGTCCGCTTAGCCCACACTATGACTGCTTCTTTCACGAATGAAACGCCCCCTTTAAATAAAGCGTACGAACCTTGCTTCGCGCAACTTTGCCACTATTGGTAAAAGGCAACGTATTCACTTTCACAAGTTTCGAAGGTACCTCATATCGAGATAATGTTTGTTGTAAATAGCGCCTTAACGTCGCATAATCAAGTTCGCGATTCCCTAAATATAACAATACCGCAATCTCACCAAAGCGATGGTGCGGTTCCCCAATCACTATCGCTTCTTCTATACCTTCAAGCGCCTTTACTTGTTGTTCAATCGCATTAGGATAAACATTCTTACCACCAATAATAAGTCGCTCACTTTTGCGACTTACTAAATAAAGTTGATCATCTTTTATGTATGCATAATCCCCAGTTTCAATCCACGAATCAGCTGTAACAATATGCCGATTAACATAACCAGAGAATGTCATATTACTTTTAACTTCTAACTCGCCGATACCATTCACATCTTGATCTTTTAATTGAATTGTGACATTGGGGAAAATAGTGCCTACCGAGTCAGTTGGTGCGGTTTGATTAAAATTGTAACTAATAAAACTTGCTTCCGATGTTCCAAAGAATTCAATGACATTCGCATTAGAAAATTGATGTGTGACACGTTTAAATAATTGCGTTGATAGTTTTGCGCCACTGCTCAGTATCGATGTAAGTTGATTTAATGGCATGTCGATATGTGTCAATTTGTACAACATAGTAGGCACTAGAAATAATGCTGTAGGTTGATTTACTTTCTGAATATAGTGCGCAAGGTATTGGGCATCGAAATGATGTTGACCAATAAAATGTCTACCTGAATATAAAGCATAGATACATGTATATAAAGATAAAGAATGCGCTAGTGGACCTGGTGCAGCAAGTACAGTTTCATTTTGTTGTAAGAGTTTTTCATTTTCAGCATAAGAAGCAATCCACGATGATTCGTTACGATAATATGCCTTAGGTAGCCCTGTCGTCCCTGAAGTAAAACCAATATGTAATAGGCCTTTAACTTGAGATGGGTCATCAATATATTGCGCACTTGCTCCGTATACTGAGGTTGGTGTTATCGTAGCGTCTGCTTCTAATACGTATTCAATATGATAGGTATCGATAAGTTCATTAATCACCGTGGATGACCAATTGGCATCTAAAAAACATGGCACCCCGCCTATCATTTGTATCGTAAAGTAATAAATCATATTAATCATCGGTTCATCACTTAATAAACCTACGCGCGTCCCTGCTTGTAATTCAGGAAAGTGTGATTGTGCTTTATTCATCTCATGATGTAAATGTTCATAAGTTAAGACATCATCGTCAAATTGCAGTGCAATTGCGTTCGGTTGTTCTTTCGCGTAATGTTGAATGTTCTTTAAAATGTCTAGCATATAACACCTCTCCCTAATGTCAACTTTATCATTTATAATGTTAGCATTAATTGTGTAGTGACTCATCTATTAATACTATGTGATTTATAAACGTGTTAGTTCTGTAGGATCTTCAATGATGTAACTCGGATGTTCCTTTGATAAATCTTCTTTACTATGTGAGCCCCACGTTACCGCTATTGAATCGACACCTGCTGCTTTCGCCATTTGAATGTCAAAAATAGCATCGCCAATATATACTGATTGCTTTAGTTCTAAGTCGTATTTATTCACTATCGTTAGAATACCATCTGGATTAGGTTTATAGGCTTTCACTTTGTCAGAACCTATCGCTTCAGTTATATATTGATAAAGTCCTATACTTTCTAAGTTACGTATCAATACCTCAGTCTTCTTACTAGAAACGACAAATAATGTCTTATCCGCTTCAACTAATAATCGTAGCACCTCTGCTATATGCTTAAATGGTTTTAAATATTGTGTTTCATATGCTTTGTATTTTTGTCTAAATAACGTTAATAACTGTTCTAATTCTTCCTCACTTAGCGTACGTTGACTCATTTTCAGAAAAGAAACCTCTATCGGAATGCCCATATAATATGTGATATCTTGTTCTGTAGGTATATCAAGCCCGAATGCTTTAAAAGCTTGTTGTGTCGCCACAATACTACAAGCCATAGAATCACCTAAAGTACCATCAAAATCAAAAATATAATGATTATATTTCAAATGTCATCCACCTCAATATAAGCGTTATTTTAATATATATTATAAAAAATTCGGGAGTGAGACAATGCATTCATTATCTCACCCCCGCAAAGGTATCTCCAATTGAGAAAAGTTTAATATAAACGTCTTCTCAGTTCTATCAACTACACTATTAAATTTATTCCAAAGGTTTATGCTATTTTAATTATTCTAAATTTGCATGATTACTTTGCATTTCTTCTTCACTTATATCAAATGTTCCCATTAAGCCTAATACGACGCTATCTAAGAACAATAATGAAGATTGCTCAAACAAGCTACCTAACGGTTGTTCAGAACCTTCAACATCGTATTTTGTACCTGCTGGTAATTCAATCACCGTTTCGGCTAACTCGCCAATTGCAGATTCAGGATTTGTTGTTAATAACACAACTTTAGCACCTACTGATTGCGCCTTTTCAGCTAATAAACGTAAATGCTCAGTTGACCCTGAACCAGATAAAATAACGAACAAATCATGTTCTTTGATAGATGGCGTTGTTGATTCGCCTACTACAAATGCTTCTTTACCGAGTTGATTAAGTCGCATTGCGAAACTATTCGCCATAAAGCCAGAACGACCTTTACCGGCAGTGAAGATTCTTTGTGCACCATTCACATCATTGGCAAAACGATCATATTGCTCGTCTTGCACGTGTGATAATGTACGATCTAATTCATCAAGAATTAATTTATAATTTGTAAATTGAGACATGATTACTTACCTTCAATCGCGTCACGACATTGTTTAGCTGCTTCGACTGGATCATCAGCGTTAGCGATACCGCCACCAACGATAACTAAGTCAGGTTGTTCCGCCACAATATCTTTAATTGTATCTGGTTTAATACCACCAGCTACAGCGACTTTAGAATTTTTAATAACTGATTTAACTGTACGTAAACTATCTAATGGTGATTGACCTTCAGCTTGTAAGTCATAACCAGTATGCACTGCAATATAGTCAGCACCCATTTCGTCTAATTCTTTGGCACGTTTTTCTAAATCTTGAACTGCGATCATATCAACTAATAATTGTTTGTCATGTTTATGTGCTTCTTCAACTGCTGCTTTGATTGAAGCATCCTCAGCTACACCTAAGATTGTAACTACATCCGCACCAAATTTAATTGCTTGGCTTACTTCGTAGTCTGCTGCGTCCATAATTTTAAGGTCAGCTAATACTTTGGCATTGTTAATATTTTCATCTAAATGTTGAACTGCTGGTAAACCTTCGTTGATAACGATTGGTGTACCTATTTCTACGATATCTACATATTCCTCAACTTTTTTAGCTAATTCTGCTGCTTCCTCTTTGTTTAATAAATCGATTGCTAATTGTAATTCCAATGCAAACATCCTTTCATTACTAAAGTGTACTTTTTCTTCAGTTCTATATTTTATCTTTCACACTCCATAGTCTACCCGTCTCATGTTTTTTTAAACGATACACATTGTTTTAAATATTCTAGCTACTTTTATTTCTTGAAAACGAACGTTGTAATTCAACTTTTTAAAGGTATTTTTACTATTTTTTCTAAATAAATTGAGCATAGATGTACAATTAATCCTATCTTTTTAGTAAAATAAATAGATAAACATATTGTATGGTTGCAAGGAGTGAAAGTGTTGGAACTCATTAACGCTGAAGAAGTACAACGATTATTATCAACATTCGAAAATAAACCTGTATACCTACACGTTGAAACGACTAATGGTGCGTATGCGAACCATTTCGATCAACGTGTCTTTAATGCGGGAACATTTTTAAGAAATATACAAGTCACATATGAACACGCACAACTTAAAGGTGGAGAAAAAGATCCATACCGTGTTGGATTAAAACTTCGCGATGGCGGTTGGGTTTATGTGCAAGGACTAACACATTATGAAATCAATGATAACAATGAATTTTTAATTGCAGGATTTAACTACGAGGGACAATTGGCTGCCACAATCGAAATCAGTGAAAAGCCATTTACAGTATAGAGGAGGCTTATTCATGAAAGACGAAAGACACGTGTTAATGATATTTCCACATCCTGATGATGAAACCTTCTCATCAGCTGGAACCATTGCAAGCTATATAAATAATGGCGTGCCAGTAACGTATGCATGTCTTACATTAGGTCAAATGGGACGTAATTTAGGGAATCCCCCTTTTGCTACAAGAGAAACACTACCTGATATTCGCGAACGTGAATTAGAAGAAGCCATGAAAATCATTGGTATTACTGATTTACGTAAGATGGGATTACGTGATAAAACAGTTGAATTTGAACCGCATGAACAAATAGACGATATGGTGAAGAATTTGATTGAAGAAACGAATCCATCTGTGATTATTTCGTTCTATCCTAAATTTGCAGTACACCCTGACCATGAAGCAACAGCCGAAGCAGTCGTTAGAACTGTAGGACGCATGCCTAAAGAAGCACGTCCAAGATTACAACTTGTTGCCTTTAGTAATGATGCACCTGATATCTTAGGTGAACCTGATATCTTAAATGACATTAGTGAATTTAGAGATCTTAAATTAAAAGCGTTTGAAGCCCACGCTTCTCAAACAGGCCCATTCTTAAAACAACTTGCCAGTCCAGAAGTTGGTGGCGAAACACAAAGTTTCTTAGATGTTGAACCTTATTGGACATATCATTTTGAATCTTAAAGGGGAGGTAAACGATGACTGAATATGATTTATCCACTCGTGAGGGTCGTTGGAAACACTTTGGCTCTGTTGACCCAATCGAAGGTACGAAACCAACAACAAAAAATGAAATGACCGACTTACAAAGTACACATAAAAATTTCTTATTCGAAATTGAAGAAGTTGGTATCAAAAATTTAATTTATCCTGTCAATATTGACCGTTTCCAAACGGCAGGTACTTTTAGCTTTTCAACAAGTTTAAATAAAGATGAAAAAGGCATCAATATGAGCCGTATCTTAGAAAGCGTAGAAAAGCATTATAGTAATGGCTTAGAACTTAATTTTGATACACTTTATCAAGTCTTACGTACATTACAAACAAACATGAAACAAACTTCAGCAGGCGTTGATGTATCAGGTAAGTGGTTCTTTGACCGCTTCAGCCCAGTTACTAACATTAAAGCAGTTGGAAACGCAGATGTAACTTATGGTTTAGCTATTGAACAAGACCAAATTACACGTAAAGAAATTACAATCGAAGCAACTGTAACAACATTATGCCCATGTTCAAAAGAAATCAGTGAGTATTCTGCACATAACCAACGTGGTGTTGTCACTGTTAAAGTTTATTTAGATAAAAATAATCAAGTGATTGACGATTATAAAGATAAAATTTTAGATGCGATGGAAGCCAACGCAAGTTCTATCTTATATCCTATTTTAAAACGTCCAGATGAAAAACGTGTTACTGAACGTGCATACGAAAACCCTCGTTTCGTCGAAGATTTAATTCGCTTAATTGCTGCTGACTTAGTCGACTTTAATTGGATTGACGGCTTTGACATTGAATGTCGTAACGAAGAATCCATTCACCAACATGATGCTTTTGCTAAATTAAAATATAGAAAATAACCATTATTATATAATAAATAGACATAGCAGTTGCCACACGAATGACGTGTGATAACTGCCATGTTTTATGTTTATCAATATTTATATTAATGTTTAGCCATTTTCTTTTCACCAGGTTTAACAAAGCACATAGCTACAACACTAATAAGTGATGCCACTACTGCTGACACAAACATTGAAGAATAACCAAAGCTTGCTACTAAATAACCTGTTAATGTTGGTGCAATAACAGTTGCTGAATTGACGAAAAAGTGGGTAATACCCCCATATGTTCCCGTCTTATTAGGTGCCGTATCAATAATAACAGACCAATACACACCATTTGGTAAGAATATGAATGCATTCCCAATCATCATTAAAATCATAATTGCGATGATACTATGCGTAAATGGAATGATTAAGAAACAAATTGCGGCACAAATCATACCTGCAATGGCAAAATATGAACGTGCGATACGTAAATTGCCCGTTTTATGACGTAACCAGTCAGATATATGACCACCGAAATAAATAGTGAAACATGCACCAATCCAAGGCACCATACCTAAATACCAAAGTGAATGGATTTCAAAATGATACTCATCTTGCAAATATTTTGGCGTCCACGTTAAAATTAAAAAGTTAACATACTGGAAACCAAAATAACCAAACATATTACCTACTAATGTTGGACTTTTAAAGAAGTGATACCACTTTTCATCTTTAACATCTTCTGTTTCAACCGTTTTTTCTACATTTAAACTATCTTCAGTTGAACGTATTTCTGCCAATTCTTCTTTAGATACACGTTTATTGTCCTCAGGATAATCAGTAAATACAAATGCCCATACAATTACCCAAATCAGACCTAGCGCACCTAAGATAATAAATAATAATCTCCAACTTGCTATTGTAAGGAAACCAGAAACAATTGGCGCTGTAATTAATGCACCAAGTGGCACACCTATTAAACCTAATGCTGATAATAGTCCACGTTCTTTCGGTGCAGCCCAGTTTGCATTCGTTTTACTAATAATTGAAAATACCGGACCTTCTGCCACACCGAATAATACTCTTAATAGACCGAAACCAATAATTGCAGAACCACCAAATATTGCCATACCTAGTTCCCCAGCAAATGCCATTGCCATTTCAGCAATTGACCATGCGGTACCTGCAATAATCCATACAAATTTAGGTCCTTTCTTATCTGCCGTTAAACCACCCACAAGTGATCCAAACATATATCCGTAGCCAAAATAACCTAAAATTTTACCCCAAGCAATCGTGTCGAAACCATACTCGCTAATGATATCCTTTTGAGCGTATGAAATAGCGCCACGGTCTATGTAGTTAATCATTGTCATTATAATAATCATCGTGATAATAAAGTATCTATATTTCTTCATATTAGCCCCCACCCTTTGTAGAAAAGTTACTTTATTAATTATTTTATCATATTTTGTGGAAGCGTTATCATGTATTTTTCAAGTAATAAAAAACACAACCCTCTTTCGAGGATTGTGAAAATAATTTGATTAGTTTTTTAGAAGCCTTTTTTATTATTTATCTTTTGCATCATCTTCGTTGTCTTTCTTACGACGTCTTCCGAGCAACAATAATCCTAAACCAGTAATTAATGAAAGTAATAATGGTTTATCAGATTTTTCTTCTCCAGTCTCAGGTAAAGCTTTAGCATTATTAGAATTTGATGATGTGCTTTGACTATTGGTAGCACTTGTACTGTCTGAATGATTCATACTTTGTGAGTCACTTGTACTATCTGAATGGCTCATACTTTCTGATGTGCTTGTACTACTTTGTGAGTCACTTGCACTATCTGAATCACTCATACTTTCTGATGTACTTGTGCTGCTGTGACTGTGTGAATCACTTATGCTGTCTGAATCGCTCATGCTTTCTGATGTACTTGTGTTGCTGTGACTTTGTGAGTCACTTGTGCTATCTGAATCGCTCATGCTATCTGATGCACTTGTGCTGCTGTGACTGTGTGAATCACTTGTACTGTCTGAATCGCTCATACTTTCTGATGTACTTGTGCTGCTGTGACTGTGTGAATCACTTGTACTGTCTGAATCGCTCATACTTTCTGATGTACTTGTGCTGCTGTGACTGTGTGAATCACTTATGCTGTCTGAATCGCTCATGCTATCTGATGTGCTTGTACTACTGTCACTTTGTGAGTCACTTGTGCTATCTGAATCGCTCATGCTATCTGATGCACTTGTGCTGCTGTGACTGTGTGAATCACTTGTACTGTCTGAATCGCTCATACTCTCTGATGTGCTTGTACTACTTTGTGAGTCACTCGTGCTGTCTGAATCGTTCATACTTTCTGATGTGCTTGTGCTACTTTGTGAATCACTTGTACTATCTGAATCGCTCATACTTTCTGATGTGCTTGTGCTACTTTGTGAATCACTTGTACTGTCTGAATCGCTCACGCTATCTGATGTGCTTGTGTTGCTTTGTGAGTCACTCGTGCTGTCTGAGTTGCTCATGCTATCTGATGTGCTTGTACTATCGGAAATATTGTTATCAATAATTGTAATATTAAAGTGTGAGATTACATCATTTCCATCGGCATCTGTTGTTATCACCGTAATTGGATAAATGCCTACTTCCGTCGGTGTTCCACTAATTGTATTTGTATCTGGATTAAATGTTACACCTTCTGGAAGTCCACTTACTTTATTCGTTACTGCTTGACCACTATTGTCTGTCGCATCAATCTTGATTGGGTCAATCGCTGTGTTCACTTCTTTTGTTTGATCTGCAATTGGTGTCACTATTGGTGCCGTTGTATCTTGGACCGTAATAGTAAAACTTGTTGTTGTTTCATTGCCGTCGGCATCTGTTGTTGTCACTGTGATTGGGTAACTACCAACTTTACTTGGTGTACCACTAATTGTATTTGTATCTGGATCAAATGTTACGCCTTCTGGAAGTCCACTCACTTTATTTGTTACGGCTTGACCACTATTATCTGTTGCATCAATCTTGATTGGATCAATCGCTGTGTTCACTTCTTTGGTTTGGTCTGCAATTGGTGTCACTGCTGGTGACGTTGTGTCTTCCACTGTAATCGTAAAGCTTGTTGTTGTTTCGTTTCCGTCGGCATCTGTTGTTGTCACTGTAATTGGGTAACTGCCCACTTTGCTTGGTGTGCCACTAATTGTGTTTGTGTCTGGATCAAATGTTACACCTGCTGGCAAGCCACTCACTTTATTTGTCACGGCTTGACCACTATTGTCTGTCGCATCTATTTTGATTGGATCAATTGCTGTATTGACTTCTTTAGTTTGATTTCCAATCGCTTTGACTGTTGGTGCCGTTGTATCTTCCACTGTAATTGTAAAGCTTGTTGTTGTTTCGTTGCCGTCGGCATCTGTTGTTGTCACCGTAATTGGGTAACTGCCCACTTTGCTTGGTGTACCACTGATTGTGTTTGTCGCACTATTAAATGTTACACCTGCTGGCAAGCCACTTACTTTATTTGTCACGGCTTGGCCACTATTATCTGTCGCATCAATTTTGATTGGATCGATTGCTGTATTGACTTCTTTAGTTTGATTTCCAATCGGTGACACTGTTGGTGCTGTTGTATCTTCCACTTTAATCGTAAAGTTTGTTGTTGTTTCGTTGCCATCGGCATCTATTGTTGTCACCGTAATTGGGTAACTGCCTACTTTACTTGGTGTGCCACTAATTGTATTTGTATCTGGATTAAACGTTACACCTGTTGGTAAGCCACTTACTTTATTTGTTACAGCTTGGCCGCTGTTGTCTGTCGCATCAATCTTGATTGGATCAATTGCTGTGTTGACTTCTTTAGTTTGACCTGCGATTGGTGTCACTGTCGGTGCCGTTGTATCTTGTACCGTAATCGTAAAAATTGTTTCCGTTACATTGCCATTGGCATCTGTTGTTGTCACTGTAATTGGGTAACTGCTCACTTTGCTTGGCGTACCACTGATTCTATTGGTAGAACTGTCAAATGTAACACCATCTGGTAACCCACTCACACTATTTGTTACAGCTAATTTACTATTATCTGTTGCTGAAATAATTATAGATTTTATAGGCGTGTTCACTTCTTTTGTTTGATTATCAATATTAGTTACTACTGGTTTCGTTGTATCAACTACTGCAATTGTAAATGGTGTTATAGTTGAGTTGCCACTAGAATCTGTAGAAGTAATTGTAATAGTATAGTTTCCAACTTTGGTTGGTGTTCCACTTATAGTATTAGTTGAACTGTTAAATGTGACACCTGAAGGTAAGCCACTAACTGAATTTGTTACAGCATCTCCACTGTTATCAGTCGCAACAATTGTGATGCTATCAATTGACGTATTTACTTCTTTCGTTTGATTTGTAATAGCTGTTACTACAGGTTTAGTCGTATCTTTAACTGTAATTGTAGTTGCAGGTGACACATTACTTCCTTTATCTAGAACTGTAGCACTAATTGTTTCCTTGCCAGTTAATGTAAATCCACTAGGAATCGCTACTGTGAACTTGCCATCACTTCCAATTTGGCCTGTAAGCTTTCTACCATCACTGAAGTCTAATTGAATTGTCATGTTAGCTTCACCAGTACCACTAATCGTTTTATCTTCAGTTGTAATATTTTTAGCTGTAGTTGGTGCAACTGGCGCCACTCTGTCTATAACATCTAAATAAGAACTTGCATAAGAACCTAGAATTCTCTTATTTGCAGCACCATTATCATTAGAATCAAGATAGTCTGATTCGAGCCATGACGTAAATGTTTCTCTATCACTTAACTGAGAAGCAATATTATCTAATGTATAGCCATCTTTTAATTTATAAGAAATAGTATAACTACGAGATTGGCCTAATGTACCCCAAAATACATTAAGGTCTAACGCTGTTCGAGCAGAGTCAAGTTGGCTAGATGTATTATTTTTTAATATAGATACTGAATCTATTTTACTTGTATCAAAAAATCCATTACTATCAAGGCTACCTTTCACACCACGATCAGTATCAGTAGGCGTAACATTATTACCATTTGCATCAGAAGCAAAAATTGTCACGGAATTTGTATCAATATATGGTAACAACTCTTTAGGTACTTGTTATTTTATATATAAAACCCAGTTATAGTCCGTTTGTTTAAAGTTTTCATCAGGTTTAAAACTATGAATGGAATTGATAGTTGCAGTACTACTATCATATTTAATTTTGTTAGCAACTCTACCCGTTGTAAAACCACTAGTTTGCGTAGTTTGCGGTGCTTTTGAATTAAGTGTAGGAGTAATAGTTGTAACTTGAATACTTTCCTCGGCAATAGAACCATCGTTCTCCGTCCAAGTATGTGTTAAGTAAACTGGTTTATCATTTGAATACCCTAAACTTTTTAAAGTTTGATTATTTTTCAAAGTAATCAATACATCATGGTTTGTTATTGATCCAATCATACCACTACTCACAGTACTACCTGTGATAGGTGCACTCCAGTTTTGACCATTGTTAGTAGTTGTCATATTAACACCATTCAATGTAATAGACTGAATTTGTGTAAAGAAATTACTTTGAGAAAATGAAAGGTTAACCTTGCCCCCATTTACAAAGTCATTTTGTAGCGCCAGCCATTTCGATAAATTCAACTTAATGACATTCGTATCCGCATTTTGCATTTGGTTAATACCAGCATGACGTAAATCGGTATCTTCTTTTACAGTCGTTGCATCATAACCTAAGTCTTGAAGTAAATACGCATATTTAGAATCTGAAGGTATTTTATATTTAACGACTTTGCCATCTTTTACAGCCACTAAAACTTTGAACTTCATTCGATTATTTCTAACAGTCGAAGTGGTTGCTTGTGAATTTACAGTTGTCGTAGAATCATTATTTAATGGTACTGGACTTTGACTATCCGCTTCAGTTACAACTGGTTTATCATTAATTGCAGTACTATTATTTTGACTTTGTGTTGCAGTTGTTTCACTAGCATTTTTAGTATCGTTTAAACTTGAAGTTTCTACGTCTTTGGATGAATTTACAGAATTTTGTTTGGAGGATGTGTTATCTGTAGTACTTTCTTTAAAGGAGTTCTTATCTGAAGTTTTACTTGTACTTGATGTATCGTCATTCTCACTTTTGTTAGCATCTTTATTTGTTGTTTCATTAGTTTCTTTTTGAGTGTCTGATGCTTTTTCAGTTTTATTTTCACTTTTTTCGGATGATTGGCTTGTTTGACTTGTATCACTAGTTTCCTTGTCTTCCGCTGTTGTTGGCTCTGCTTTAGCCTTTTCATCAGTTGTATTTTTGACACTGACACTATCGTCATCTGATGTCGTATTCTCTTTACTTTGCTCGACATTATTAGTAGATTGTGTTTGGGTTTCGTTTGATGCCTCATCGCTTTGGTTTTGATTATCCTGTGTTGTACTTACGTTTTGACTTTGTGTAGAGCTTTCATCACTTTTATTGGTCGCAGTATTATTCACTGATTCATCACTAAGTTCAGATGATTTATTATTTTCTACAGAAGTACTATCTACATTTGAATCTATGTCTTTATTTTCATCAACTTGTTCCGTTGTGGCGTTAGATTGTGCTTCTTTTACATTACTATCCGTCTGTTCAGTTTTTGTAAGTTCATTAATATCAACTGCATCCGATTTATCTTTATTTGCCCCATCATTTGTAGTTATTTTATCCAATTCATCAGCTCTTGCAACATTACCTGCCCCCATAACTAATGTTGCACCAATCAGTAAAGAAGCAGTACCAACAGAAAACTTTCTGATAGCATACTTGTTTAAAATATTGGGTAAAAAACCTTGTCTATTTTTCATTCAACTAATCACTCCATACACATTTAGTACAATCATAATAATGATTTAGAAATATTATACAAAATTTATTAAAGATATACAAATGTTGCAAGTCTTAATATTTTATAAATAATTACTTGTAACCAAACATTTTCAAATTTCATATTAATAATAATTAAATAGCATTATTATAAATTTAAATAATCAAAATAATCAGAGGACTTTTAGATTCATGGAAACAAATAGTCTCATTATCATATGAAAAGATATGACTGAATGAGACTATTTTTATTTTTTATATAAACTAGTTTCTTCTATTATATATGTGTTTTTATCAGTAATTAATTTTTTTATTTTAAATGTTCATATGGACTGTTATTCACAAATGAAACGATTTGGTCTACAAATAGTTTTGCGCGTAATTGAAATTGGTCGTCATCTAGATATAACGTACCGTCATCTAATTTACCGTAATCAGAATCATGTGTAGCAATTTGTGTAGGAACAGCAATGCCTAATAAGCTACGTACAATAACTCGTAAATGTGATAATGGTTCTGAGCTTACGATTCCACCACTATTACCAATTAATCCTACTGGTTTCATTTTGACATAATCCATATTGATGTGGTCTAGGGCATTTTTCAAAATACCGGAATAAGAACCATGATAATTTGGCGTACCTAATACTAAGAAGTCTGCTTCCATTACTTTATCTTGAAAATCTTTCATGTTTGATTTAATTTCTTCAATCGATGGTGTTGTTCCAGAAAAGTCTAATTGGTTTAATGGTCTTTCTGCTAAATCAAATATATCAACATCTAAATTATGATGATCAAATTGTCCTACTAAGTATTTAGCTAACGCATTTGTATGTGAGCCCACTTTGGCACTACCTACAATAATAAGTCCTTTCATTTTATCTTGACACCTCTTACGTTATTTATTTTCTTCTTTAAGTACTTTCATAATCGCTTTACCAACGCCGCTATTTTCATTAGAATCTGTAACATATTTAGCAACAGCTTTAACTTCTGGCATGGCATTATCCATAGCAACAGGGTAGCCAACACGTTCTAACATAGACACATCATTCATGTTGTCTCCTAAAGCCATCACATCCTGCAAGTCAATTTTCAATTTATCAGCGATTGACTCTAGCGCAATTCCTTTTTGTGCATCAGAATGGGTAATTTCAAGATTTCCTCGTGAAGATGATGAAACAGCTAAACTTGGAATTGCTGAAAGTTGCGCTCCAATTGCATTAATTTTCTCTAAATCCGGATTGAATGCAAGTACTTTCATAATTAATTCACCCGGGATGTCCTCAATATCTTCATAACTATCTACAACTTTTAATGTCCCATTATCAATACGTTTTTGAATACCTGCTTTAATTTTTTCAACATCCGCTTCTTGACCAGCTTGTTTCGCAATATCTAAGTAAATATCTAAATCTTTGGTTGGGTCTTCTGTATAAATACCTCTGTTTGTGTAAATTTGAAAATATACGTCATCTTTATTAAGAATTGATTTGATACGTTCAACCAATTCATGATTTAAATTTGATGTACTAATGATGTTGAAAGATTCATCGCGTACTTCTGCACCATTTAAACATATATACGGTACACTCAAATCCGTTTCTGCTATTGGTGTACTCGCCTCATAGAATGCTCGACCGGTTGCAATGGCAACAGTAATCCCCTGCGATTGTGCATATTTAATTGCATCAATATTCTCTTGTGAAATTTCATGCGCTGCATTTAATAATGTGCCATCCATATCCGTTGCTATTAATTTAATCATACAATTACCTCGTTTCATTAACTTAATCTATAACAGTTTATTATTTTTATTTTTGAAAATGGGTATTCGGATAAAACAAAATATGAAATTTAAAACTTAATTTATGTATTTATTTTAACAAATTCGTCATAATTTGTATTATCACTTGTTTGCTTTAGGTTTCTTTGTACGTAAATCTCGAAAGAACTGTCGTAGTAGGTCACCGCATTCTTTTTCAAGTACGCCCCCTACTACTGTAGCTCTATGATTAAAACGTGGTTCTTCAAGTAAATTCATCAAACTACCACTACATCCACCTTTAGGGTCCGTGGCACCATATACGACACGAGGAATTCTACTCATAACAATTGCTCCAGCGCACATGACACACGGCTCAAGTGTTACATATAATGTGCAATCTTCTAAACGCCAACTACCAACTATTTTAGATGCTCGTTCTATAGCAATGTGCTCCGCATGAGCAGTCGGAAGCTGTGCAGTTTCTCTTAAATTATGTGCCCTTGCAATCACTTCATTATTTTTAACTATGATTGCACCAATTGGAACTTCCGTAAGTTTTTGTGCTTTTTTAGCCTCTTCAATCGCTAATTTCATGTAATATTCATCATTTGACATGTGTGCCATACCTCACTTGTGATACAATACTCATTGTCTATTTTAACATTTGGAGATGTGATTATGAACAAACCTTTTATTGCAATTGAAGGCCCTATTGGTGTTGGTAAATCATCTTTAGCTCACAAGCTCAGCCAATCTTTAAGTTATTATGAAGAAAAGGAAATAATCGACGAAAATCCATTTTTATCTGACTTTTACGATGACATTTCTAAATGGAGTTTTCAAACCGAAATGTTTTTCCTATGTAATCGCTACAAACAAGCTAAAGATATCGCCGAAATGACACAAGGTGTTGTCAGTGACTATCATATTTATAAAAACAAAATCTTCGCACGCAACACTTTAAATGACTCTGAATTTGATAAATTTAATCGCATTTTTGATATTTTGACAGAAGATATCGAAATGCCAAATATGATTATTTTCTTAGATGCTGATTTACAAGTTCTGAAAGAAAGAATCGCAAAACGAAATCGTAGCTTTGAACATCATATTGAAGATGATTACTTACTTAATTTAAAAGAAGATTATCTCGCATTTTATGATGCAATGAAAAAAGATGGCGCAAATGTTGTCCTTATTAATACGAGCTCAATCGATTTCGTCAATAATGACTCAGATTATGAAGACATTTTAGAAAAAATAAAACCAATGATAGGAGACATTGAACATGAATCATTATAAAGTACCTCAAAATGCTATTATAACAATTGCTGGTACTGTAGGAGTGGGGAAATCTACTTTGACACAGGCATTAGCTGACAAACTTAATTTTAAAACTTCTTTTGAAAATGTAGATCATAACCCATACTTAGATAAATTTTATGATGACTTTGAGCGTTGGAGTTTCCACTTACAAATATATTTTTTAGCTGAACGTTTTAAAGAACAAAAACGTATGTTTGAATATGGTGGTGGCTTTATTCAAGATCGTTCTATTTATGAAGATGTGGATATTTTTGCGAAAATGCATGAAGAACAAGGTACTATGAGTGAAGATGACTTTAAAACATATTCTGAATTGTTTAATGCCATGGTGATGACACCGTATTTTCCAAAACCAGATGTATTAATCTATCTCGAATGTGACTATAACGAAGTGATTGAACGCATCAAAGCACGCGGCCGTGATATGGAAATTAATACAGATCCTGAGTATTGGCAAAAGTTATTCAAACGTTATGAAGATTGGATTAATAACTTCAATGCTTGCCCGGTAGTACGCGTTAACATCAATGAATATGACATTCATGAAAATCCAGACTCATTAGACCCAATTATTGATAAAATAGCTCACGTAATTAACACTTACCGAAACGTAGATAATCGATAATATAATATGACGCTACACAATATTGAAATCCTTGTGTAGCGTTTTTTAATTTATAACCTTATTTATTTTCAATATGTTGTTTTAAGACTTCGGGCACACTTACTGCTGTATCTATAATTACATCAGCGTCTACTAACTCTTCTTTTTTAGCAATACCACTAAGTACACCAATAGCTAGACCTAGTTCAGCGTTCACTTTTGTTTTCATATCATTATTCGTATCACCAACAATCACTACGTCTTTAGGTTTCACGTCATAGTGATTAAACAGTGGATTAAGTACTGCCGGATTGGGTTTTTCTGCAGCGTGTGATTCAGTTGAAATGACTAAGTCAAACGCATCTTTTGAATTTGTATCTTCTAAAAACTGCAAGACGCCTTTTCTAGAATCACTTGTAACGATACCAATTTTATAACCTTCATTTTTCAAAGATTTAATCATATCGTAAACGCCATCAATCCAATTATTCTCCGGAACGCGTGTATCAACTAATTCTTGACTCGTATTACGGGTCCAACTTGATACATCTTCTCCAGCAATATTATTGAAAGCTTTGACCATTTCATCCAATGAGCCAGATCCCATCACAGAATCAGGAACAATTGCATCGTCGATTACACCTAATTGACGATGTGCAACTTCCTTATCTATTACTGGAAATTTGTCTAAAAAGCTATCAACAAGACGTACACCAATCTTCTCCCAACTTTTATCAAATTCAATTAATGTTCCATCTTTATCAAATAATATCCATTCCATTAACATAACACTCCTATAATTCGTAACTTTAATTCTTCTATTGTAATACAGATTTTCATTTTAGACTTAATAGAACGATATGCAATTCCATTTTCCAATTATTCAGTATATGTATCTGTTAGACGTTTATCTTGGTATATAACCATACCAGTTTTCAATTTTTTAAATCCCGCTTTTTGATAAAAATCTAAATTAACAATAGTTGATATTAAATGTATGCACGAAACTAAGCCTATTTCATCTAGAAGGCGTTCGAGCATACGCATACCAATTTGTTTATTTTGAAAATCTTTGTTAACTACAACATCATAAATGGCTGCATTGAATACACCATCTGATAATGCCCTAGCTACGCCAATGACTTTATTATCATAAATAGTTAAGACGACATGTGTACTATTACGGAAAATTTCACATATAGTCTCTTTGTCATGTTTTAACCAACCAACTGATTGATATATTTCATAAATTGAATCAATATAGCTTTCATCGAAATAAGTAATTAGCTTAAACTCCATTCAATCCCCCCTAAATGGTCTTTTTCTATATTATATACACTTTTTTATAGGTTTTAAGTCTTATAAATATATGCGTCTCAATACCGATTTCTTTATCACTTTACTACGTTAAACTAAATAAAAAAGACAACAGGTGAAACTAATGAATATATTATTTAACAAATCTAAATTAAACATCTTATTTATTTTGAGTGTGTTGGCCTTCTTAACAATTATATTAGGAATGAAACTGCATATGCTATTAATCACTTTTGTAGATCAAAGTTCTTTCCATTGGTTTTTACACTCATTTGGTGTTCCGCAAATGAATTATCACGGAAGTTGGTTTAATGATTATATGACTATCGTCGCAACTTATGGAGACATACTACCTTTCGTCATTTTAACTATCCTAATGGCACTTATAGTATTTCTAAAACGTCATGTCATATTGTCTATTTGGCTTTTACTTACTGTAGCATCAGGTGGACTAATAGGTATAATGTTTAAGGATTTAATACATCGTGCGCGTCCATATGATCATTTATCAATTGATTCAGGATATTCATTCCCTAGTGGTCATTCTCTTGCCAGCACACTAGTTATAATGATTATTGTGTTATTTTTTATACCTAAAATTCACAATAAGCTATTAAAATGGTCATTAACGATAATGTTAACTATGGTGTGGTTGAGCATTCTATTCTCAAGACTATACTTCCATGCGCACTATCTTACAGATGTTATGGGAGGCGTTACATTTAGTCTATCTTGGGGCTTTGGATGTATCATGTTATATCAACAATTTGCAATGAAGTTGAATCAATTACGTATTTTCAAAAAGAATAAAAATTATCATGTTTTCAATTAATATGGTTATATAAAGTTCACCCCGAAAATTAGATTTCAATCTAACTCTCGGGGTGATAATTATTGTGAAAATAATTATTTAGGTTCGCCATGTACTAAAATACTACTAATAAAGTCAATCGCTTTTTTAATGAAACCGAATACGTCTGTCATTTGATTCCACTCCTTCATTAATATTTAAATTACACTTTTATTGTAAACACCTGAAGATAAATTTGGCGTTTATTGCGTAATTGCCTATTAATAATGCGTATTTGTCTGCTTATATATTTGATTTGTATTGTAATGCATTGTCAGTAATTCTTGTACGTAACTGTCTTTCACCTCGATTATATAGACATTTTTTTATGTATACTAAGCATCATTGAATATGCCTTCTATATTTTAATATAAAAACACCTGTCATAGTTACAGGTGTCGAAACTAAAATAAATCCAAATAAATTATTTCTTTCTATCGTTAAGTAACTTAAGTACCACAAATGTAGTGGCTATATTTAAAAAGACGTTAATCATCCCAAAATTAATAAATAAGCTAGTCCATAGACATACTACCAATATAATCGCAATTGCTCTCATATATTTACAACAAACTTCTTTCTTGAAGTATCAATTTTTAGTATAAAACTATAAATAATTCTAAGTATAAATACTTGCTATACAATTTTTGTTCGTTTATTTAAACGCTTTACACCTCAACACTTATTCTTAATATGTCATATCTTTATTATTTATGTATAATATCAATATATAAGATATACGCTCACACTTTTTTAATAAACCAAATTTTATCTCTACATAAAATTCCATTCTCATATATTTTATCATTATAATTTCTTTCAAAGAATCCAATTTCTACTCCAATCATTCTGAAACCTACTTTTTGATAAAAAGCAATTTGTCCAATACTAGAATTGCCAGTCCCAACAATAATCTCTTTGTATCCTCTTTGTTTTGCATAATCAAACAGATGTAATAATAGTTTTTTACCAAACCCGTGACCTTGTTTATTTTCACTAACAGCTATGTTGGCTAATTCAATCCTATCTACACATATCTTTTTCAACACATAACAACCTATTATTTCTGAACCATCTTTATAAATAAAGCATTCTCCACTATGAAGGTATTCTAAAACTAATTTCATGGAAGGATCAGCCAACAACAGCAAATCAAAGGGTGCCTCTTCTATAGAGTTCAATTTTTCAATCATAAATATTCCTACTTTTCGAAAATAGATTATATTTCTACTTAAAATTACAAAATAAACAACACAACAATCATCAAAAGAATAACAAGTATATCGGCCAGTATGTTATTAACATTTTTCTCTAAAACATCTGGTATAGCCCCGATACATAAACCAATAATAAAAGTAAAACAAAAAATATTGAAAAAAACATGTAGGAAAGACCATTCAAATATCAATTTCAGTAAAAATATCAAAAATAATAACAGTACTGAAAATCCTAATATACTCTTAGATATTGCTTCGTATTTTTCATACTTTTTCTCTCTCTTTAAAAACATTCAAAGCCTCCTAAAATAATTATTCATTCTTTTTATTCCTTTTATATACTTTATAAATTAAATAAATAACCACAACCATTAGCGTTAATAAATCAAAAGAATGTTTTAGTGCAGCTTTTAAAGATTGATTTATCCATAAATAACGTATTAAAAATAAAATGATTGATTGGGTTAACTGCTATTAAAAATACATTGATAATAGGACCATCTTTTACTAAATTATAAATAATAAGGATGATGCAAATAATAGTTACGATCAACATTATGATATGAGCCACTATTTAGTTCTCCTATATTAAATTAGTAAATAACTTTATTTTGCTTTCAGACATTATAATTATATTAGGTTAAATGATTTAATTATCTAGTTGCTTATTAAAGTTATCATTCATAAAGCATAGACTCAAACCATCACAATCAGATAAATAAAAAGCTAGAAACCTTGACATCACAAGATTTCTAGCGCAATAAACATACCTTATTTATATTCTGGGACAACTACTCTCCAACCATGCGTATCTTCTAATTTACCACTTTGGATGCCAGTGTATGTGTCATATAATTTTTTAGTAATTTCGCCAGGTTCGTTATTGTTGATGACGATTTCTCTATCTTCATATTTTAAAGTACCTACTGGTGAAATCACGGCAGCTGTACCAGAACCAAATACTTCAGTTAATTCACCTTTGTCATAAGCTTCGAATAATTCATCAATTGATACTTTACGTTCTTCAACTTCATATCCTAATTCTTTAGCTAATTCAATAATTGATTTACGTGTAATACCTGGTAAGATACTTCCATTTAAAGCAGGTGTAACTAATTTTCCGTTTTCAACGAAGAAGATGTTCATACTACCAACTTCTTCAACATATTTTTGTTCTACACCATCTAACCATAACACTTGGTCATAGCCTAAATTATTAGCATTTGTTTGTGCTAGTAAACTTGCTGCATAGTTACCTGCTACTTTAGCAAATCCTACGCCACCACGTACGGCACGAACATATTCATCTTCAACGTAAATTTTAGTCGTTTTTAGAGTGTCTCCGCCGTAATAAGCACCTGATGGAGATAAAATGATTAATAATTTATATTGATGAGATGCTCTTACACCTAAGATACCTTCAGTGGCAAATACAAATGGACGAATATATAATGATTGTCCTTCGCCTTCAGGTACCCAATCACGTTCAACATCTACTAATTGTTTTAAACCTTCTAGTAATAATTCCTCATCTACTTTAGGCATCTCTAAACGTGCTAATGAATCATTAATACGTTTGAAGTTTTGATCTGGTCTAAATAATACGACTTCGCCTTCATGTTTATAAGCTTTTAACCCTTCAAATACAGCTTGTCCATAATGAAGACCTTGTGCTGCTGGTGAAACTTCGAATGGTGCATAAGGAACAATTTTTAAATCATGCCACCCTTGATCTGCATCATAGTCGAAACTTAACATGTAATCTGTAAAGTATTGACCGAATCCTAAATTGCCTTCTGGTTTTTCTTTAAGTGTATCGCGTTGTTCAAATTTAACTTTTTCTGACATGATGAAAGCCTCCTAAATATTTCCTAGATAATAATAGTACCTTAAATTATAGCAATCTCATATTTTTGATTCAATAAGTTTTCGAAATATTCAAACTAAATACTTATATGTAAACCCTTTCTTTTAAAATAACATACATTAATAATTAATTTAACTCCATCGTCGAAATTGAAAATTGCATTTTTAAAAGTTATAAATAAACCCTTAATATTATATAAATATTTACTATAAATAAAATAAATGTATATCATAAAATAATGTTTACATTCAAAATTAAAATCTTACTAATACTATGTGTGTATGCAATAGCAATAAATATACCAAAAACTAAATTAGATAACGTCTTACAAACACACTAAACATAATGAAATTAAGTACTAATACGCTTAAGTAAGTAGTTCTAAAATGGATACTGAAACGTATTTAAGCTACGCCTGAGGGAGCCAGTACTATTAATGAACTTAAGTGCTAACGCACTTATGTAAGAAATTCTAAAGATGAACTACGAATGACGTTGTGTGACGCCTGAGGGAATAGGATGAGTGTCGAGACCGCGGCTCGACCCAGCCCCCTAGGCAAGCATCACAACAGAATGAGTAAATATTCATCTAAGAATTTCTTTACCCACCCTAGGCAAGCGTCTCAATTTAAGTGAAATGAAAATCCATTTAAGAACTACTATAGAGACGGCACCCCAAAAAAGTGAAACAACTTAAGTGAGTGATTATCGATCTATGACTGCTTTTTCACACAAAAAACTAGCAAGATGTTACCACCCTGCTAGTTCAAAACATCAAACTTATTTATTTTGTTCTTTTTCTTCAATCGCTTTTAACATTAAATCAGTCATACCAGCTAAATCGTATTTAGGATTGAAACCCCACTCTTTACGTGAATAGCTTGTATCGATATTGTCTGGCCAGCTATCAGCAATTGCTTGACGCGCTGGGTCTACTTCGTAATCTAATGCGAAATCTGGATAATGTTTTTGGATTTCAGCTTTAATTTGTTCTGGTTCAAAGCTCATGGCGCTTAAGTTATAGCCATTACGTGTTACAAGTTTATCGCTATCTGCTTCCATCAATTTAATAATTGCATCAATTGCATCATCCATATACATCATATCCATGTATGTGTCTTTTGCGATATAGCTTGTGTAACGGCCTTTTCTAACCGCTTCGAAATAAATTTCAACCGCGTAGTCAGTTGTACCGCCGCCTGGTTCTTTAACGTGAGAAATTAGTCCTGGGAATCTCACGCTACGTGTATCGACACCAAATTTTGTGAAATAGTATTGGCATAATAACTCACCAGCAACTTTGTTCACACCATACATTGTAGTTGGTTGTTATGCATTAACGTATCCGCTTTAAAGTTTTCTACGATAGCCATCATCGCTTCACGATTGGTAACATCTAATACTTCAAATGGACCATTATTAACCGGTGAATCCTCTTCAGGTTCTCTAATATCCGTCGCTAAAACGTTATCATTTCCGTAAATTTCTCTACATTTTAATACCAACTCAGTCCCAATTTGACCAAGTGCTCCTGTAATAACTATTCTTTCCATAACTCGAAAACTCCCTTTGTGTTTTTTACACGAATATCTGTCCTTTTAGGGTGTACATATACCCTATTTACATGCTTATTATAATATAAAAGCGCTTTCTTGTATACTCACAAAGTACACTCTTTTGAAATTACTTTCTTTTTGAAAATTCAAAAGAGGTTTGAACAAAAATTAATATAATGAGTCCACCTAGCAAATCAGTAGTAGCTGATAGAACTGAACATCACTTACATCAAGTATCTACTTAGTTTTTGATTCTAAAGGTAATGCGCAAGGCACATTATCGAGAATTTCAACCAAAGTTCTACAAGCAAATTAAGTTGGGAATACAACGCATTCATAAAACATTTTGTCTCTCTTCTTATTAATTGTTTTTTAAGTTATCGTAAAGAATTTGACGTGTAAGCTTTAGACTGAACTACTTATGCTAATATAAAAATGTAAATTTCATTAAATAAAGGAGGCAAATATGAAGCGATATCTTATTCCAATTTTAGTTTTATGTTTTATTGTATTTGGTATCACCACTGGTACAACGTATGCAGCTGAATCACATACAAACCAGTCTAACGCACCCGCTACAACAGAAGTACCACAAACGACTTCACAAGAAGCATCATCAACGAACAAAGACTCGACTAATAAGCATTTGGCATTAGTGTCAAATACAGTTTCACATGATGATGAAAAAACATCATCGTCTGAAACATCGACACACCCTGATGCTACAACATCTGCTACACAAAACACTACTTCAGAGAAACACAATGCTCCATCTCAGGGTTCTGCCTTTTCACAAGAGAAAGCATCGTCTGAACCTGCTACAAGTGAAATTAAGTCAACGCAAGGTGCTGAGGTAAAAGAGTCACCTTCAAATTCTAAAGAAACTAAGCCGTCTCAAGTGGCGACTACATCGGAACAGTCGAAGTCGACTCAAGTGGCAACAGCAAAGAAATCACCTTCCACTAATGTTAAACAATCTCCTCAAGCATCAACGCAGAAACAAACAAAATATGATGATTCAAAAACACAACAATCTGCACCAGTTTCAACACAAGAAACAAAAAACAACAAAACTTCAATAAAACAATCAGCGCCGCTGTCTCAACATGTTAATTTCAGTCAAAAAGTAGCAACATCTTCTCACAACACGGATAAACATACAATTTTACATACTAATGATATTCACGGTCGTTTCGTTGAAGATGATGGCAGAGTAATTGGTATGGCTAAAGTAAAAGGTCTTAAAGATAAATACAACCCGGATTTGATGGTAGATTCAGGAGATGCTTTTCAAGGTTTACCTGTCTCTAATCAATCAAAGGGTGAAGAAATGGCCAAAGCTATGAATAGTGTTGGTTATGATGCAATGACTGTCGGAAATCATGAATTTGACTTTGGTTATGATCAATTACTTAAATTACAGAAACAATTAAATTTCCCTATCGTATCTTCTAACATTTATAAAAATGGAAAACGTGTCTTTGATCCATCAACGATTGTTACCAAAAACAATGTACGTTACGGCATTGTAGGTGTTACAACGCCTGAGACTAAGACTAAAACGTCACCTTCTGCTGTTAAAGGTGTGGATTTCAAAGATCCTTTGACTAGCGTAACGCAAGCAATGAATCACATTAAAAACAATGTTGACGTTTTTGTGATTTTATCGCACTTAGGCGTAGATAAATCGACGCAAAGAAGTTGGCGTGGTGATTATTTAATAGATCAACTGACGAAAGATGGTTCATTTAAACAACCTATCTTTGTCCTAGATGGCCACTCACATACTGTGATAGAACATGGCGAACATTATGGTGCTAATAATGTGCTTGCTCAAACTGGTACTGCCTTAGCGAATGTCGGACGTGTGGATTTTAATTTTCAAAATAAAAAAGCGTCTGATATTAAAGCATCGTTAATCAATGTAGCCGATGCAAAAGATATTACACCAGACTCACAAATTGATGCACAAACTAAGAAAGCAAATGATGATTTCTTAAAAGAAACGTCTACTGTAGTCATTCCTAATAATACAGTGACGTTAAATGGTGAACGTGCAGAGGCGCGTACGCAAGAAACCAATTTAGGTAATCTTATTACGGATGCTATGGAATCCTATGCTTCTAAGAACTTCTCACATCAACCTGATTTCGCAATCACTAACGGTGGTGGTATCCGTGCTTCAATTGAAAAAGGTAAAGTTACTGAAAATGACATCATTACAGTGTTACCATTTGGTAATTTAATTTCTCAAATTCAAGTGAAAGGTTCGGATGTTGAAAAAGCATTTGAACACAGTTTAAGTGCTGATACTGAAACACAAGACGGTAAGAAAGTCTTAGGTGCGAATGGCGGCTTCTTACAAGTGTCAGACTCACTCAGAGTGTATTATGATATCGACAAAGCATCTGGACATCGTATTAATGCTATTAAAGTATTGAACAAAGAGAATGGTAAGTATGAAGATTTAGATCCTAACCGCACGTATTATGTAACGACTAACGACTTCACAGCGAATCAAGGAGACGGTTATGATATGTTTGGTGGACAACGTGAAGAAGGTATCTCATTAGACGCCGTTGTCGCTCAATATATTAAAAAAGCAGATTTAAACGAATACAATACAGAAGAACCTGTACGTATTATTAATGGTCAGCCAGAAAGTGATGCACAACCTAATACAGGTAAAGAAAATAATCATAATGGTAACCAATCGTCAAATGGCCATGATAGCCATCAACAAATACCTGGTCAGAACAATGATAGTGAATCCGATAATAATCATATTGGCGACAATAATGATAATACGAAAGATGATAAGCAATCTGATTCACCAAATCATGGTAATGTCATTGAATTCCCTAAGACTGATCATCAACAAGATAATGACAATAGCGATATAATCCATAATTCTGGTAATCCAACTCAGAATGGCAATGGCAATGGCAATAACGTTATCATCCCTAATACTAACGGTCAAATGCAACAAAACAATATTAAGAAAGATTCAATCGGTCATCTTGTAGGTGCATCTTTTGAAAATAAAGCAACACAAGATCAATTGACTAGTACTGATTGTAATAACGCTATTAAATTCCCTGGACAAACAGTACATAAAAGTAATGCTAATAGTGGGACACTAATAACTAGTAATAATGATACTTCTAAGAATTCAAAACTTATATTTGCACAACAAAATGAATCCATCACATCATTACCTAGTGCGGGTATCAAAGATGGTGATTTAGAACATGGTATCGCTATTATATTAGTAGTGACAGGAACAGGATTCATTTATCTCCGAACTCGTAAAAAATCAGCATAATTATAGATTCACAAATTTAAAAACCGTGTAGATGACAGTTAATGATATGTCATTTACACGGTTTCTTTACGTTTTTAAAAATATCAACTATGACTTATTTTTTTTATATTAATAATCTAAGTTTAAGTGTTCCGGCAGTCTAATAATATTAAATCTAGCGTATTTAAATTAATATTTTTCCTTTATTTCAATGTTCATTAATACTAATTTTTGTTGTTTTTCACTGCTTTTTTATAAAAATAATTTGCCACTACAATATCCACTATGGCTAAGCCCACAGATTTAAATAAAGTAACTTCCTTATCATCTTCACGTCCCGAGATTTTACCTGCAACGATATCGCCAAGCTCTCCATGTAATGATTCTTGCGTGATAATCCCTTCTTCTTGAGGTACCTTTAAATCGCCAGTTTCTTCCATCGCAGCTTCTACTGATTCAACAACAATTTTATTGGCAACTAACATCGACTCTGATGGTAATTCCTGCATGTCCGGTTTAAATGAACCTACTGCATTTAAGTGAACACCCGGATGAAGTGAATGTGAATAAACTGGGTGATTAGAATTTGTCGCTGTTACTACAATATCCGCTTCTTCCATTGCATCGTCTGCTTCATCAAATACTTTTGTTGATACATCATATGCTTTAGCAATATTAGCAGCTAATGCTTCAGCATTCTTCTTAGTACGACTTGCAAAGTGAACCGTACCAATATTTCTAACCGCCATTACTGCAGCAATTAATCCTTGGGCTTGGTCACCAGAACCAATGACACATAATGTCTTAGCCTCTTCACGTGCCAAATATTTAGTTGCAACACCTGAGATAGCTCCTGTACGTATTTTGGTTAAATAACTGCCATCTAATACAGCCAATGTCTCTCCAGTTTCATAATCACTTAATATTACTGACCCTGTTATTGTCTTCTTACCCCTTTTAGGATTGTCGGGCGCAAATGTCACCGTTTTTATACCAACAACTTTAAGCTCATCAGATAATGCTGGCATCACTAAATATCTATTGGATTCATTAAATGGTAAGACATATCTTAAAGGTGTTTCTGTTTTACCTTCTGAAAATGCTTTTAACGAATTCGCAACTTCATCAATGACTTCTTTCATGTCTAATAATTCTTGTTGATCTTGCTCATTCAGAACTAACATATTGATACCCTCCACATTCATTTTCATATTTAATCTTTATTTACCCATCACAACATCTATTTGTCATTATTATGTGTCATTTTCAATACAATTCTTTCAAAAATATGCATATATTAATTTAGTTTGATTAATATATTAATTTAGTATTGTGCTTATATGTAAATGGTGCTATCTTATTACTATAAATAAAAGGTCTTCACAATAGTGGTGCCTTGAGATTTCATGCATACTATGAAACTATTTATAAACTTTTGACGATGGGGGTGGGACAGAATTCTTTTTGAATTCATTGTTCCACCCCAACTTACTTTGCTTGTGAAATCTCTTTTGGAGATTTTCTCTGTCGGGGCCCCGCCCATAAAGGTGTTTAGAACTGAAAACAATTTGGTTTAAGCGCCTTCTTAGTTCAGTCAGCTATTGTGAATTTGCTATGAAATAATTAAAATATTAATTTTTGTCCAACCTTTTCTTCATTTTAATCCACAATCCCCTCATAGTAATACGTAGCCTTATTGTTTAAAAAGTCTTTCAACCTATGATGATAATATACTAACTTTTCATCAGCTTCAGCAATCGAACACCAACCTAATGTCGAAATTTCATCTTTCATTTGTATTTCTGTTGTATAATCATGAACTTGTGCTTTAAACATGATAAAAAGTGTATGAACATTCATTTGTGTCGATTTACCTTCATTAATACTAACGATGTCATTAACTTCAATAGCTAAGCCTGTTTCTTCTCTAACCTCACGCTTTAATGCTTCAACTAAAGTTTCACCATATTTAACTTTGCCACCTGGTAATGACCATCCGCCACCATCCGTATTATGTACTAATAAAACATTTCCTTCTTCATTTTGTATTAACGCATATACTACTTTTAAATCCTTCATTATTCTAACCTTCAATCATTAGGAATTTCAAAACGACTCACTAAATTGCCATTCTTTTTAATATATGATTCAATTTCATAACCACCACTATGTTTGATTACTTTTTGCGATGCAATATTTTTAGGATTTGTGGTCATTAATACTTTATCTACACCCATTTCTTTTAGAAAAACCTTCGCCTCCTGTAACATAAAAGAAGCAATGCCACGCCCTCTAAAAGATTGAGCCACACCATAACCGACATGACCTCCTATGTTGACTAAGCGACGGTTTAAATGGTGACGAATATCCACTGCTCCAACAATTTGATCATCAATAAAACAAAAACGTGTAGTCGTAGGAACCCAATCTTTATCAGTCGTTTCCTTATTTAGATAGTCTACCATTTCTTCAAAAGACGAGTATCTTGATAAATCAGTATTGGACGGAACGATTGGTTCATCATTGTTATACCATTCTTGAAGATACTCCATTAAAGCATCTTTATCTGAATATCTTAATTGTCTTAACTTTGGCATAGACATCCTCACTTTCAGAAGTATAATTTAGATTTGTTTTAGTTTATCAATTTAATTTTTAAAATAGTTAGCTATAAAGTGATTTTACAACATAATTATTATTGACTCATGTATTAATAACTACTGACTTTTTACAACAAAATACACAATACAAAAAGACTGGAACAGCAAACGTGTCCCAGTCTAAAATATACTATTTCTTATTTCAATTATTTTATAGTACCTAATTCTTTACCAACTTTTTCATAAGCAGCGATGGCTTGATCTAGCATTTCTTTCGTATGTGCTGCAGTTGGCATATTTCTTACACGTCCAGTTCCACGTGGTACTGTTGGGAAGACGATAGATTTAACATAAATCCCTTCGTCTTTAAGGCGTTTACTAAATTCTTGTGTTTCTTTTTCTCCACCGATAATAACTGGGGTAATTGGTGTTTCTGATTCACCTGTATTGAAACCTAATTTTTCTAATCCTTGTTTCAAGTATTTAGCATTATCCCATAATTTATCATGTAATTCAGTTGAAGCCATTAATTTTTTCACAGCTTCAGTAATAGCTTTAGTGTCTCCAGGTGCTAATGAAGTTGAGAATAAGAATGGTCTAGATTGCGCTTTTAACCAATCAATTAATTCTTTAGTACCTGCCACATAACCACCAACTACGCCGATTGCTTTTGAAAGCGTACCGATTTGGAAGTCAATTTTGTCTTGTAAACCAAAATGTTTAACCGTACCAGCACCTTTACCCATAACGCCTGAACCGTGTGCATCATCAACATATGTGATTAAACCGAATTCTTCAGCAATTTCAACGATTTCTGGCAATTTAGCAACGTCTCCGTCCATACTGAATACACCATCAGTAATGTACATTACTTTATTATATTGACCTGATTCTACAGCTTCTTTTGCTTTCGCTCTTAAATCATCCATATCAGAGTGATTAACACGGATAATTTTAGCTCTTGATAAACGACAACCATCGATAATAGAAGCATGGTTTAATTCGTCTGAAAGAATCGCATCATTTTTGTTCATTACTGCAGAAATAGCAGCCATGTTACAGTTGAATCCTGATTGATAAGCAATAGCTGCTTCAGTACCTTTAAATTTAGCTAAAGTTTCCTCTAATTCATCATGTAAGTCTAATGTACCATTAATTGAACGTACAGCCCCTGCACCTACACCGTGAGAATCAATTGCTGATTTTGCAGCTGTTTTCAAATCTTCGTTTGTAGCTAGTCCCAAATAGTTATTTGAAGATAAGTTAATATATTGTTTACCATTGATAGTAATTTCTGGGCCATTCGCACCTTCAATTGAATCAATTTCGTTATATAATCCGTTATCTTTCAAGTATTGGATATTTTCATCTAAAAAGTTGTGTAATGATTGAACCATTATCATTTCCCCTTTGTAATTTTTATATCAACATAATCATAACTGATTTTTTGAAAACATGAAAGCACTATCATGACTGTAAATTCAATATATTAAAGATTCTTTACGTCACGTACACGTGTACTTTCAATATGTATTTTTAATAAGATTTTGTCTTTTTGATACTTCATTTTCAAAAAGTAAGGAATTAATCTATTGGTAAATTTGAGAATTTGATATACTAAAAATCATAATATGTAGAAAGAAGTGGTTACGGTGTTAGATTGGTTTCAATTAGCCAGTGATAAGGAAAATAGAATGATTCAGATGCGTCGCTATATGCATCAATATCCTGAACCTTCTTTCGAGGAAACATGGACGCATAACTATATCTTAAATCAATTAAGTCATTTAGATTGTGAGATTGAATCACCTGTTGGTCGCAATGGCATTAAAGCTACGTTTCAAGGTAATGGACATGGGCCTACTATCGCATTTCGTGCAGACTTTGATGCTTTACCTGTGCAAGAATTAAACGATGTTCCATATAAATCTAAAAATGAAGGTTTTATGCATGCTTGTGGTCATGATGGACATACCGCAATTTTATTGGGCGTCGCTGAGATTATTCATGAACAACGTCATCACCTAAAAGGTAACGTAGTATTTATCTTTCAATATGGTGAAGAAATTATGCCAGGTGGCTCTCAAGAGATGATTGATGATGGTTGTTTAAATAATGTTGATAAAATTTATGGTACACATTTGTGGAGTGGTTATTCAACAGGTACCATCTACTCAAGACCAGGTGCGATTATGGCATCTCCAGACGAGTTCTCAGTCACAATTAAAGGTAAAGGTGGCCATGGTGCGAAACCACATGAAACGATTGACCCAATTGTAATCATGGCTGAATTTATTCTTAGTGCACAAAAGATTATTTCTAGAACAATAGATCCTGTAAAAGAGGCTGTACTCACTTTTGGAATGATTCAAGCTGGCTCTTCAGATAGTGTTATTCCTGATAGTGCTTTTTGTAAGGGGACTGTGAGAACATTTGATACGGAATTACAAGCACATATTCAATATAAAATGGATAAACTATTACAAGGCCTTGCATTAGCAAACGATATCACATATGAGATGGATTATATTCGTGGCTACCTTCCCGTTCATAACAATGTTAAAGCCTATGAAGTTGTAAAACAAGCTGCTAATGATTTACACTTACGCTTTAATGAATCAGAATTAATGATGATTGGTGAAGACTTCTCTCACTATTTAAAAGTCCGTCCCGGCGCGTTCTTCTTAACTGGATGTGGTAATAAGGATAAAGGTATTACAGCACCGCATCATAACCCACATTTTGATATCGATGAGTCAGCATTTAAATATGCAGCAAGTGAGTTTTTAAAGATTTTAGAAATTGAAAACGTGTTTTAAAATTGAATAAATTTGATTTAACCTTATACGTCTATGATGACTTTTATATTAAGTTAATCATAGGCGTTTTTATATAATAGGATTTGAGATTTATATAACAAAGTATGATAGCTATAGCTATTAATCATTTAGAAACACAAAAGTGCCTATTTTCAAGCATATGAAAAAAAGAGACTAAAACAAGATGAATTGTCTTAGCCTCTTTAAACATTCAGGCAGTAGCTAACTGATTTAAAAATGCGCTTGAATCAAACTTTTTTCAAATTTAGT
Source organism: Staphylococcus taiwanensis (assembly GCA_020544305.1). Taxonomy (NCBI): domain Bacteria; kingdom Bacillati; phylum Bacillota; class Bacilli; order Caryophanales; family Staphylococcaceae; genus Staphylococcus; species Staphylococcus taiwanensis. The sequence continues at coordinate 2,295,025 of CP058667.1, forward strand.
CATACTTGACGGCGGGGCCCCAGCAAAGAGAATTTCATCAAGAAATTCTACAAGCTAAGCAAGCTGGAAAAGGACAACGAATTTATTTAAATTTCTGTCCAGCACCCCAAAAAAAAGACTCCCCTAAGGGAGTCTTTGAAACAAAGAATAATTAAAATTATTCGATGATTTCAGTTACAACGCCTGATCCTACAGTACGTCCACCTTCACGGATTGAGAAACGAGTACCGTCTTCAATCGCGATTGGAGCGATTAATTCTACTGTCATTTCAACGTTGTCGCCAGGCATTACCATTTCAGTACCTTCTGGTAAGTTAACAACACCAGTTACGTCAGTAGTACGGAAATAGAATTGTGGACGATAGTTTGTGAAGAATGGAGTGTGACGTCCACCTTCGTCTTTAGATAAAACGTATACGTCTGCTTTGAATTTAGTGTGAGGTGTAATTGAACCTGGAGCAGCTAATACTTGACCACGTTGTACGTCTTCACGAGCAACACCACGTAATAATGCACCGATGTTGTCACCAGCTTCAGCGTAGTCTAATAATTTACGGAACATTTCTACACCAGTAACAGTTGTTTTAGAAGTGTCATGGATACCAATGATTTCAACTTCTTCACCAACTTTGATTTGACCACGTTCAACACGGCCTGTAGCAACAGTACCACGACCAGTGATTGAGAATACGTCCTCAACTGGCATCATGAATGGTTTGTCAGAATCACGTTCTGGAGTTGGAATGTAGTCATCAACTGCTTGCATTAATTCTAAGATTTTTTCTTCGTATTTTTCGTCGCCTTCTAAAGCTTTTAAAGCTGAACCAGCGATTACAGGTACATCGTCACCTGGGAAGTCGTATTCAGATAATAAGTCACGTACTTCCATTTCAACTAATTCTAATAATTCTTCATCGTCAACCATGTCAACTTTGTTTAAGAATACTACTAATGCTGGTACACCAACGTTACGTGATAAAAGAATGTGTTCACGAGTTTGTGGCATTGGACCGTCAGCAGCAGATACTACTAAGATACCGCCGTCCATTTGAGCAGCACCAGTGATCATGTTTTTAACATAGTCAGCGTGTCCTGGGCAGTCAACGTGAGCATAGTGACGTTTGTCAGTTTGGTATTCGATGTGTGCAGTATTGATTGTGATACCACGTTCTTTTTCTTCTGGAGCGTTGTCAATCATGTCATATGATTGTGCAACAGTGTCACCATTTTTAGCTAATACAGTTGCGATAGCAGCTGTTAAAGTAGTTTTACCATGGTCAACGTGACCGATAGTACCAATATTGGCATGTTCTTTTGAGCGATCAAATTTTTCTTTTGCCATTATTAAATCTCTCCTATTCTAGTAAAAGTTATTTCAATATTATCTCTCATGATAGTTTCTCACCATCATGAGACATAATGATTGTTAAAATTCATAATTCATTTATAATGCATTTTCCGCAAAAAATCAATTCATAAAGATGATTGCTTAATTAATAAGCTCATGCTGTATTTTACCTAGAATCACTAGTTAAAACAAGTTTAATTATTCACCTTTATTTTTTTTGATAATCTCTTCTGAGATTGATTTTGGAACTTCTGCATAGTGGTCAAAGTACATAGTGTAAGTACCGCGACCTTGAGTGTTAGAACGTAATGAAGTTGCGTAACCGAACATTTCTGAAAGTGGTACATAAGCGTTAACAACTTGTGCATTACCACGAGGTTCCATACCATCAACACGTCCACGACGAGCTGTTACGTCACCCATGATATCACCCATGTACTCTTCAGGCATTTCAATTGTTACTTTCATCATTGGTTCTAAGATTACTGGATCACATTTTTTAGCAGCTTCTTTAAGTGCTAATGATGCAGCTACTTTGAAGGCCATTTCTGATGAATCGACATCATGGTATGAACCATCAAATAATTTAGCTTTAACATCGATTAATGGATATCCAGCTAAGACACCATTTTCCATAGCATCTTTAAGACCAGCTTCAACTGATGGAATGTATTCACGTGGAACTACACCACCAACGATAGCATTTTCGAATTCGAAACCAGCGCCTGTTTCGTTAGGTGTGAATTCAATGTGAACATCACCGTATTGACCACGACCACCAGATTGACGAGAGAATTTACCTTGAACTTGTGCAGATTGCTTGAATGTTTCACGGTAAGAAACCATTGGCGCACCTACATTACATTCAACGTTGAATTCTTTCTTCATACGGTCAACTAAGATGTCTAAGTGTAACTCACCCATACCACCGATGATAACTTGTCCAGTTTCTTCATCTGTATGTGCATGGAAAGTAGGGTCTTCTTCTTGTAATTTAACTAAAGCTTGAGTCATTTTATCTTGGTCAGCTTTAGATTTTGGTTCTACTGATAAGTGGATAACTGGTTCTGGGAATTCCATTGATTCTAAGATAATGTCATTCTTTTCACCACATAATGTGTCACCAGTACCTGTATCTTTAAGACCAACTGCAGCAGCGATATCGCCTGAATAAACAGTATCGATTTCTTGACGTGAGTTAGCGTGCATTTGTAATAAACGACCTACACGTTCACGTTTGTCTTTAGTTGAGTTCTTAATGTAAGAACCTGATGTTAAAGTACCTGAATATACACGGAAGAAAGTTAATTTACCAACGTAAGGGTCAGTCATAACTTTGAATGCTAATGCAGCGAATTCAGCAGAATCGTCAGCTTTAGCAATTACTTCTTCTTCAGGATTATCAGCACGGTGGCCGATGATTGGTTTAACATCTAATGGTGATGGTAAGTAGTCAATTACTGCGTTAAGCATTAATTGAACACCTTTGTTTTTGAATGCTGTACCGCAAAGTACTGGGTAGAATTCTATGTCAGTAGTAGCTTGACGGATAGCATTTTTTAATTCTTCAACTGAAATTTCTTCGTCACCAAGATATTTTTCCATTAATTCGTCGTTGCTTTCAGCAACTGCTTCGATTAAGTTAGCACGAGCTTCTTCAGCTCTATCTTTATGATCTTCAGGAATTTCAATTTCATCGATTTCTGTACCTAAGTCGTTTGTATATTTGAAGCATTTCATTTCAACTAAGTCGATGATTGCTTCAAATTCGTCTTCGGCACCAATTGGTAATTGGATAGGCGCAGCATTTGCTTGTAAGCGATCATGAATTGTGCTTACAGAGTAGTCAAAGTTTGCACCTAATTTGTCCATTTTGTTTACAAATACGATACGAGGTACACCATAAGTTGTAGCCTGACGCCAAACTGTTTCAGTTTGTGGTTCTACACCTGATTGCGCATCAAGTACAGTTACCGCACCGTCAAGTACACGTAATGAACGTTCAACCTCAACAGTGAAGTCTACGTGTCCTGGTGTATCGATAATATTTACACGGTGGCCTTGCCATTGAGCTGTTGTAGCAGCTGAAGTGATTGTGATACCACGGTCTTGCTCTTGTTCCATCCAGTCCATTTGTGAAGCACCTTCGTGTGTTTCACCAATTTTGTGGATACGACCTGTATAGTAAAGAATACGTTCAGTCGTAGTTGTTTTACCAGCATCAATGTGAGCCATGATACCGATATTACGAGTGTTTTTCAAAGAAAATTCTCTAGCCATTGTTTTTCTCCTTCCAGTTATTACTGAATAAGTACTATAGAATATGGCGATGCCCTAAGCATGGACCATCTAAACTTGGTAAACCAATATGACGGAACACACTCAGGGTAAAAGCTTTAATCTTACCAGCGATAGTGAGCGAATGCTTTGTTCGCTTCAGCCATTTTGTGAGTATCCTCACGTTTCTTAACGGCACCACCTGTGTTATTAGCAGCATCTAAGATTTCGTTAGCTAAACGGTCTTCCATAGTTTTTTCACCACGAAGACGAGCGTAGTTTACTAACCAACGTAATCCTAAAGTAGTACGACGTTCTGGGCGTACCTCAACTGGTACTTGGTAGTTAGAACCACCCACACGACGAGCTTTTACTTCTAATACTGGCATAATGTTATTAATTGCTTCTTCAAATACTTCTAAAGCATCACGACCACTACGTTGTTCAACTAAGTCGAATGCTGAATAAAGAATTCTTTGTGCAGTTCCGCGTTTACCGTCTAACATAATTTTGTTAATTAATTTTGTAACTAACTTAGAGTTATGAATTGGATCTGGTAATACGTCTCTTTTAGGTACTGATCCTTTACGAGGCATAATTAAAATCCTCCCTTCCTATTATAGTATATTATTAAAAATTGATTTTGAAATTTACACAATCTTAAAATTAATTTTTAGGTTTTTTAGTTCCGTATAATGAACGACCTTGTCTACGTCCATCAACACCTGAAGTATCAAGCGCACCACGTACGATATGGTAACGCACACCAGGTAAGTCTTTTACACGTCCACCACGTACAAGTACTACACTGTGTTCTTGTAAGTTATGGCCGATACCAGGGATATATGCGTTGATTTCAATGTTATTTGATAAACGCACACGTGCATATTTACGTAACGCTGAGTTAGGTTTTTTAGGTGTCATAGTACCTACACGAGTACAAACACCACGTTTTTGAGGTGAGTTTAAGTTAGTAAATTGTTTCTTTTTACTATTAAAACCTCTGTTTAAAGCTGGTGAATCTGATTTCTTAGATTTGCTTTGTCTTGGTTTACGTACTAATTGGTTAATAGTTGGCATTGAAATGTCCTCCTCTCTTCACTTTTTAATCCCACACATCCAGGTGGTTCATTTTTAGGTTAAATAAAATTTAGTAAGCATAATACTTACTAATTCTCATTCAGCAATGCAACAATTGTCGCATTTACATTAATACCGACATATTTACCTAAAGCTTGTTTACTTTGAAAATATGTGATTGGTATGTTTTTATGATTGATTAAACTAAATACGTGAGCCATTAAATGGACTTCTACGTCTTGAGCAATAATCAACGATGCAACTTGATCTTTCTTTAACGCTTTAAGCGTTTCTTTAAGACCAACTACAAAGTGTTGTTTGTTAAAGCGTGCAACTTTTTCATTAGACATTGAAATATCCTCCAAAGTTCTGCTTGCATCAACCTTTACAATAATAACACCTAAACTAGTAATAAGTCAATATATTTCAATGACTTTTTACTCATTTTAAAAATTAAAGAACGAGAGCGGGACTATTCACTCAAAGATAGATAGGTCCCGTCTCGTCAACTATGAAGAATAAATCCTAATCAGAGTTTATTTCATATGTTATTCAGTTACTTCTACTTCTTCAGTTTCGGCAACTGGTGTTTCAGCTTTTTCATACTTAACGTCACTATAACGTCTCATACCTGTACCAGCTGGGATTAACTTACCGATAATAACGTTCTCTTTAAGACCAAGTAAGTCATCGCGTTTACCTTTAATTGCTGCATCAGTAAGCACACGAGTTGTTTCTTGGAATGAAGCTGCTGATAAGAAGCTTTCAGTTTCAAGAGACGCTTTAGTAATACCAAGCAATACTGGTTTAGCAGTAGCTGGACGTTTACGTCCTTTGAATGCTTCTTTGTTAGCATCAGTAAAGTTATGGATATCAACTAATGAACCTGGTAATAGTTTAGTATCACCTGCTTCGATGATTCTAACTTTACGTAACATTTGTCTAACCATTACTTCAACGTGTTTATCGTCGATTTCTACACCTTGCATACGATAAACTTTTTGTACTTCTTTAAGTAAGTAGCTTTCAGTCGCATTTAAACCAGCAACCGCTAAGAAGTTCTTAGGCTCAATTGAACCTTCTGTTAACACTTCACCACGTTCAACTGATTGACCGACTTCGACTTTCAATCTTGAAGTACCTGAAGCTAAGTAAGATCTAGTTTCATTAGCACCTTTAACAACAATCTCTTGTTGACGGTCTTTAGCTAATTTAATGTCTTCTACAACACCTTCGATTTCAGTAATCACGGCTTGACCTTTAGGATTACGTGCTTCGAAGATCTCTTGGATACGTGGAAGACCTTGAGTGATATCGCTACCTGCTACCCCACCAGTATGGAATGTACGCATTGTAAGTTGGGTACCTGGTTCACCGATAGATTGCGCAGCGATTGTACCAACTGCTTCGCCCACTTCAACTTTTTCACCTGTTGCAAGGTTTTTACCGTAACATTTTTCACAAACACCGTGACGTGCGTTACAAGTAAATGCTGAGCGGATGTACATTTGTTCGATACCAGCGTCAGTAATTTTCTTAGCAATTTCAGCAGTGATTAATTCGTCTGGACGAATAATAATTTCGTCTGTTTCAGGGTGACGAATCGTTTCTTTAGAATAACGACCTTCGATACGTTCGATAAATGGTTCAATCATTTCTGTACCTTCTTTGATATCAGAAACTAATAAACCACGGTCAGTACCACAGTCTTCTTCACGTACGATAACATCTTGAGCCACGTCAACAAGACGACGAGTAAGATAACCTGAGTCTGCTGTTTTAAGAGCGGTATCGGCAAGACCTTTACGCGCACCGTGTGTAGAGATGAAGTATTCTAACACTGTTAAACCTTCACGGAATGATGAAGTGATTGGTAACTCAATAATTTTACCTGAAGGAGCGGCCATTAAACCACGCATACCAGCTAATTGAGTAAAGTTAGATGCGTTACCACGGGCACCTGAGTCACTCATCATGAAGATTGGGTTTGTTTTCTCAAGTGATTGCATTAATTCGCCTTGAATTTGGTCTTTTGCGTCAGTCCAAATTTCAACAACAGCGTTATAACGTTCATCTTCTGTGATTAAACCACGGTTAAATTGTTTAGATACACGTTCAACTAATTTTTCATGTTCATCTAAAATATCTTGTTTATCTGGAAGTACCACGATGTCTGCAACACCAACAGTAATACCAGCTTTAGATGAGAATTTGAAACCTAAGTCTTTCATACGGTCAAGCATCATAGAAGTATCTGTAATGCTAAATCTGTTGAAGACTTCGGCAATAATGTTACCTAAGAATTTTTTATTGAATGGTTCAATAAGTTCTTGTTCCTCAAAGTAAGCTTTAAGGCCACCTTCACCTAACTGAGTTGGATCAATAAAGTATTTATCTGGTGTTTTACCTTCAAGGTTAGTTTGAGTTGGTTCATTAATGAATGCAAATGAATCTGGAATGATTTCATTGAAAATCACTTTACCTACTGAAGTAGCCAAAATTTTTCTATTTTGTTCTTCAGTGAATGTAGGGTTATTAAGTGATTGCGCATGTAAACCAATACGAGTGTGTAAATGTACATAGCCATTGGCATATGCTTTAAGCACTTCGTTTGTATCATTAAAGAGTACACCTGTATTAACTGCGTCTTTACGTTCTAAAGTAAGGTAATAGTTACCTAATACCATATCTTGTGATGGTGTAACAACTGGTTTACCGTCTTTAGGGTTCAAGATATTTTGAGCAGCTAACATTAACATACGTGCTTCTGCTTGAGCTTCTTTAGATAAAGGTACGTGAACGGCCATTTGGTCACCATCAAAGTCCGCATTGTAAGCTGTTGTTACAAGTGGGTGAAGACGAATAGCACGACCTTCTACTAATGTTGGTTCAAATGCTTGAATACCTAATCTGTGAAGCGTAGGTGCACGGTTTAATAATACAGGATGTTCTCTAATTACATCTTCTAATACATCCCATACTTCGTCGTCCATACGTTCAATTTTGCTCTTAGCATTTTTAATGTTAGTGGCAATTTCACGTTGAACTAATTCTTTCATTACGAAAGGTTTAAATAATTCAAGTGCCATTTCTTTTGGTAGACCACATTGATACATTTTTAAACTTGGTCCTACAGCGATTACTGAACGACCTGAGTAGTCAACACGTTTACCAAGTAAGTTTTGACGGAAACGACCTTGTTTACCTTTTAACATGTGAGAAAGTGATTTCAATGGTCTGTTACCTGGACCTGTAACTGGACGACCACGGCGACCATTATCAATTAAAGCATCTACAGCTTCTTGTAACATACGTTTTTCGTTTTGAACGATGATGCCAGGAGCACCTAAGTCTAATAAACGTTTCAAACGATTGTTACGGTTGATAACACGACGATATAAGTCATTTAAGTCACTTGTTGCAAAACGTCCACCATCTAATTGAACCATTGGACGAATTTCTGGTGGAATAATTGGAAGTACGTCTAAAATCATCCATGATGGATTATTACCAGAATTTCTAAATGATTCAACTACTTCTAAACGTTTAATTGCACGAGTTAATCTTTGACCAGTCGCAGATTCTAACTCATCACGTAACGTTTTTAATTCTTCGTCTAAATTGATTTCTTCTAAAAGGTCTTTAATACCTTCAGCACCCATTTTAGCTACAAACTGACCTGGGTATTTATCATAATATTCTCTGAATTCTGCTTCAGATAATAGTGATTTTTTCTCTAAACCAGTTGGACCTGGATCTACAACAACGTATGAAGCGAAATAAATAACTTCTTCTAACGCTCTTGGAGACATATCTAATAATAGACCCATACGACTTGGGATACCTTTGAAGTACCAAATGTGTGATACAGGTGCAGCTAATTCAATGTGCCCCATTCTTTCACGACGCACTTTAGATTTTGTCACCTCTACGCCACATCTATCACAAACCATGCCTTTATAACGAACACGTTTGTATTTACCACAACTACATTCCCAGTCTTTTGTAGGACCAAAAATTCTTTCACAGAAAAGACCATCTTTTTCTGGTTTCAATGTACGATAGTTAATTGTTTCAGGTTTTTTTACTTCACCATATGACCAAGAACGGATTTTTTCAGGTGAGGCTAAACCGATTTTCATATAATGGAAATTATTTACATCAATCAAGGAGCCTACCTCCTTCAATTTAGATTAGCTGTGCTATTTGATTGATTTACATTTATTGAAACTAAACAAGTAATTAAAGACCGAAACCAGTGACATCGTTCAAACTTTGAACGAATGTCACTCAATTTCTTTGTCATTCATTCTTTTTACAACGTTTTACTCATTAGTCAGTAGTTTCTTTTTGTGTTTCTGGAACATCTTTTTGTTGTAAATCTACTTTGCGCTCAGTTGCATCTTCATCATCAACATCAGCCATTTCGATTTCATTATCTTGTTCATCCATAACTTTTACATCCAAGCCTAAACTTTGTAATTCTTTCATCAATACGCGGAATGATTCAGGAACACTTGGTCTTGAGATGTTTTCACCTTTAACGATAGATTCATAAGTTTTAACACGACCTACTGTATCGTCAGATTTATAAGTTAAGATTTCTTGTAATGTGTATGCAGCACCATATGCTTCAAGTGCCCATACCTCCATCTCACCGAAACGTTGTCCACCAAATTGTGCTTTACCACCAAGTGGTTGTTGTGTAACGAGTGAGTATGGACCAGTTGAACGAGCATGTAATTTATCGTCAACCATGTGCGCAAGTTTAAGCATGTACATTACACCAACAGAAATACGGTTATCAAATGGTTCACCTGTACGTCCATCGTATAATACAGTTTTACCGTCACGTGCCATACCTGCTTCTTCAATTGTTGACCATACATCGTCATCGTTCGCACCATCGAATACTGGAGATGCAACGTGGATGCCTAAGTTTTTAGCAGCCATACCTAAGTGTAATTCTAATACTTGTCCGATATTCATACGTGATGGTACACCAAGTGGGTTTAACATGATGTCAATTGGACGTCCGTCTGGTAAATAAGGCATATCTTCTTCAGGAACAATCTTAGAGATAACCCCTTTATTACCATGTCGACCACACATTTTGTCACCAACATGAATTTTACGTTTTTGAACGATGTAAACACGAACTAATTGGTTAACACCTGGTGATAAAGTATCATCGCCATCTTCACGATTGAATACTTTAACGTCAAGAACGATACCGCCAGCACCATGTGGCACACGTAATGATGTATCTCGTACTTCACGTGCTTTTTCACCAAAGATTGCGTGTAACAATCTTTCTTCAGCTGTTAATTCAGTTACACCTTTAGGCGTTACTTTACCTACTAAGATGTCACCATCGTTAACTTCTGCACCAACATAAACAATACCGCGATCGTCTAAGTTTTTAAGTGCATTTTCAGAAACGTTAGGAATATCACGAGTAATTTCTTCAGGTCCTAGTTTAGTATCACGTGCTTCTGATTCATATTCTTCGATATGAATTGAAGTATAAACGTCATCTTTAACTAAGCGTTCACTCATGATTACAGCATCCTCGTAGTTGTAACCATCCCAAGTCATGAAACCAACAACGACGTTACGACCTAATGCCATTTCGCCTAATTCCATTGAAGGTCCGTCAGCTAAAATTTCATTGTATTCAACTACGTCGCCAACTGAAACAATTGGACGTTGGTTATAACAAGTACCTGTATTTGAACGTTTAAATTTAGCTAATGGATAGCGATCTAATTCACCTTCGTGTTCAGTTCCATTTTCTTCAACTAAACGACGAACTAAAATTTCTTTAGATTCTACGTGTTCCACGCGACCTCTGTGTTTGGCAGTGATTGCAGCACCTGAGTCACGGGCAGCTACGTGTTCCATACCTGTACCAACAAATGGTGCTTCAGTATTCATCAATGGCACAGCTTGACGTTGCATGTTCGCACCCATCAATGCACGGTTAGAGTCGTCATTTTCTAAGAATGGGATACAAGCTGTCGCAGCTGAAACAACTTGTTTAGGAGATACATCCATGTAGTCCATTTTTTCTTTAGACATAACAGTGTTGTTACCGCGGAAACGACAAACAACTTCGTCATCTAAGAAACGGCCATTTTCGTCTAAACGAGAGTTGGCTTGTGCTACAACATAACTATCTTCTTCATCAGCAGTTAAATAGTCAATTTGATCAGTGATTGCATTCGTATCTAGATCAACTTTACGATATGGTGTTTCAATGAAACCAAATTCATTTACACGTGCATAACTAGATAATGAGTTGATTAAACCAATGTTTGGTCCCTCTGGTGTTTCAATTGGACACATACGACCATAGTGAGAGTAGTGAACGTCACGTACTTCCATTTGAGCACGTTCACGTGTTAAACCACCAGGTCCTAGTGCAGAAAGACGACGTTTATGTGTTAACTCTGCTAATGGGTTTGCTTGGTCCATGAATTGAGATAATTGAGAGCTACCAAAGAACTCTTTAATTGATGCAATTACAGGACGGATATTGATTAATTGTTGTGGTGTAACTGAATCTGTATCTTGAATAGACATTCTTTCACGTACCACACGTTCCATTCTTGATAAACCGATACGGAATTGGTTTTGTAGTAATTCACCAACTGAACGTAAACGACGGTTACCTAAATGGTCAATATCATCTGTGTATCCAATACCACTTAATAAGTTAAAGAAATAACTCATTGAAGCAATGATATCAGCAGGTGTAATACATTTTACTTCTGAATCTGGTAAAGCATTACCGATTACAGTTGTAGTACGACCTTCGTCATCATTTGGTACATAAACTTTAATTGATTGAATTTCAACTGGTTCATCAATAACAGTGCCTTCTAATTCAAAGACTTCACTATTAGCATTTGTTTCTAATACTTCCATGATTTCGTCTAATTTACGACGATCTAAAACTGCGCCTTCTTCAGCTACAATTTCACCAGTTTCACTATTAACGATTGGTTCAGCTAATTTTTGATTAAATAAACGATGTTTTAAATGTAATTTTTTATTAGCTTTATAACGACCAACACTTGCTAAATCATAACGTTTAGGATCGAAAAAGCGTGAGTATAATAAACTTTTAGCGTTTTCAACTGTTGGTGGTTCACCAGGACGTAAACGTTCGTAGATTTCTAATAATGCTTGTTCAGTATTTTCAGTGTTATCTTTTTCAAGTGTATTACGTAAATACTCACTATCACCTAATAAATCAATGATTTCTTGATCATTAGAGAAACCTAAGGCACGTAATAAAACTGTTAATGGTAATTTACGTGTTCTATCGATACGAACGTAAACTACATCTTTAGCATCTGTTTCATATTCTAACCATGCACCACGGTTAGGAATAATTGTTGCGTCGTAGTTTTCACGACCATTTTTGTCAATTTTTTCATTGAAATAAACTGATGGTGAACGAACTAATTGTGAAACGATAACACGTTCCGCACCATTAATTACGAAAGTACCTGTATCAGTCATTAATGGGAAATCACCCATAAATACTTCTTGTTCTTTAACTTCGCCAGTTTCTTTAATAATTAGACGTACTTTAACACGAAGAGGTGCAGCATAAGTAGCGTCACGGTTTTTTGATTCTTCTAAATCATATTTTGGTTCACCTAATCTATAATCAACAAACTCTAAAGAAAGGTTACCTGTGAAATCTTCAATTGGAGAAATATCACGGAACATTTCTAATAAACCTTCTTCTAGGAACCAGTCGTAAGATTTAGTTTGAATTTCTATTAAGTTTGGTAATTCTAATACTTCTGAAATTCTCGCGTAGTTTCTACGTTTACGATGTCTTCCATATTGGACAACTTGACCTGCCAAACAGATTCACCCCTCAAATATTGTGTGATTAACCAATACGCAAATAAAATGCGTATAACAAGACAAAAAGAAAACGGCAACACAATTGATGACACCATTTTCGATTCTGCATTTATTCTTGTTTATCGTACTCATTTCGCGTAAAAGTACACACTTATTGAACATAAATTTTTACATTTTATAACTATATCAGAATAGAACTTTGAAATCAACCTTTTAGGCTTTTCAAGATGTAATATCCTTTATTTTTATTCACAACTTCTACATTATTAAATATTTTTTCCATTTTCTTTTTAGCTGAAGCCATACCTTGTTTTTTCTGAATCACAACGTACAATTCGCCTTGCGATTTAAGTTTTTGATAGGCTTCTTCAAAAATGCGATGAACAACATCTTTACCTGCTCTAATTGGTGGATTAGTTAATACAAAATCATAACTACTATCCTCTAATTGTGATAATCCATCACTTTCTTTAATAGTTACATTATCAATTTGATTTGCTTTTTTATTTTTACGAGCTAATTCTAGTGCACGTTGGTTAACATCGACCATTGTAATTTGATGATGTGGTGAAACTTTAGCTATCATTAACCCAATTGGACCATAGCCACAACCAACATCTGCCACATTTTTACTAGGTCCTGGCGGATGTTCATTTAAAAAGTTTTGAACTAACGTATCAGAACCAAAGTCCACTTTCCCTTTCGAGAACACACCAGCATCTGTCGTCAATTTCAATTGATGTTGTTGATAATGATAATGAATTATCTTTTCATCACTTTGTACTTCAGGATTTTCATCATAATAATGACCCACATTTCCACCTCTTTATCATTGTTCATCTTTAATTCACTTGAAAATGAAGTAAAAACCCCGTTATCGTGATAACGGGGTTTTAATTTCTCAAAGAATTCAAGCTACTTATAGTTTACACCGTCGAAAGTATAATATGAATAAATAGCTTATATATTAAGTTAAGATACTAGAATTATTTTAATTCTACAGTAGCTCCAACTTCTTCTAATTGTTCTTTAAGTTTTTCAGCTTCGTCTTTAGCAACGCCTTCTTTGATTACTTTAGGAGCGTTATCTACTAAGTCTTTAGCATCTTTTAAGCCTAAGCCAGTTGCTTCTTTAACAGCTTTAACAACTTTGATTTTTGAAGATCCAGCTGAAGTTAATTCAACATCAAATTCAGTTTTTTCAGCTGCTGCGTCGCCGCCACCAGCTGCACCAGCTGCTGCTACAGGAGCTGCTGCTGTTACACCAAATTCTTCTTCAATTGCTTTTACTAAATCGTTTAATTCTAATACTGACATTTCTTTAATTGCTTCAATGATTTGTTCTTGATTAGCCATTTTATATTTCCTCCAATTATTTTAAAATTTTATGCGCAATTATTCAGCGCTTTCTTCTTTTTGTTCTCCAACAGCTTTAACCGCATAAGCGAAGTTGCGTACTGGAGCTTGTAATACTGATAAAAGCATAGAAACAAGACCATCGTGTGAAGGTAATGAACCAACAGTTTTAACTTCTTCTGCTGAGATTATGCTACCTTCCATAACGCCTGTTTTAATTTCTAAAGCTTCGTGTTCTTTAGCAAATCCTGCGATAACTTTCGCTGGAGCTACTACATCTTCAGTTGAAGTTGCAACAGCTGTAGGACCAGTTAAGAATTCATCTAAGCCTTCGATACCTGCTTGTTCAGCTGCACGACGAACCATAGTGTTTTTGTATACTTTGTACTCAACACCAGCTTCACGTAATTGTGAACGAAGTTCAGTAACTTCAGCAACAGTTAAGCCACGGTAGTCAACGATAACAGTTGAAACTGAATTTTTAAGTTGATCAGCAATAACATCAACTTGTTGTTTTTTAGCTTCAATAATAGCAGACATTCAGACACCTCCATTTTTATTTTTGGTGCTTTTTTAATTTCTCAATAAAAAAAGCACTTTCTACCCACGGCAAAAAGCGCTTGAAAGATCATTTTAATGATCACACGTTCAAGTCAATTTTAGCCTCGGCAGGATGATATTTTAAGTTATATAATAACTCCTACTGTCTTAGGTAAAATAATCACAATAAATAATATAACCTCCATACAATCATATGTCAATCACTTTTTAAGAAAAAATAGTAATCTTTCACATTAATGGATTTGACATTCATCTCTAAGTTAAAAAAAGAGCAAGACGTAAAATTGTTTAAAAATTTATTGTCTCGCTCTTTCAATCTATATCATTACATTTAATTATAATTTGAATGATGAAGTATCAACTTTAACTCCAGGACCCATTGTTGTAGTTACACCAACAGATTTGAAGTAAGTACCTTTAGCTGAAGATGGTTTAGCTTTTGCTAATACATCTTGTAATGCTTTAAAGTTTTCAACTAATTTTTCATCGCTAAATGAAACTTTACCGATTGAAGCATGTACGATACCTGCTTTTTCAGCACGGTATTCAACTTTACCAGCTTTGATTTCTTCAACAGCTTTTTTAACGTCCATAGTTACTGTTCCAGTTTTAGGGTTTGGCATTAAACCTTTAGGTCCTAATACACGACCTAATTTACCAACTTCGCCCATCATATCTGGTGTAGCAACTACTACGTCAAAGTCGAACCAACCTTGTTGGATTTTTTGTACGTATTCAGCTTCACCTACGTAATCTGCGCCTGCTTCTTCTGCTTCAGTGATTTTGTCACCTTTAGCAAATACTAATACACGTTGTGATTTACCAGTACCGTTAGGTAATACTACAGCACCACGGATTTGTTGGTCATTTTTACGTGTATCAATTCCTAAACGGAAAGCTACTTCAACTGATGCGTCAAAGTTAGCAATGCTTGTTTCTTTAGCTAAGCTGATTGCTTCTTCAACACTATAGTGTTTAGTACGATCAACTTTACTAGCTGCTTCTTGATACTTTTTACCTTTTTTAGCCATTATTTGTTCCTCCTTTAGTGGTTTTAGCGGAATGTCCTCCCACGCTTACTTGTGCATTACACAAGTTAAGAGCAGATAACAGATGAATGTCTGAAGTTTGAGTAATCCTTTTGGCGTTCTCTAATCACTCAGACTAATCATAGACAATATGTTCGTTGTCATTTCTGTTACCTGCTATCGTCTATCAGTTTATTTCAAAAATTAAACTAACTTTGTATTCAATAATTATTGTACAGTGATACCCATACTACGTGCAGTACCTTCGATAATACGCATAGCTGCTTCTTCGTCTGCAGCGTTTAAGTCTTGCATTTTAGTTTGAGCAATTTCACGTACTTGATCTTTAGTTACTGTAGCAACTTTAGTTTTATTAGGTTCACCAGAACCTTTTTCTACGCCAGCTGCTTTTTTAAGTAGTACTGGAGCCGGTGGAGTTTTAGTAATGAATGTAAATGAACGGTCTTCATATACACTGATTTCTACCGGGATAATTAAACCTGCTTGTTCTTGCGTACGTGCGTTGAATTCTTTACAGAATCCCATAATGTTCACACCTGCTTGACCTAATGCTGGACCAACTGGTGGTGCTGGGTTCGCTTTACCTGCAGGAATTTGTAATTTAACTACTTTTTCTACTTTTTTAGCCACGATGTGCACCTCCTTGATATCGTGATGTGGTCACAGGGCTCAGTTTTGCCCTCCCACTCATAAACATTTCGTGACGAAATGAGCGTTATAAAAACGCGACCACATTATTTTAACACTGAATTCACTTAAAAAGCAATAGTAAAATTTCATCTTTTTTATGTAATTCAATGCATTTCCAATTTAAAATGTATTGCTTAAAGTTTTTCGATTTGATCGAACTCTACTTCAACTGGTGTTTCTCTTCCGAACATGTCAACTAACACAGTTAATTTGAATTTATCAGATTCAATTTCTTGAACTTCGCCCACTTGATTCGCAAATGGACCTGATTTAATTCGAACTTGTTCACCGACATCAAGTTCAACATCAATTGTTTTTTCTTTAAGACCCATTTGTTTTAGAATAAATCTCATTTCTTCAGGAAGTAAAGGGTTAGGTTTAGAACCTGCACCTGCTGAACCAACAAATCCAGTGACACCCGGTGTATTACGTACCACATACCAAGATTCATCAGTCATAACTAATTCTACTAACACATATCCAGGGAAAGTTTTTTTAATTTGTTTTTTAGCTTTCCCATCTTTAACTTGTGTTTCTTCCTCTTCAGGTATGACAACTCTAAAAATCTGTTCTGTCATATTCATTGATTCTACTCTTTTTTCTAAATTCTTTTTAACTTTATTTTCATATCCAGAATATGTATGCACCGCATACCAACGCTTTGCGCCAACCTCTTCAGACATGTTGTCACTCCTTACCCTTATCTAAATAATTCAATTAAATTACCAATACCTAAATCTAATACCCAGAAAAATACCATGAAGAAGATTACTGTTGATACTACGATTACAGTATATTTAAAAAGTTCTTCTTTCGTAGGCCAACTTGTTTTTTCCATTTCACTTTTAACGCCTTGGAAGAAACTTTCTTTTTCTTTGCTTGTGCCTTTATCTTTAGCCATCAAAACTACCTCCATACTTAATGGTTGATTAGCCATTCACTATCATAACATTGTGCTACGCTACTGTTATTTAGACTCTTTATGAATCGTATGTGCATTACATCTTGAACAATATTTTTTCAATTCTAATCTCGTTGCAGCATTTTCATTTTTCGGTACATTGTAATTTCTAGTACCACAAACTTCGCAAATTAAAGGTACTTTTTTCAAATTCATTCACCTTTACTCATTTTAATACCAGTATACTATACATAAATCTAACATTAAATGTCAAACTAGCATAGCAAACATTACCATGCTATTTCTGGTATTGATGTTTGATTAAATAACGTTTCATTTTCATTTTACAACGTTGAATACTATTGTAAACTACTTTATCTTTAGCAGATAACAAATCAGCAATTTCTAGAGGTGAATAATTGAGTATCATTAGTTCAGCAACGCATCTTTCTAATTGACTTAATGTGTTTAAACTGTTCTGCAATAAATCAAATTGCTCATGTTTCAAACACATCTCTTCAGTCTTTTTAAAAGATTGATTCAGTTGATATTCAACCACATATTCGTTAATTAACATTTGATGTTTATTATCTTCGGCATATTTCTTTCTCCAAAAATCTTTCTTCATTGAGCGCACCATACAGTTTAAATAGTGTTCAAACGGAATTTCCATACTAAAATCAAATGTTTGAAGTGCTAAATACATTCGAACTAATAATTCTTGAAGTAAGTCCTTCGCATCTTCATCAATGATGCTTATCTTTTTGAATTTCAAAAAAAGAATCGGCTGTATGTGATACACAATTTGAGTAAATAAATCTTCTTTTTCCTGACTACTATGACTTTTCTGAAATGCTTTAAATGTCTGTTCTAGTTGTCTAAAATATTGTGTCATAAAAGATACCTTTCTCTTTAGATTAGGCATAGTTTATATGACATTCTATTTAAAAGACAAGTACACAAAATCAATCTTTCTTATGATTACCGCGTCTAATCTTTTCAAATTCTGCAAGTACATCATTTGATAGCGAAATTCGAGTTCTAGGTTTACTTTCCGTGAAATCATCCAAAGATTTGTTTACTGTCATTTCATTTTCTTTTAAATCACGCCACATTTCTCTTGATGACACGCGATAAGCTCCAGCTCCAAATATAGCGTGTTGTTCACTCATATCACTCGTAACCACTGTAATATGCGTTGTATGTTTATTATAAAGATTATACACATAACGTTCGATATAGCTATCAGCAGTTTCTTTTTCCTTAGTAAAAACTGTCTTAACATCGTGATAAATGTATTCTCTTTCTATACCTGATTGTTCATAAGCATCGAAGACGCAAACCACTTCATCTGCGATTACAGCGTTATAGTTCGCAATAACATCTAACAATTGTTCCCGTGCCTCTTGTAAATTATCCCGAGCAATTCGTCCAAGCTCTGGCGACTGACCTATCATGTTATAGCCATCAATAATTAAGTATCTATCTTTCATGTGTTATCTCCAATTTGATGACGTTTACGATATACTTCATACATCATTAAACTTGCAGCAACTGATGCGTTAAGGCTATTAACATGACCAACCATAGGTATCTTAATATAGAAATCGCACTTATCTTTGACTAATCTACTCATACCTTGACCTTCACTACCAATAACAATCGCTAGTGGCATATCGGCAGCCATATCTCTATAGTCTGTGGCATTGCTTGCTTCAGCACCTGCTACCCAATAGCTATTGTCTTTCAATTCATCGATTGTTTTTGCTAAATTCGTTACTCGCATGACAGGAACGTGTTGAATGGCACCAGTAGATGCTTTAGCAACCGTTTGCGTCAATGCTACTGAACGTCTTTTTGGAATAATCACACCATCTACACCACTTGCATCTGCTGTTCTTAATATAGACCCTAAATTATGAGGATCCTCTAATCCGTCTAAAATGACAACAGTTGAAAGTCCTTCTTTCTCTTTTTGTCCTTTAATAAACTGATCAAAATCAGCATATTCATATGGTGCGATTAACGCTGCAACACCTTGATGAGGTGCATTTGCTAAATTATCTAATTTAGATTTTGGTACAGTTTGCACTATCAATTTCTGATCTTTAGCATTTTGTAAAATATCATTGATTTGTTGCTTCCTAATACCTTCTTGTATCCAAATTTTATTAATTGTATGGCCAGAAACAATCGCTTCTTTAACAGCATGCCTACCGACAATAACGATATCTTCCACTGTTTTTCACTACCTTTCATTGACTGTTTGCACAATCATATCAAGCAAACTTTTCAATCTTTCTTCTTGATGGTCTAGATATAAAAATCCTATGACTGCTTCTAAACCAGAACTTTTACGATACGTTTGGATATCCGTATTTTTTGCTTTTGTGTGACTTTTAGCATTACGACCTCTTTTAACAATATCCAATTCTTCGTCAGTAAACCATTCTATCCCAATCAAAGTTTCTAATGTTTGGGCCTGGCTCTTAGCTGACACAAAACTTTTTGACACTTGATGTAAACGATTGGGTTTACTTTGTAATTTAAGAACGATATATTCACGCACGTGTTGATCTAAGACTGCATCTCCCATGTAAGCTAAAGTTAAGGGATTCAATAATTTAATATCCATAGTATATTAACCGCGTTTGAAGCGTACACCTTGTGGTGTGTCTTCTAGGATAATATTTTGTTCTTTAAGCATATCTCTAATTTCATCTGCACGTGCAAGTTTACTATGCTCATTCGTTCTTCGATTAATTTTCTATATCTATTTGTTCGATATACTCAGATTGTTCTGTAATGTCTGTAGCAATCGTTTCACGTTCCTCTATTAATTGGTAACTATTACGTATACGTTCCAAACCGCTCTTAGCGGCATTGACTAATTCTAAGTTATAGTTAATTGGACTTCTATAGTGAACACTTATCATAAAGAAACGTAACACATCAGGATCAACTTCTTTAATAATATCGTGAACTAAAATAAAATTACCTAATGATTTACTCATTTTTTCATTATCAATATTAATGAAACCATTGTGCATCCAGTAGTTAGCGAATGGTGCATGATTATGTGCTTCTGATTGAGCAATTTCATTTTCATGGTGAGGGAATTGTAAATCCGAACCACCAGCATGAATATCGATTGTTTTACCTAATTCATGGTATGCCATTACTGAGCATTCAATATGCCATCCTGGACGTCCTTCACCAAATGGGCTTTCCCAACTAATTTCACCAGGTTTTGCTTTTTTCCATAGCGTGAAATCTAAGGCATCTTCCTTTTGTTCGCCCGCTTCAATTCTGGCACCTACTTTTAAATCATCTAAAGATTGATGACTTAATTTACCGTAACCATCAAACTTACGTGTTCTAAAGTATACGTCGCCATTACTTTCATATGCATATCCCTCATCAACTAATTCTTTAATAAAGTCGATGATTTCTCCCATATGATTCATTACTCGTGGATTAGAGGTTGCTTTTTTCACATTTAAAGCCCCTACATCTTCGTAAAATGCTTTAATGTATTTATCAGCAATTTCAGGTACACTTTCATTTAACTCTTTAGAACGATTAATTAATTTGTCATCAACGTCTGTAAAGTTTGAAACATAGATGACTTCATAGCCTTGATACTCAAAATATCTACGCACAACATCGTAATTAATTGCTGGACGTGCGTTACCGATGTGGATGTAATTATATACAGTTGGACCACACACATACATTTTCACCTTACTAGGTTCGATAGGTTCAAACGTCTCTTTTCGACGTGTTAATGTATTATATAATGTAATCATCTTTAATCTCTCCGTTCTTCGCTTTTTCAAGTTGTTTCTCTAGTTGCTTAATTTGTTCATACAGTGGATCAGGTAAATTACGATGATCAAACGTTTTACCGATACGTTTACCTTCTTGTTTAACAATGTGTCCTGGAATACCTACTACAGTTGTATAACTTGGCACTGATTGTAAGACAACTGAGTTAGCACCAATATTCACATTTGAATCTATTTGGATATTTCCTAATATCTTTGAGCCCGCTGCAATTAATACATTATCTCCGATATCAGGATGACGTTTACCTTTTTCTTTACCCGTACCACCTAAAGTTACGCCTTGATAAATGGTTACGTTATCCCCAATAGTACAAGTTTCTCCTATAACTACGCCCATACCATGGTCGATAAATAGACGTCTGCCGATTTTAGCGCCTGGATGTATTTCAATTCCTGTAAAGAATCGTGAAACTTGAGATATCACCCTCGCTAGTACATAACGCTTTTTATTATATAATTTATGTGCAATCAAATGACTCCATACCGCATGCAAACCTGCATATGTTGTTACTACTTCAAATGTTGTGCGCGCTGCTGGATCTTGTTCAAACACCATTTTTACATCTTCTCGCATTCTTCTTAACAAGACTGTCGCCCCCTCAGTTTTTAAAAAGTAAATCAAACTATTTAACAATTAACTTTCTAAATTTCAAATTATACTAAAATAGCGCCTCTAACACTTTAAGATGCTAGAGGCGCTATTGCACGGTTCCACTCTGTATTTTAGATAAAGCTTTCACATAACTTCAATTTAATGCATTAAAGTGATTTAACGTTGCCTTATCATACTCATTTAAAATATTAAGTTTACTATAAAAAAGGTGCATTCAATATTGACTATGGTGTACTCGCAGCAACCGTACACTCTCTGAGAACATTGTCTTATATTTACTAATCCTTTGATAAATCATTCGAAAAAGATTGCAGATAAAAAGATATCTCAAATCTTTAACCTAATCATATGTGCTTTAATGTAAAATTTCAAGTCATAGATTGTTTAGAATTGATTTTTTAATTTATACAATTACACATATTTTTTTAAGCGTGTTAACACCTTGTCTTTACCTAATACTTCAATTGTATTTGGCAATTCAGGCCCATGCATTTGTCCTGTAACTGCTACACGAATCGGCATGAATAATTGTTTACCTTTAATACCAGTTTCTTTTTGAACTTCTTTGATTGTTTTCTTAATTTCAGCAGCTTCAAATGGTTCTAAAGCTTCTAATTTACCATATAAATGTGACATTAATTCAGGAACTTGTTCACCATTAATAACTTCTTGTTCTTCATCACCTAGTTCAGGCATATCATGGAAGAACATTTCTGATAATGGTACAATTTCGCCTGCATAACTCATTTCTTTTTGATAAAGTCCAATTAATTTGCGACCCCAGACTTTATCTTCTTCACTTGGGTTTTCAGGAATTAAATTAGCTTTGATTAAGTGTGGTAATGCAAGTTCAAACACTGTTTCAGTGTCTTTCGTTTTCATGTATTGGTTGTTAACCCATGCAAGTTTTTGTCTATCAAACATTGCTGGCGATTTTGAAAGACGTTTTTCATCGAAAATCTTAATGAATTCTTCTTTAGAGAAGATTTCCTCTTCACCTTCAGGAGACCAACCTAGTAGTGTAATGAAGTTAAATAACGCTTCTGGTAAATAACCTAAGTCACGATATTGCTCAATGAATTGTAAAATTTGGCCATCACGTTTACTTAATTTCTTACGTTCTTCGTTAACGATTAATGACATGTGACCGAAACGAGGTGGTTCCCAACCAAATGCTTCATAAATCATTAATTGTTTAGGTGTATTAGATACATGGTCGTCGCCTCGAATAACATCTGAGATTTCCATGAAGTGATCATCGATTGCTACGGCAAAGTTGTATGTTGGAATGCCATCTTTCTTCACAATAACCCAGTCGCCCATATTATTAGAGTCGAATGAAATTTCACCTTTAACCATATCATTGAACGTATATGTTTGGTCTTGAGGTACACGGAATCTAATCGCTGGTTTACGACCTTCCGCTTCAAATTGTTGACGTTCTTCTTCAGTTAAGTGTGCATGTTTACCACCATAACGAGGCATTTCACCACGCGCTAACTGTTCTTCACGTTCTTTCTCTAATTCTTCCTCAGTCATATAACATTTATATGCTTTATCTTCATCTAATAATTGTTGAATTAATGGATTATAGATATCGCCACGTTCAGACTGACGATAAGGACCATATCCTTTATCTTTATCGATAGATTCATCCCAATCTAAACCTAGCCATTTTAAATTATCAAATTGTGATGATTCGCCATCTTCAAGATTACGCTTACTATCTGTGTCTTCAATACGCACTACGAAATCTCCATCATAATGCTTCGCAAATAAATAGTTAAATAATGCTGTTCTCGCATTACCAATGTGTAAATATCCAGTTGGACTTGGCGCATATCTCACTCTTATGCGTTCACTCATCGTATTCACTCCTATAATAATTATTCATTCTTAAATAACGAATTTATTCTCTTTATCTAATTAATGGGGGATTTATACCGTTCAGTTATAAATTTATAAGAAACATCCTCTTTTCATTAGAAAAAAGCTATCCCAAACTATCATTTACGACTTGTTTTTGAATAACTTTTCCCACTCCACGCTTAACTTAGATAAAACTTCGCATTTCTACACTATTGTAGCACTAAATCAGTACTTTGATAAGCCAGATGTTTTGTCTAAATAGCCAATAAAACACTTTCTTTTGACCAAAAAAAGGGTTCATGCTTTACTACTTGAAAAGTTTGTACTCATCAATTAGCGTTTCACATGAAACCCTTTATGCCAAGAAGTCGGGACAAAAGCGTTTAGGATTTGAGTAGAGCCGAACAATGCGCAAAATTATTTCTCAAATAAGGATGACTAGAAATGAGAAAAACTGGATTTAAGTGCCTTTTCTGTTCAGTCAGCTACTGCGAATTTGCAAAATAACATTATTATATTATTAATGTCCCAGTCTCTCTGCTTTTTGGTTTCCCAGGGCATAAATTCTTTATGTCTCAACCTCACTCAGTATCATTTAATTTTTTAGCAAAGATAATGCGACCTGATGATGTTTGTAATAAACTAATCACTTCCAAGTCGACATGTTTACCAACAAGTTGTTTCGCATTATCAACAACAACCATAGTGCCATCATCTAAATAACCGACACCTTGACCTGGTTCTTTCCCCATCTTAGTCAGTAGTATATTGATATGATCACCTTGATGTATGTTTGGTTTAATCGCCTCAGATAGATCATTAACATTGAGTGCTTTAATCCCTTGTACATGACATACTTTATTTAAATTAAAATCAGTTGTAATGACATGTGCATGATACGTTTGTGCTAATTTCACTAATAATTCATCAATATCACTATGTGATTTTTGTGGATGTATTACACGCGTTGGATAATCTAAGTCATATAGCTCATTTAAAATATCTAAACCGCGTTGCCCCTTTTCACGTTTCACACTATCATTAGCGTCCGCCACAATTTGTAGCTCATTAATAACACCTTGAGGAATAAGAATTTCGCCATCTATAAAACCACAACGTAAGACATCTAAAATACGACCATCGATAATGGCACTTGTATCGAGTAATTTAGGTATAGGACTGATATTACTTTTAGACATTGAACGCGCCATATTCTCTGGTAAAAACATCAACATTTCATCGCGCTTTTTCAGTCCAAATTGGAAACCTAAATAACATAATAATAATGTAATAATAAGTGGCACCAAATGATTTAAGATTGAATTACCAATCATTTCTAAAATAAAAGAAGCCATAACTGATATAAATAAACCTATAATAAGACCAAGCGTTGCAAATATAATTTCAACTGCACTTCGTTGCAAAATCCATTGTTCAATAGCTTTGAATGCTTTGGTTACTTTATTAATAAATAGACCAAAGATTAAAAAGAACACTATAATGCCGATTAATCCATCAATATAATAATTTGTCAAAATTGGATAGTCTTTAATATTTAAATCATGGACAATCTCAGGTATTAATAAAATACCTAAAGCTGCACCAAGGATGATATAAATAATTACTACGATAAATTTCAATACTTTCAACAGTCTCACCTCTTTTACAATTCACTTTAAGATTTAAAAGCATATTTAAGGGCCTCATGCACATTTGAGACACCAACTACGCGTATACCTTCAGGAAAAGTCCAACCACCAATATTTGTTTGAGGTATGATGACTCTTTCAAAACCTAATTTAGCCGCTTCTTGAACACGTTGTTCAATTCGTGAAACTCGTCTCACTTCACCAGTCAAACCAACTTCACCAATATAACAATCTAATCCATCAACTGCTTTATCTTTAAAACTTGATGCCGTCGCTACAATGACACTTAAATCTACTGCCGGTTCAATCAATCTAACGCCACCTGCTACTTTAATATAAGCATCTTGTTGCTGTAATAAATAGTTTTCCTTTTTCTCTAGAACAGCCATTAATAAACTCAAACGATTATGATCAATGCCAGTAGCCATACGTCTAGGATTATTAAATGTCGTTGGGGTAACTAACGCTTGTACTTCAATTAATAAAGGGCGTGTTCCTTCCATGGTTGCTACGATAGTAGAACCTGGTACATTTGTAGAACGCTCTTCCAAGAACATTTCAGATGGATTCTGAACACCTTTCAAACCACTTTGTTTCATTTCGAAAATACCCATTTCGTTTGTAGAACCAAAACGGTTCTTCACAGCTCTTAAAATACGATATGCATGGTGTTCATCGCCTTCAAAATATAGAACCGTATCAACCATATGTTCTAATAAACGTGGACCAGCAATTTGCCCTTCTTTAGTTACATGGCCAACTATGAATGTCGCAATATTCATTTGTTTAGCTATATTCATTAAACTTTGCGTACTTTCACGTACTTGAGATACCGAACCAGGTGCAGAACTAATTTCAGGATGATATATCGTTTGTATAGAGTCGACCACTAGAATATCTGGTTGTTCTTGTTTTACTGTTTGATGAATCACTTCCAAATCTGTTTCGGCAAACACATTCAAGTTACTTGAATCCTCATCTAAACGATCTGCACGTAATTTTGTTTGATTCAACGATTCTTCACCAGTAATATATAGTACATTTAATTTTTGAGATAACGAAGCACAAATTTGTAATAAAAGTGTAGACTTCCCAATACCTGGGTCCCCACCTATTAACACTAAAGAACCACTAACGATTCCTCCACCTAGAACGCGATTAAATTCTCTTGATTCTGTTTGTACTCTAGGCGTTTGTTCGTTTTTAATACTATTTAATTTTTGAACTTTAGCGCTTGACTCATTGGTCTTTACGCCATGTTTAGGATTTGAGGCTTTCTCAATTATTTCCTCCATTTGGTTCCATGCACCACAATTTGGACATTTACCCATCCATTTAGGAGATTGATAGCCACAAGCCATACATTCGAAAATCACTTTCTTTTTGGCCAAAATTGCACCTCCGTTTTTTGTCTGAACAAATCTATTTTATATGTATAGGTTCATAATGACAAATGTAAAGATAGAGAAATTAGATTTACCGACTTCTTCTCGATATGATGTATCTCACATTGTCATATTCAACTTAAAAATATAAAAAAACGAGGTTAGGACAGAATGAATTGTCCTAGCCTCGCTTCATATTGCTAATTCGTATAAGACATTATGCTTCAGTTTCAGTTGTTTCTTTACCTTCATCTAAAACATGTTGACTTTTATCATTAATATTATATTTAAATTCATTGCCATCATGATCGATAACAACTTCTTTACCTTCAATTTGGTTACCGTCCAAGATTAATTCACTTAAATTATCTTCAACTGTTTTTTGAATAGCTCTAATTAATGGACGCGCACCATACTCTGGATCATAACCTTCTTCAGCAATTTTTTCTTTTGCTTTGTCTGTCACTTCAATATTAATGTCTTGTTCAGAAAGACGATTAGTTAATTTATTAACCATCATAGTCACAATTTCTTTCAATTCTTCTTTAGAAAGTTTGTGGAAGACAATAATATCATCTACACGGTTCAAGAACTCTGGACGGAATGAATTTTTAAGTTCTTTCATCATTGTTTTACGAATCGTTTCATAGTCATGACCTTCTGCGCCACCACCAAATCCTGCAAATCGTTGATCTTGTAATTCTTGAGCTCCGACATTTGATGTCATAATAATGACCGTGTTACGGAAATCAACTTGACGACCTTTAGTATCTGTTAAATGACCATCATCAAGTACTTGTAATAAGATGTTGAACACATCTGGATGTGCTTTTTCAATTTCATCAAATAAGATAACAGAATATGGTTTACGTCTAACTTTTTCAGTTAATTGACCACCATCGTCATGGCCTACATAACCTGGAGGTGCTCCTACTAAACGACTCACTGCATGTTTCTCCATGAATTCGCTCATATCTACGCGAATCATTGCATCTTCTTCACCGAACATTGATTCAGCTAAAGCTCGAGCAAGCTCTGTTTTACCAACACCTGTTGGTCCTAAGAAGATAAAGCTACCGATTGGACGTTTAGGGTCTTTTAAACCAGCACGAGCACGACGAACGGCTTTACTAATAGATGTTACAGCATCATTTTGACCAATTACACGATTGTGTAATGTTTGTTCTAAGTTTAATAAACGATCTGATTCAGTTTCATTAATTTTAGTTAATGGTATGCCAGTCCATCCGGCGATAACTTCACCAATATCTTCTTTAGATAATGATGTTGATTGTCCACCTTGAGACGTTTGCCATTCGTTTTTAGCATCTTCATATTGTTTTTCTAATTTTGTTTGTTTATCACGTAAATTCGCTGCATTTTCAAATTCTTGTGCATGAACAGCAGCATCTTTTTCGTTTTTAACTTTTTCAATTTCTTGTTCAATTTCTTTCAAGTTGTTTGGTGTTGTATGGCTTTTTAAACGTACTTTAGAACTTGCTTCATCAATTAAATCAATTGCTTTGTCTGGTAAAAAGCGATCTGACACGTATCGGTCACTTAATTTAGCAGCCGCTTCAAGTGCTTCATCAGAAATATTGATACGATGATGTGCTTCATAACGATCACGTAAACCTTTTAAGATAGCGATTGTATCTTCAACAGAAGGTTCGTCCACTTGAATAGGTTGGAAACGACGTTCTAATGCAGCATCTTTCTCAATATTTTTACGGTATTCATCTAACGTAGTTGCTCCAATACATTGTAGTTCACCACGTGCTAAAGCTGGTTTTAAAATGTTTGACGCATCAATAGCACCTTCTGCACCACCAGCACCTACTAATGTATGCAATTCATCGATGAATAAGATAACATTACCTGCTTGATGGATTTCTTCCATTACTTTTTTCAAACGTTCTTCAAACTCACCACGATATTTCGTACCAGCTACAACTGTACCCATATCTAATGACATAACACGTTTATTTTTAAGCGTTTCTGGTACTTCGTTATTTACGATAGCTTGAGCTAAGCCTTCAGCAATTGCTGTTTTACCTACACCAGGTTCCCCGATTAATACTGGGTTATTTTTTGTACGGCGACTTAATACTTCAATAACGCGTGTAATTTCTTTATCTCTACCTACGACTGGGTCTAATGTGCCATCTTTTGCAATAACAGTTAAGTCACGTGCTAAACCATCTAACGTAGGGGTATTATTTGATTTATTAGCTGTAGCATTTTTGTTGCTCATTTCTGGACTACCTAATGCTTTCACAACTTGTGCACGGGCTTTTGTAATATTTAAATCTAGATTGGCAAATACGCGTGCAGCTACGCCCTCATTTTCACGAATTAAGCCTAATAAGATATGCTCAGTACCTACAAAGTTATGGTGTAACTTTCTTGCTTCATCCATTGAAAGTTCAATCACTTTCTTAGCTCTTGGCGTATAGTGTAAGGTACCTGTTTGTTCTTGACCGTGGCCAATTAATTTCTCAACTTCTTCAATCACTCTATCTTCAGTAATATTAAAGCTTTCTAATACTTTGGCTGCAATACCTTCTGGTTCTTTCATTAAGCCAAGCAATAAATGCTCAGTACCTATATTTGAATGGTTCAAACGAATTGCTTCTTCTTGCGCATGTGCTAATACACGTTGAGCGCGTTCAGTTAATCTACCAAATAGCATATGTTTCTGTACCTCCTATTGAGTGTATTCTCGTAATATATCTGCTCTCTTCTCATTTACAGATTTCGTTTCATCTTCATCATTATATATAAACGCTGATTGGATACTGACCATCAATTCATTAAATTGAAAATGACTTAACGTCAAATATCCTAAATCAATACCTAATTTAACTTCACTTAATCGATAAGAAGCTTCTTCCATCGATATCATTCGACTATTTTGCAGTATACCAAGTGAACGATAAATACGATCTAAGGTTTCAAGTTCATTATATTGTGTTAATCGTTCACGAATTTGCATTTCTTCATTAATAATTTGTTGTACAACTTCAGTTAAATTATCAATAATTTCTGATTCTGTTTTCCCAAGTGTAAGCTGATTTGAAACTTGATAAATATGACCATACACTTGTGAACCTTCTCCATATATACCTCTAATCGTAAAACCAAAACGATTAATAGTTTGTGCAATACGGTTCATACGTTTCATTATAGATAGTCCAGGTAAGTGAAGCATCACACTTGCTCTCATACCTGTTCCAATATTTGTAGGACATGTAGTTAAATATCCTAAATGTTCATCATAACTAATGTCCAATGTTTCATCTAATTTATCGTCGATTTCAGAAGCCTTTTGGTATAAATCTTCTAACGATAAATCATTGCCCATAGCTTGGATACGCACATGATCTTCCTCATTAATCATAATGCTTAATGATTCATCTTCGTTTAATAATACTGCTGACGCAGGTTGCTTAATAAGCTCTGGACTAATTAAATGTTTCGCTACCAATTTCAATTTACTTTGCTGATCCATTGTATCTAAACGCATTAAAGTTAAATCTGGCAAAGCATCTTGTACTTCATTGATTACTCTAAACCCAGCTTGTTCTGATGGAAACATTAATGGGTGTACATGATTTTCTAAATTTCGGGCTAAGCGAATTCGTGACGACATTACAATAGGAGATTCTGAAGTCTCTTTCATCCAATCACTTATACGTGCATTTATATCACTCATTACGTTCCACCTCGCTCTCGTCTTTTAATGCTTTAATTTCATCTCTAACGACAGCTGCTTCTTCAAAGTTCTGTTCATCAATAAGCACATTTAAATATTTTGTTTTTTCTTCTATTTGCTTTTTAATGGCTAATTTTTTATGTGAAGAGCGAGGTGTTTTACCTACGTGTTCAAATTGCCCACCTTGCACACGTCTCACGATATCAACGATGTCATCTTTAAACGTTGCATAACAATTTGGACATCCAAATTTTCCTACATGGGCTATATCTTTTAACGTCATATTACAAGTTGGACATCGTTTTTCTTCTTGAAAAGCCACTTCATGAAAGTTAATTCCATGTTTCGTTGCAAGATGCTGTAAAATTTGTTTAACGACAAATGCTTCTTCAATATCATCCTGAAACTGAGAATGCGTTGTATCAGACTCACTTTGCTGCCAAGGATTATCTCCTTGAGCACATATTGAGCATACCCATTTCTCAGAAGTGCCTTCTTTACTTTTTACTGTGAGTTTAACCTCTGCTTCATTTAAATGACAATTTTCGCAAAGCACACATAGACACCTCGCTTTTCTTTAATTAATAATAATTAATAATTGGTAATAATCTTTTTAGAATATTGGCTCTAATAATATCACGAGCCACAACATCCATTTTCAATGTTTCGCGATCCACAATAACGTGAATCATACGTGCTTCTCTTTCTGTAATTAAACCTTTATCTAAGAGACCATCTAAAATGTAATATGCTTGTTGTTGTGAAATAGATGGACCTATAAGTTGCATTAGGTGATTAATATACCCCGTTGCATCTTTATTTTCAATTTTTGTGATTCGGATATATCCTCCACCACCACGTTTACTTTCAATTTCATATCCATGTTCGTTTGTAAATCTTGTTTTAATAACATAATTTAATTGAGAAGGTACACAGTCGAAACGTTGAGCAATGTTCGCTCGTTGAATTTCTACCACGTCTTCATTAGTTTCTTCAAATAATTTTTTAATGTACTGTTCTATGATGTCAGACATGTTGTGCATGATTCATCACCTCTTTTGACCTTCTTTGACTATATTATATGAGCATATTTGACCTTTTTCAACCAATTTGATTTTCAAATTAAAAAAATTAATGATGTTACATATACAAATTTAATGTATTATATTAGATAAAGAAAAATTTAAAGGAGTAGAATCATGCATATTCTTATTGGGATTATTGGGATAATTTTCTTTTTGGCACTTGCATTTTTGTTTAGCTCTGACAGAAAAAATATCCGTTGGCAATATGTTGGTATTTTATTAGTTATCCAACTTGTCTTTGCGTTTATTTTATTAAAAACGACAGCAGGTATCACAGTAATTGGGGGCATTTCTGAAGGATTTAACTACTTGTTACAGAAAGCAGCAGAAGGGGTTAACTTTGTATTTGGAGGATTTAAATTTGTAAATCCTAAAAATCCACCATTCTTCTTCAGTGTATTATTACCAATCGTATTTATTTCAGCATTAATTGGTATCTTACAATATACAAGAATTTTGCCTTGGATTATCAATGTTTTAGGATTCTTAATTTCTAAAATTAATGGTATGGGACGTTTAGAGTCATATAATGCAGTTGCTGCTGCAATCTTAGGACAATCTGAAGTTTTCATTTCATTAAAAAAACAATTACCTTACATACCTAAACAACGTTTGTATACATTAACAGCTTCAGCAATGTCTACAGTATCAGCTTCAATTATTGGTGCTTACTTCACATTAATTGAACCTAAATATGTAGTTACTGCAGTTGTATTAAACTTATTTGGCGGTTTCATCATTGCTTCTATTATTAACCCATATAAAGTTAATGAAGAAGACGATAAATTATTAGTAGATGAAAGTGAAACGAAGCAACAATCATTCTTCGAAATGTTAGGGGAATACATTTTAGATGGTTTCAAAGTTGCTGTTATCGTTGGAGCAATGTTAATTGGTTATATTGCAATTATCGCTTTATTAAATGGTTTAGTAAGCGGTGCGTTTAGCTTAGTATCAGGTGGCGCTATTAAATGGGATTTCCAAACATTAATTGGATTTGTCTTTGCACCATTAGCTTTTTTAGCTGGAGTACCATGGGAAGACGCTGTTAAATCAGGTTCAGTTATGGCAACTAAATTATTATCTAATGAATTTGTTGCGATGCAATCATTAGGTAACTTGAAAGGTATTTCTGAACATGCGAAAGGTGTAACATCAGTATTCTTAGTATCATTCGCTAACTTCAGTTCAATCGGTATTATCTCAGGTGCCATTAAATCACTTAATTCTGAAAAAGGTGACGTGGTAGCACGCTTCGGACTTAAGTTGTTATTTGGTGCTACATTAGTATCATTCATTTCAGCTGCAATTGCTGGATTCTTTATCTAATATTTAAATTAAATAGAACTAGAACTTCCATGTTATAAAGAAGTTCTAGTTCTATTTTTTACAAGTTGATAAACTCAAACGAGTAGCTCTACTTGCGATATTAATTTTATTTAACCATATGTTCAATAAAGTATTGTGTCACTCTATAATCATCCGTTAATTCAGGATGGAATGATACACCTAAATATTTACCTTGTTTAACAGCAACAATCTTATCGCCCACTGTACTTAATATTTCTACGCCCTCTTCAACACTAGCGATATGAGGTGCTCTAATAAATACGCCTTCTATATCTTCAGCGATACCTTTAATATCAAGTTCTGCTTCAAAACTATCCACTTGTCTACCAAATGAATTTCGTTCCACTGTAATATCTAATTTTTTTAAATATCCAGTTTCACCTTCGACATCTTTGGCAAGGACAATCAATCCTGCACATGTGCCAAACATTGGTAAATCAGACTGTTGTAACTTTTCTTTAAATCCATATAAGTCCATTAATCTTCTAAGTGTAGTAGATTCCCCACCTGGAAGAATTAATCCATCTATTTCTTCTAATTGTTCAACCTTTTTAACCGCAATACCTTCATGACCACTAAGTTCAATATGACGAATGTGCTCACGTACGGCACCTTGCAATGCTAATACACCAATCTTCATAAATTACCAACCACGCTCTTGCATACGTTCTTCTAATGAGATTTGGTTAATATCTAAACCTTTCATTGCAGTACCTAACTCGCCTGCTAATTTACCGATTAATTCATAGTCTTGGTAATGTGTAGTAGCTTGAACAATTGCTTTTGCGAATTTCTCAGGATCTTCAGATTTGAAAATACCTGACCCAACGAATACTCCATCTGCACCTAATTCCATCATTAATGCAGCGTCTTGAGGTGTAGCTACACCACCAGCTGCAAAGTTAACTACTGGTAAACGGCCATTGTCTTTAATTTGTTTTAAAACATCATATGGAGCTCCTAATTCTTTAGCATAAGTCATAATTTCATCATCATTCATTACAACTAAACGACTAACTTCTGCGTTAACTTTTCTCATATGTCTTACTGCTTCTACAATATTACCTGTACCTGGTTCACCTTTAGTACGTAACATCGCAGCGCCTTCACCAATACGACGTGCAGCTTCACCTAAATTACGGCAACCACATACAAAAGGTACTGTAAATTGGTCTTTTCTTAAATGATATTCTTCATCTGCAGGTGTTAATACTTCAGATTCATCAATATAGTCAACACCCATAGCTTCTAATACACGTGCTTCAGTAATATGACCGATACGTGCTTTCGCCATAACGGGGATAGATACAGCGTTCATCACTTCTTCAACAATTTTTGGATTAGCGCTACGTGCCACGCCACCAGCTGCTCTGATATCAGATGGCACACGTTCTAATGCCATAACTGCAACCGCTCCAGCTTCTTCTGCAATTTTAGCTTGTTCTGCATTAACGACGTCCATAATTACGCCACCTTTTTGCATTTCAGCCATTCCTCTTTTAACTCGATCAGATCCTACAATTTTAGACATAAAATTAACCCCTTTACTAATTGATTAAATTTATTTTAAGATATAAACTGATATTTAAAAAGGTACAATTTATTTATAAAATTAGGGGCCAGTTTACTATGCCAAATAAACAGACGTTATATATTTCACTTTATGAAAAATTAAAAAATCAAATTATTGAAGGTCAATATCAAGCTAATGATAAATTTCCATCTAAACGCCAATTAAGTGAACATTTATCTTTGAGTCATACGACGATTGAACATTCTTATCAACTTTTATTAGATGAAGGGTTTATTTATTCAAAACCACGTTCAGGTTACTATGTGTCAGACATTCAATCATTGCCAATTATCAATATAAGCCATAACGAATTTGAAGAAATTAATCAACCTATTAGGGAACATCATTATCAATATTCCTTTAATTTAGCTGAAATTGACGCTGAATATTTCCCCCTTCATTTATTTAGAAAATACGCTAAAGAAGCTTTTGAAGATACTGAAATAGATTTATTAGAAAAAGGAGATATTCAAGGAGAAGAAAATCTACGACAACAAATCGCACATTATTTGTTTAATAGTAGAGGCGTATCATGTCACCCTAATCAAATTGTAATTGGTTCATCAACAGAGCAATTATTAAGCATGGTTAGTGATTTGCTTAAATCATCATCATTTATAATAGAGAAACCTAGCTATCCTCCAATTAAACATGTACTAGATAAACATAACCGTAATTACATTCAAGCTACGGTAGAAGAAGATGGAATCAGTATAAATGAAGTTCTTAATTCAAATAAAAACATATTATATGTCACACCATCTCATCAGTTTCCGACTGGATACGTTATGAATTTAAAAAAACGAACGCAACTCATTAAATGGGCACATCAACAAAATAATCGATATATTATTGAAGATGATTATGACTCAGAATTTCGATACTATGGCAAACCAATTCCAGCATTACAAAGTTTAGATAAAAAAGATAAAGTAATCTACATTAGTACCTTTTCTAAATCACTGTATCCAAGCTGTCGAATTGCATACCTTGTACTGCCAACTAAACTACTACAAGATTATAAAGCTATGCCATATAAAGAAAGTAATACTGTTCCCGTTCATATTCAACAAATTATTGCTAATTTTATGTCTTCAGGAAGTTTTGAACGTCATTTAAATAAAATGAGAAGAATTTATAGAGAGAAATTAAATTATATTTTAGAAAGATTAGATCCATATAAAGAACAAATTAAAATAGAAGGCGCACTTCAACTTTTTTCACTCTTGTTTGGCAAGGTTTTAAACCGAAACATTTTTCACAAACACCGTGACGTGCGTTACAGTAATGCTGACGGATGTAACAGTGTTGTTCGATCCAGCGTCAGTAATTTTCTTATCAATTTCAGCAGTGATTAATTCGTCTGACAATAATAATTTGTCTGTTTTCAGGTGACGAATCGTTTCTTTAGATAACGACCCTTCGATACGTTTTCGATAATGGTTCCATCATTTCTGTACGTCTTTGATATCAGAAAACTAATACACCACGGTCGTAACCACAGTCTTCTTCCGTACGATAACTCTTGACCACGCAACAAGACGACGAGTAAGATAACCTGAAGCTGGGCTGTTTTTAAGAGGCGGTATCGGCAAGACCTTACTCGCACACGTGTGTAGAGAGAAGTATTCTAACACTGTTACCTTTCACGGAATGTGAAGTGATTGGTAACTCAATAATTTTACCTGAAGGAGCGGCCATTAACCACGCATCCCAGCTATTGATAAATTAGATGCGTTTACCACGGGCCACCTGAGTCACTCATCATGAAGATTGTGGTTTGTTTTCTCAGTGATTGCATTAATTCGCCCTTGAATTTTGGTCTTTTAGCGTCAGTCCAAATTTCAACAAAACAGCGTTTAAATAACTTTCATGCTTCTGTGTTAAACCACGGTAATTGTTAGATACACGTTCAACTATTTTTCATGGTCGATCGTAAAAGTATCTTTGTGGTGGTATCGGTGGGAATGGGGTCCGCCGATGTCGGGCAACACAACAGTAAACCAGCTTTAGCGGTGTCATATTTGAAAACCTCAGTCTTTCATACGGTCAAGTTTCATCATAGAAGTATCTGTAATGCTAAATCTGTTGAAGACTTCGGCAGAGTAATGTTACCTAAGAATTTGTTTTGAATAGTTCAATAAGTTCTTGTTCCTCAAAGTAGCTTTAAGGCACCTTCACCTTAACTGAGTTTGGATCAAAAAGTATATATCGGGTGTTTTTAACACCTTCAAGGTTAGTTTGAGTTGGTTCTTAATGAATGCAAATGAATCTGGAATGATTTCATTGAAATCCTTTACCTACTGAGGTAGCCAAAATTTTTCTATTTTGTTCTTCAGTGAATGTTAGGGTTATCTAAAGTGATTGCGCATTAATAAACCATACGATGTTGTAAATGTATGCCATTGCATATTCTTTTAGCACTTCGGTGGTATCATTAAAGAGTACCCTGTATTAAGCTGCGTCTTTACGTTCTAAAGTGTAAGTAATAGTTACCTAATACCATATCTTGTGATGGTGTAACAACTGGTTTTACCGTCTTAGGGTTCAAGATATGTTGGAGCAGCTAACATTAACATACGCTTCT
This sequence comes from Staphylococcus taiwanensis, assembly GCA_020544305.1. Classification (NCBI taxonomy): domain Bacteria; kingdom Bacillati; phylum Bacillota; class Bacilli; order Caryophanales; family Staphylococcaceae; genus Staphylococcus; species Staphylococcus taiwanensis. The sequence goes on from CP058667.1 coordinate 2,331,847, forward strand.
GCTTGAGCTTCTTTAGATAAAGTACTTGAACGGCCATTTGGTCAACAATCCAAAGCCGCATTGTAAAGCTGTTGTTCCAGTGTGTGAAGACGAAATAGCACGACCTCTACTAAGGTTGTTCAAATGCTTGAATACCTAATCTGTGAAGCGTAGTGCACGTGTTTAATATACAGTGATGTTCTCAATTACATCTTCTAATAGCTCCCATCCTTCGTCGTCCATACTTCACTTTTGCCTTAGCATTTTAATGTTAGTGGCAATTTTCACGTTGACTAATTCTTTTCATTACGAAAGTTTTAAATAATCCAGTGCCAATTTCTTTGGTAACCACATTGATACATTTTTTAAACTTGGTCCTACAGCGATTACTGAACGCCCTGAAGTATCACCGTTTACCAAGTAAGTTTTGACGGAAACGACCTTGTTTACCTTTGAACATGTGAGAAAGTTATTTCAATGGTCTGTTAACCTGGACCTGTAACTGGACACCCGGTCGACCATTATCAATTAAGCATCTACCGCTTCCCCCCCCCCTTTTTGTTTTTAAAAACGAAATTTTGTTAAAAAAAATGTTTGAAAAAAACCGGGTTTTTTTTTTTTGTTTTTGTCCGGTTTTGTGTGTTTTTTTGTTTTTTTTTTTTTTTTTTTTTTTTTTTTTTTTTTTTTTGAAAAAAACCGAAAAAAAGTGGAAAAAATTTTTTGGCCCCCCCCCCCCCCCCCCCCACAAGGGGAAGCCCAAACCCTAAAGGGGTCCCCTCCGGGCCGCCGGGGGGGGGGGTGGGGGTTGGGGTTTTGGTGCCCCCCCGGTTTTTTGGGGGGGGGAAAAAAAAAAAAAAAAAAAATTTCTCCTTCCCTCAACAAAACAAAAAACAACCCGGAAGGGGGAAGGGGGGGGGGAAGGGGGAAAACAAAAAAAAAAAAGGGAAAGAAGGGGAAAAAAAAAGGAAATTTTCAACCGCCCCCACAAAAAACACAACCGGCTGGGCCGGGGGAAAAAAAAAAAAAAAAGGACCCCCCCTTTTTTTAATGTTTTGGCCCCCCCCCTGGGCAAACAAAAAAATCACCCCCCGTTTTTTTTTTCCCAAACACGAAAAAAACAAAAACCCCCCCCCGGTTAAAATTGTTTTTTATTTTTTTTTGTTTTTTTGTTTTTTTGTTTTAAACTTCCAAAGGAAAAGCGCCCCCCCACCTTGTTAAAAAAAAAGAAAAAATTTTGCCCTCCCCCCCTCCCCTTTTTTTTATTTCACCATTTGAAAAAAATAAAATGGGGTTTTTTCCCCGCCCCCGGGGGGGGGTTCCCCCCCGGGTTCCAGTTTTACAGGTTCCCCCCAAAGGGGGGGTTTAAACAAGAAACCCCACCCCCCCAAGAAAGAAGAAAGAACAATTTTGAAAAAATCACTTTGTTTTTTTTTTTTTTTTTTCCCCTTCCAACATTTTTTGTTTTTAAAAAGGGGGTTTTTAAAAAAAAAAAACCAAGGGGTCCCTCCCCGCCCCCCCCCCCCGGGGTTTTTTTTTTGGTTTCCCCCCCCCCGGTTCAAAAAAACCCCTTTTTTGTTACCTTGGGGGTTACAAAAAACCGTGGGGGGTTTTTTTTTTTTTTTGTTTTTTTGAACCCTACTCAGGGGTTTTTTCCCCCCCCCCGGGGTTTTTTTTTCCAGTAATTTTTCCCCGCCCCCCCCCCCCTGGGGTTTTTTTTTTTAAAAAAAAAAAAAGGAAAAAAAAACGCCAAAAAGGGTTTTTGTTTTATTAAAAAAAAAAAAAAAAATGGGTTTTTTTTTAAAATCCAAAAATTTGGGTTTTGGGTCCCCCCCCCCTTAAAAAAAAACCCAAAAAAAAAGGAAAAAAAAATGGGGCCAAAAAACCCTTTGTGGAAAATTTTTTTTTTTTTTTATTTTTTAAAAAAACCCGCTTTTTGCGTAAATGAAGGAAAGTTTGAGTTTTATTTTTTTTGTGTTCAAACCGTGAAAAAATTTTTTTTTTTGTTTGCCCCCCCCCCACCTAACCCATTTTTTAAAAAAAAAATGGGCGCCCCCCCTCCCCTTAAAAAGAAAGGCAAAAAAAAATTTTTTTGGGGAAAAAAAAAAAAAAAAAAACCCCCCCCCTCTAAATGGGAAAAAAACCCGAAAAACCCGTAAAAAAAAAACAAAAAAAAGTTTTTTAAAAAAAAAAAAAAAATGGGGGGGGGAAAAAAATTTTTGGGGTTTTTTTTTTTAAAATTTTTACGAAAAAAAAAGACAAAAAAAATAAAAAATGTTTTGTTTTAATTAAAGAAAAAAAAGAAACCCCATCCCTGGGGTTTTAAATTTTTTCATTGTAAAAACACAAACATTTTTTTTTTAAAAACCCCCGTGGGGTCCCGCCAACCCCCCTTTACCCGCCCCTTTTGTGGCAAACAGAGGTTTTTTTTTAGGTTTTTAAAATTCCAAGTGCCATTTTTTTTTTTTGAACGCAACAATTTTAGGTTAAAGGGGGCCCCAACCGTGGGCTTAAATTTCCCCCGTCCCACTTTTTCCCCCACCCCCCACCTTTTTGGTAAAAAAACCCAAAAACCCCAAAAGGGCTTTTTTTTTTTTACAAATGCCGGAAAAACAAAACCCTGTTTGAAAGTTTTTTTTGTTTGGGAAAAAAAAAAAAAAAAACCAAAAAAAAAAAATTGGGGCCCCCTCCCCCCCCCCCCTGTTTGTTTTGTTTCCAAAAACCGAACCTTGTTTACCCCCTTTAAAGAAAAGCCCCACCCCCTCCCCCCCCAAAAAAGGCCCAAAATGAAGGGGGCCCCCCCCCAAACGGTTAGTGGTGGGTTTTTTTTTTTTAAATTGGGTTTAGGCGCCCCCCAAACTTCAAAAAAAAAAATTTAAAGTCCACTTGAAAAAAAACTCCCTTAAAAAAGGGACCGGGTTTGTTTTTTTTTAAAAAAAAAAAACCCCCCCCCGCCAAAGTTTTTTTTTGGGGGTTTTTTTTTTTAACAACCAACCCCAATTCCAAACCAAAAAAAAGGATATGGGGGTTAAAAAATTTAGGGGGGTTTTTTTTTAAACTAATTTTTTAAACCTTGTAAAAAACCTTTTTTTTTTTTAGAAAACTCCGTTTAAAAAAAAAAAGAACCCCCCGGCCCCAGGTTTTTGTTTTTTTTTTGTTTTAAAATACAGGGGGGGTTGGGTATGCCTCCCCTTTTTTTTTACTGGGAAAACAAAAAAAAAACGAAAAAACCAAGGGGTGTCCTTAAAAAGCCCAATATGGCCCCAATGGGGCCCCCCCCCTTGTAATGTAAAAAAAAAAAAAAAAAAAAAAACAAAATTTTTTTTTTTTTTTTTTTTTTACCCCCCCACTTCGTTTTAATTTGGTTTTTTTTTTTTGGTTTTTTTTGTTTTTTTTTTTTAACTATTGTTTGGCCCCCGCCCAAAATTTTTCCCAAAAAACTTTTAAAATTAAACCCCCCCTAAAAACATGTTTTTCCCCAACCCTTTTGACAGAAACCAAAAAAAAAATTTTAGAAAAAATTTTTTATTTTTATGTGGGCCTTATTTCAAAAAGTAAAGTTTAAAGGTTAAAAAAAATTTTTTTTTTTTTTGTTTTGTTTTTTTCCCCCACACATGTGAAAATCCCAAATTTTCCCCCAGAAATTTTTTTCCCTTTTTTTTTTTGCCCCAATTTTTTTTCATTTTTAATGGAAAAAAAAAAACGCACAACACCCTCCCCAACCTTAAACCGCCTTTTTTGGGGGGGAAAAGGGGGTTTTTAAAAAAAAAAAACACCAGGAAAGTTTTTTTAAAGTTACTTTTTTTTTGTTTTTTTGTTTTTTTTTTTAAAAAAAAATTTTTGAATTTCCACCCCCTCCGGTTTGTAGGGGTGAAAAAAAGGTTTTGTGGGCCCCCCCCCGTTTTAAAAAAAAAAAAAGCCCCCCCTTTTTTAAAACCCTTTTTTTTTTTTTTTGAGGAAAAAAAAACAGAAAAAAAAAAAAAAAAAACCCCCTTTTAAATGAACCCAAATTTTCAATTTAAAAAAAAATTTTTCCCTTTTTTAGGGGGGGGGTTTGAAAACCAAATTTTTTTTGTAATTTTTTTTGACCCTCCCCCCCGCCCAAACCGAAAAAGTGTTGTCCCCCCCCCCCCCTTTCCAAACCCAGAAAAAAAAAAAGTTTTTTTTTTTTTTTAGCAAATTTAACAAAATTTACGCTTTCCTATTTTTGAAATTGGGGGTGGGGCCTTTTGGGGGAAACAAAACCCCGTTAATGGAAAAAAAAATGAAAAACCCTTTGTAGGTTTGTTTTGTTTTGTTTTTTTTTTATTGTGTTTTGCCAAAATTTTTTTTCCCCCCCCCCCCCCCCCTTCCCCAGCTTAAAAGCCCCCCCTTTTTTGGGGGAAAAATTTTTTTGTACCCCCTTGTTTTTTTTTTGTGGGTGTTTTTTTTTTTTGGTTTTTTTTTTTTTGCAGACATTCGTTTTTTGGGGGTTTGAAAAAACTTGTTTCCCAAGAAAAAAAAAAAAAATAAAACAGAAAATAATTTTTTTTTTTTTTTTTTTTTTTTTTTTTTTTAAGAAATTTTTGGGAACCTGAAAAAAAAAAAAAAATTAGTTTTGTTTTTTTTTTTTTTTTTTTTTTGTTTTTTTTTTGGAAAACGGTTTGGGGGGGTTTTTTTTTAAAAAAAAAAAAAAAAAAAAAATCCCCCTAAAAAAAAAAACAATTTTTTTTTTTGTTTTTTAAAAACCGTGGTTTTTGTTTTTAAAAAATCCCAAACAAAGAAAAAAAAAGGGAAAATTGGGGAAAACCCGTTTTTTTTTATTTTTTTTTTTGTTTTTTTTAGAGAACCCCGCTTTTGTGGGGGGGTTTTTTTGTTGTTTTTTTGTTGTAAAATTTTTTTTTTTTTTGGGGGAAAAAAAATCCTTTGAACCCCCCCCGCCAAAAAAAAAAAAACATGAAACCCCCTCAAAAAATTTCCCCCCCAAAGGGGCGGGAAAAAATTTAACAAAAAGAAAATTTTGCCCCCCGCAAATCCCAAACTTTTTGAGAAACAACAAAAAACCCAAAAAAAAAACCCCCCACTCCTTCCCCCAAAATGAAAAAAAATGTAATTTGGGACTTTCCCCAGGTGGGGTGGGGGGGGGGGGGTCCCCCCCCCCCCGTTTTTTTTGGGTTAAAAAAAAACCCGCCCCCACCCAAAAAATCCTAAACCTTTTTTTGATTTTTTTTTTACTTTTTTTTTTTTTAAAAAAACTTCCTTTCCCATGTTTTTCTTTTTAACATAGCCCTGGGTAATGGGGGGGGCCGTTGGGTGGTTTGTTTTTTTTTTTTTTTTTTTTTTTGTTTAAATTGGCCCGCCCCCCTCCCCCCGCCTTTTACCCCCCAGGGGGGGTTAAAAATTTTTTTTTAAAAATTTTGGGAGGTTTTTTTTTTTGGTTTTGTTTTTTTTTTTTTTTAACGCCAAAAAAAAAAAATTTCAAACTTTTTCCCCCCCCCCCAATCCAAACCATTTTCCCACCCGTTTGGGGGAAGTAAAAAAAACAGGTTTTTGGGGGGGGGTTTTTTTTTTTTAATGAAAAAAAAAAAAAATACTTTTTTTTTTTGTTTCATTCCCCCCCTTTCCTTAACCAACAACGGTTTTTTTTTTTTTTGGCGGGGGGGGCGCGGTGGTTAAAGGGGGGTTCCTTTTGGGGCCCCCCCGGAAATTTTTAAGCCCCCCCCGGCCCCTCCCGTTTTAAAAAAACAGCCAAAAAAGAACCCCCCTTCCCAGGGGTTTTTTTTTTTTGTTTTTTTTTTATTTTTAAATCCTTTTGTTTACTTCCCCCCCCCCCCGGGGGGGGGGGGGGGGGGGGGTCCCCCCCCCCCCCCCCCCCCGGTTTCCCCCCCCTTTTGTGTTTTTGTTTGACCCACGGGTGGTGGGGGGCCCCCTTTCAAAAAAAGGTAAATGGTGGTTTTTTTTTTTTGTTGTAAATTCCGCCCCGTTTTTTTACTTTTTTGTGGGGTGGTGTGGGGGGGAAAAAAAAAAAAAAAAAAAATAAAAAAACAGAAAAAACTGGGGGTGGTTTGGGGGGGTAAAAAAAAACAACTTTTTTGGAAAAAACCCCCCCGTTTGGGGGGGGGGGGGGGGGGGGGGGGGGGGGTTTTTTTTTGTTTTTGTAAAATTTTTTAAAAATTTTTTAGTTTTTTGTTTTGTTTTTTTTTTTTTTGTTTTTTTCCCTGAAAAAAATTAAATCAAAAAAAAGAAAGTACAACAGAAAAAAAAAAATTTGGAAAAAACAAAATTTTTTTTTTTTTTACAATAAAAAAAACCCCAAAATTTTTTTTGTTTGTTTTTATTTTTTTTTTTTTATCCCCCGAACCCGGTGTAAAATTCCGAAGGTTTCCCGCCCGTTTTTTTTTTTTTTTTTTTTTAATTCCTGTAACAAAGGAAAACCGAAATTTTTTTTTTTTTTTTTCCGTTCCCCCCCCCCCCCAAAAAAAACCCCCGACCCTGGGGAAAAAAAAAAAAACAGAAAAACCCGAAAAAAATTGTTTTGTTTTTTTCTTTTTTTAAATTTTTTAATTTTTCGGGTCCCCGCAGAACGAAAAAAAAAAAAAAAATTTTTTGTTTAATCCAACTGGCCCCCCCTGAACAATGCGAAAGAGAAAAAAAAGTTTTTTTAACTTGAACGCCCCTGGGGGGTAAAATCCCCCGGAAAAAAAAAAAACCAAAAAAAACAAAAATTTGGTTTTTTACCATCCCCCCACCCACACCCACACAGGCTACCACAATTGTGTTTTTTTTTTAAAAAAAAAAAACTTGTAACGCCCCAAAAAACCCGGTTCCCCCCCCCCCCCCCCCCCCACGGGGTTTTGGGTGGGTTTTTTTTTTGGGGGGGGGGGGGGGGTGAAAAAAAAAAAATTTTGGTTGTGTTAAACGGGGGTAAAAAAAAAAACCCCCTTTTTCAAACCCCCCAGGGGTTTTTTTTTGGGGGGGGAAAAAAAGTTTTTTTTTTTTTTTTTGGGAAAAGTTGGGGGGCCCCGCCGAAAAAAAAGCCAAGTTTTGTTTTGTTTGTTTGTTTTTTTTTTTGGGGGTTTTTTACAATTTTGTTTTCCCCCTGGCTCCCCCCGCGCAAAAAAAAAAATCCCCTTGTTAAATCCCCCGGTGGAAAAACACCCGCAAGGTAAAACCCCCCGCAACCTTTTTAAAAAACCCAATGGGGCGTTTTTTAAACCAATTTGTTTTTTTTTTTTCCCCATCCCCCCACTAACCTTTTTGGGGGCGGTGGGGGTTTTAAGGCGCAGGAGGTTTAAAAAGCCGATAAAAATTCACTCCAAAATGGGGTCCCCCCCCCCCCCCCTTTTTTTCCCCCGGGGACGTAAAAAAAATGTTTCCCAAGAAAAAAAAAAAAAACGAATTTTCCCCCCTTTTTTCCCCCCAAAAAGCCCGTTAAATTTTCCTTAAAAAAACAAAAGGTTTTCCCCAAAAAAAAGCCCCGCCCGTTTTTTTTTGGAATTTTTTTTTTTTTTTACCCTTGGGTGGGAAAAAACAATTCGAAAGGGTATTTGGGGGGGGGTTTTTTTTGTTTTTTGTTTTTTTTTTTTTTGTTTTAAAGAACAATGGACCAAATTTTTTTTAAAATTTTAAAAAGCGAAAGGCCTAAAAAAGGAAGAAACACCGTCCCCCCCCCCCGAAAAAAAACAAAAAGATTTGTGTTTTTTTTTTTTTTTTTTTTGTGGGTTTTAAAAAGGTCCCTTTTTTAAATTTGAAACAAAAAAAAAAAAAAAAACAAAAAAAACTAAAGGAAAAAAAAAATTTTTTTCCCCCTTTTAAACCTTAGCTTTTCAGGTTTTTTTGTTTTTTTTTTTAACTTTTTCCCAAGAATTTTGGGAAAAAAAGGTTTTGCCCCCCGGAAAAAAGTCGGGGTCCCCCCCACAAAAATTTCTTTCAGTTTTTTTTTTGAAAAAAAAATCGTGGGGTTGGGGAAAGGGTTGTGGTTTTTTTTGTGTTGTTTTTTGTTGTTTTTAACAGAAATGTTTTTTTTTTTTTTTTTTTTGCCCAAATTTTGAAAGGCCCCCGGAAAACCACCCAAAAAGAAAAAAAAAAAACCCCCCTGTTTTTCTTTTTAAAAACGCGGTTTGTTTTGGCCCCTTGGGGGGGGTTTTTTTTTTATTTTTATTAAAATTTTTTGCCGTGACCCCCGCCCTGGGGAAAAAA